>JACQQF010000044.1 GCA_016207095.1 Candidatus Methylomirabilota bacterium | reverse complement strand
AGCGGCGCGTCGCATAGAGGTCCTCGACCTCTCCGAGGTACGCCTTAATCACAGCCGGGTCCGCCTGGACCTCCTGCGGGCTCCCCTCCGCGATCTTTTCGCCGAAGTTCAGGGCGGCGACCCTGTTGGAGATATCCATGACGACACCCATATCGTGCTCAACCAGGATACACGTGACTCGCCATCGCTCTGCCTCATTGATGTCCAGTATAAACCGGGCCATGTCCTCGGTCTCCTCGAGGTTCAGCCCCGCCATCGGTTCATCCAGCAGAATCAGCGTGGGATTCAAGGCCAGCGCCCGCGCCAGTTCGACCCGCTTTTGGAGACCATAGGCCAGCATCCCGACCACCGTATCCCGGATGTGCTCGATCTCGAGGAGGTCGATGATCTCCCGTTCGATGAATTCGCGATGCTCGACCTCCTCCCGAGACGCCCTTCCCAAATAGACCGCGCCGCCAAGCAGGCCGGTCTTCATGTGGACATGTCGCCCCAGGCGAATATTGTCTAAAACAGTCATGCCGCTAAAGAGCTCGATCTTCTGGAAGGTACGAGAGATCCCGAGGTGGGCTCGCTGGTGGGGCCTTAACGAACTGATGTCGTTGCCGTTATAGAGAATCCGCCCCGCCTGGGGCTTGTAAAGTCCACTGACACAGTTCAGGAGGACCGTCTTCCCGGCGCCGTTCGGACCGATCAGCGAGAAGATCTCTCCACGCTTGACCTCCAAACTCACCCCAGCCAGCGCGTTGACTCCCCCAAACGCGATCCGGAGATCTTCGATCTGTAGGAGCATGGTTTTCTGAGGCACCTACGCTATCCTTCCATTCCCCTCATTCCTTCCTTCTCTTCATGCGAGGCGAAAAGTGAGTTTCCTTCATCCATTCCTTCTCCCCTGATGAGTGAAGGCGAGTGTAAGGGGGGAGGGTGGGAGGATGACAGGTGCCTCCCGGCTTACGAAAGAGAGCACTTAGGTCTCGATGGCCTGAAGTGTCGGGGAGAGCCGGACGGGCGTCCCGATATAGGCCGTCTGGAGCAGGCGGCTGAAGAACGCCGCGGTCGCCGTGAAGGGAAAGTCGCGACCGTCGGGTGTTCGCGCGATTCCGAAGTAGTCGCGTCCAGCCTTCGTCTCCTGATATGTGATAAAAGCGACTGTCATCCCGCCAGGGATCTTGGCACCGCTCATGGCCTTTTGCTCATCGAGGTCGCGTTCAGCCACGGAATTGTAGTGGTCGTGGTCGAACGGCTTCAGATCGATCTGGAGCTTTGCCACCTCCTGGGTCCTGCCGCCCGCCAGGATGGTATAGCCATCAAACGCATGATGCCCCCCTACACCACTGATGCCGGCGTAGGCGACCTCGTTCTGCCCCATCTCCAGGGCGGGATAGCCGCCCACACCTAGCAGTTGCTTGGCCGCCTCGAAAGTGAGGCGAACGGTGGTTGGCGCAATCGCATGCCCCGCAAGCGCCCCCCCGGAGCGGCCAGCCTTGATGAGCCCGCCATTGACCCCGACGTCGTTGCTAAGGAGGGCGTGTGTGACGGTCCCCTGGTATCCCAGGGCCTTCAATATGACCTCCACCTCAGTCAGTGGTACGGCGGGAAACGGGTTGTGGTGCTCAAGGACCTTCAGGCTAGACAGCCCGGGGATCCGCGCCTGTCTCATTGCGGTCGTCACGCACTCCTCCATCGCCCTGGAGAAGAGGTGGGTCTCCCGGTCACGGATGCTGGAGGGGTCCACCCCGCATCCGATTCCGGCGAGCCTGACCCCCCGCTCTTTGGCTGGCGGTTGATGAGAAAGGACCACCCCCGAATACCCCAGGCTCTGGGGCGCCACGCCGATCAATTTCAAGGGGTAGTAGATCGTTCGGTCCTGGATCTGATCCGGATGTGTCGTCACGTGCGCGGTGGAGAGCTTCCGGAGAGCCATCTCATGCGTAAAGAGGCGCTGGTCATAGACGAATCTGTCAAGCGCCTTCACCAGCTCATAATCGTGTTGGTAGGCACGGCCCAGCGCGGCCGCTCCCAGTTTCAGCATATTGGCCTTTGCAACCTTTCGGTCAAAGGGGGAAACCAGGCTGGCGAAGATATCCGTCGTCTCCGCAGGCGTGATCCTCGCCCGATTTCGGTTCGTCCCTTTGGTGTTGCCGCCGGTGACCACCATCGACATCTCTTCGCCGCGCTCGACGAGATCCGCTACAGCGTCATTGAACGGGACGATGCCGGAGGAAGATGCCGCATGTGTCGGGGTGCAGCGGATCTTCGGGGGGCGCTTGAAGAGTTGGCGGTGAGGGCTGCCGGCCAGGCGGCGGGTGAAATCCTCGGCCACCTCGGCTTCGGTCGTTTGGCCCAGCTCGTGCGTGTAGGAGATGGCCACGTTGATGGTCGTCACCCGAGAGAGATCTACGCCGCTTACAGCCGCCTCAGCGACAAGGCGCTCAAACCCTCTCCAGAGGAAGGATTCGGCGTAGATCTCCTGAAGCCTTCCTGATTCCCAGTATTGCTGCAGCGACTTGCCGCCTTCAGCGCTGGCTTCCTCCCAGATCGGCGGCGGGTTGAAGTTGGTAACTCCAGCAAGCAGATAGACAGGCCGTGTCCCTTGGCTCATCAAGCCCTCCTCGTCTCCATCAGATGAGTTCTCGAAAACTGATGTAATGCGTCTAGAAGGATCTTACAAACGGTCGCCCTGAGACCTTCGAAGTTCCAGCCGGTCATCCTTGTAATTGAGCCCTGAGCTCATCGAAGGGTCGAAGGACAGGAGCGCTCACCTTTCGACCGCCTCAGGGTGAATGTGAATGAAGAAACATCCAAAAATGACCGATTACGCTCGCGCCGCTTTACCGATAATCGCTCGAGTAGGGTCGATCTCGTGCCGGAGGACGCGGAGCTCCTCCGCCGTCGGCGGCTCAAGCTGCTCGACCTTCTCCCCGACGAGTGGCGCGAACTCCATCTCCTTCAGCACCTCAGCCTCGGTGACCCCACGCAGCACCCCGAGCAAGCTCATCCGTTTGCTCTGTTCATCGAATCCATAGAGGGCTTTGGAGGTCACCACCCGCCACGGCCCCGTCTCCCTCGGTAACCCGGCCCGTTCACGCGCTCCCGGAGTTCCATCAAGATACCCGGGCGACGTCACGAAGTCTACCTTCTTCACGAACCGCCGGCGCTCGTGCATGATGACAATCACCGTCCGCCAGCACTGCGTGAGCACCTCGTTAGCTCCACCGCTCCCCGGAAACCGCTTCTCCGGGCGTGTGTAATCAGAGCCTAACATGGTCGAGTTGACGTTGCCGAACTGGTCGATCTGGGTTGCGCCGAGGACACCCAGATCGACCATGCCAAGCTGGGCCTGGGCGAAGATCGTGTTCATGTTGGTCCAGGCAAGCGACTTGTAGCAGTTGCGAGGCCCGCCCATCGTGAAGCGAACAAAGGGGGTCGCGGGGAGCGGACCCACTGCGCCAAACTCGTACATTTGGACCATTCGAGGGGCGTGAAGACGCTGGGCCAGGATTGCGGCGATCTGCGGCATCCCATATCCGATGAAAACGATCTTGCCATCCTCCATCAGGCGGGCACACTGGCAGATCATGAATTCCGACTCGGTAAAATCCCGCCCTATCAATGATACCCCTCTTTGATCGTCGCCTGTCGCTTGAGGTCCATGAGCTTCGTCACCCCCACGCGCTTCTCCAAAAACTCCTCGTGGCACGAGACACTGTGGATATACCTATCGAGATACGCAACCATCTTCTGCTCATCCCCAGAGGCGGCCATGTACTCCAGGAAGTGTTCCGTATCCATCTCGTACACTCCCTGCGCCCCGCCCGGCAGGCAGCCAAATGGAGCATAGACAACAGCATCTACCAGATAGTACGGAATGGTCGTTTTCGATGGCTCCTTCCGGATATCGTCGGTGGTAATGATCTCTTCGGTTGAGATGATGGTCCGTTTGGAGGCCATCGCGGTCTCCAGCGGCGAGACCCCGGGGCCAAAGCAGCGGGCGTTGCCATAGATGTCACATTGATGGACATGCACCAGGCCGACGTCGGGGTTGACAGCAGGGACCAGCGCGATCGGCCTTCTGGTGAATGGATCCTGAACGACCTTGGCGCCGGAATAGGTCAGTGTGTCGGTAGCCAGCAGATTTCGGCTCGGCAGAAACGGCACCCCCATCGCCCCGGCCAGGTGGCGCAGCGTCAGGGTGCCGTTGGTCCACTCGGTGACTTTGATCCTCCCCTCCTCCACCGCTTTGCCGATGAGACTACCTAGTCCCAGGAATCCGACATCGATCCCTCGCAAGCAGCCTGAGGCTGCCAGCAGCGTACTCTCCATAAGGGTGAACTTCGCAGCGAACCAGAGGTTCTGCCTTCGTTGGCGGATAATCTCCCGGACAAGGGAGGCCGGACCGCGGGTGAAGGAAGAAAAGTCAAAGCTGACGTAATCGCCGTCCTTTATATAGCGGCGGACCGCTTCAGCTTCGGGCATGACCTTGTCCACCATCTCCCGCCGCTTCTCGGTTCTCATGAAGGCGCGGAGCTCGTCGGGATCCTCAACCGTGAACTCCCCCACCCCCGCCTGCAAGACATCCATGAGCGCTACCCTCTAC
Source organism: Candidatus Methylomirabilota bacterium (assembly GCA_016207095.1). Classification (GTDB taxonomy): domain Bacteria; phylum Methylomirabilota; class Methylomirabilia; order Methylomirabilales; family Methylomirabilaceae; genus Methylomirabilis. Next base: position 82,931 of record JACQQF010000044.1, on the reverse strand, counting down.
AGCCCGATGCTTTCGAGCACTTCCTCCACTGCCGTGTACGGGTCAAGCTCCCGATCGGCGATTCGCTCGATCAGCTCCTTCATGCTGCCGTTCCGCTTGAACCGCTCGATGGTCCTGGCCGCGAGCGTCTCCTGGAGCAACGTCAGGAACGCTCGCTCGCTTCGTTCGCGCCCCTTTTTCTTTCGCAGATCGCGCTCATCCAAGAACGCCTTGTGCTCGAAGATCGCATCCACTAGTTCCACGATCCCTTTCCCCTTCGTGGCAACGGTCTTGTAGACCTTCGGCAACCATCCCCCCGTGTCCGGGGCCATGTGCAGCATCATCTCTAGCTCGGTGGCGGTCCGGTTGGCGCCCTCTCGGTCTGCCTTGTTCACGACGAAGATGTCACCTATCTCCAGGATGCCAGCCTTGATCGCCTGCACTTCGTCGCCCAGCCCGGGGACCGACACCACCACGCAGGTATGAGCGGTTCCCACCACCTCTACCTCGTCCTGGCCCACCCCGACCGTCTCGATCAAGATCACTTCTTTGCCTGCCGCATCCATGACATCCACTATATCGTTGGTGGCCCGGGCCAGCCCACCCAGATGGCCCCTCGTCGCCATGCTACGGATGAAGACATCAGCATCAAGGCTATGGCGCTGCATGCGTATCCGATCGGCAAGGATCGCGCCGCCGGTGAAGGGGCTGGTCGGATCAACGGCTACAATCCCCACCGTTTTCCGCCGTTTTCGTAGCTCATCTGTGAGCTCGTCGGTCAGGGTGCTCTTTCCTGAGCCTGGCGGGCCGGTAATCCCGATGATATAGCCTGAGCCGGTGTGGGGGTAGAGAGACTTGAGGGCGGCCCTTGCCTCGGAGGCACCATTTTCAATCATGGTCATAAGGCGGGCGGCTGCACGAACATCGCCTTCGAGGATTTTGCGCGTGAGTTCCATGAGCCCTCGTGACGAGTTTCAAACAGTGTTTGCGGGAGGGAAAATTATCACAGGCAGGCGGCGAAGTCCAGCAAAATAGAGGGGGAAGGTTCTTCCGGGAGAAGACCAGCTCTACACTTCGAGCCTATATGTAAGACCTGCCCAGGAGTTGCCGAGCGATGATCAGTCTCTGGATTTCCGAGGTCCCTTCTCCAATGGCGCAGAACTTGGCGTCGCGGAAATAGCGCTCGACCGGAAACTCCTTGATGTAGCCGTAGCCGCCGTGGATCTGAACCGCCTCGCTGGCCGCCTTCATGGCGATTTCCGAAGCGAAAAGCTTTCCATAGGCGGCCTCTTTGGTAAACGGTTGGCCTCGATCTCTTAAATCAGCCGCCTGCAAGGCCAACAGCCGAGCCGCGTCGATCTCGGTGGCCATGTCGGCCAATTTCCACTGAATGGCCTGGTAGTTGGCGATCGGCTGGCCGAATGCCTGCCGCTCCTTCGCGTATTTCAGGCTTTCCTCCAGTGCGCCGCGGGCAATCCCAATGCTGAGGGCGGCCATGCCGATGCGCCCTGCATCCAGGATCATCAAGGTGTCGATGAAGCCGTGGTTCAACTCACCCAGCAGATTCTCCTTGGGGATGCGCGCCCCCTCAAAGATCAGCTGTGCCGTGTCGCTGGCCCGAAACCCCATCTTGTGCTCCTTCCGGCCGGCCCGGAACCCTGGCGTTCCTTTCTCGAGGATAAAGGCGGAGATTCCCTTCTCACGCTTGGAGCGATCCGTGATCGCCATGATGACATAAATACCCGCTACGCTCCCCTGGGTGATGAAATTCTTCGTGCCGTTCAACACCCAGTGAACTCCATCGAGAGTGGCGGTGGTTTGCATCCCGGCCGCATCGCTCCCCGACGCCGGCTCGGTCAACCCCCAAGCGCCAAGGACCTTCCCACTCGCCAACTGAGGAAGGTATTTTCTTCTCTGAGCTTCGGTCCCGGCGAGGTAAATATGGTTGCTGCAGAGCGAGTTATGCGACTCCACGGTCAAGGCGACCGAGGCGTCGTACCGTCCCAGCTCCTCAAGGATCAGGGCGTAACTGATATAATCCATCGCGGCGCCCCCATACTCCTTGGGAAAGAGGATCCCCATCAAGCCGAGGTCTGCGAGCTTCCGAACGATGTCAGCCGGGAACTCCTCTCGCTCATCGAGTTCTTGCGCGACCGGCGCGATCTCCCGTTCGGCAAACTCCCGGACCATCGTCTGAATCGCCTTCTGTTCCTCGCTCAACTCAAAATCCATCGCACCTATTCCTTCTTCTATCTTCTATCCTGTATACTGTGAAGGTGTCTCTAGAAGTCCTTAAAGGATATTCTTATGAATAGTCTTCAACTATCTATTTATATTATACTGTCTTCCTTACGTTAGTTCTTACAAATTCGATCGCTTCACCGGTCGTAGCGCCGGGTGTAAACACCGCGGCAATCCCGGCCGCTTTCAATTTTTGGATATCCTCATCCGGAATCGTGCCGCCGCCGAAGACGACGATGTCATCCGCCCCACGCTCCCTAAGTAACTCCATGACTCTGGGGAATAGATACATGTGAGCCCCGGAGAGACACGACAGCCCGATGGCATCGACATCCTCCTGGATGGCGGCGCTTGCGATCATCTCCGGCGTCTGCCGAAGGCCCGTGTAAATCACTTCCATCCCCGCATCGCGGAACGCCCTGGCGATCACCTTGGCACCACGATCGTGCCCGTCGAGACCTGGCTTCGCGATCAAGACTCGAATCTTCTGCTCTACTTGTGTTGTCATATCACGCTCCTGCCAAATGCTTTCACATGATTTGAGGTTGCGCAGCCTGCCCTGAGGAAACCCGAAGGGGTCGCCCCGTTCCCTCACAATGACAGCTTGCTTAACGCGTATGAATCAAATGATGCTCGGCTCGGTGTATTCGCCCCAGACCTCTCGAAAGACGTCCATGATTTCGCCCTGGGTCGCGTAGGCCCGAACCGCGTCGAGAATCTTCGGCATCAGCAGGTCCTTGCCCCACAGGTCTTTCCCGACTGCCGCCTGGCGCAGGGCGTCGAGCGACCGCACCACCAGGTCCTTGTCCCGCGAGCGGCGAAGCTCTCGCAACCGGTCGATCTGCCGTCCCTCGGCCGCACGGTCGATGCTGAGGAGGGGAATCTGATGTTCCTCCTTTTCCGTGAACCGATTCACCCCGACGATGATCTTGTCCTCGCGCTCGATCGCCTGCTGATAGGCGTAGGCGGCATCAGCGATCTCCCGCTGGGGGAACCCTTTTTCGATGGCCCGGATCATTCCGCCAAGGTCCTCGATTCTCCTAAAGTATTCCCAGGCCCCTTCCTCCATCTGATTCGTCAAGGCCTCGACATAGTACGAGCCGGCAAGCGGATCCACCGTGTTGGTCACCCCGCTCTCGTAAGCAATGATCTGCTGAGTCCGAAGCGCGATGGTAGCCGCCCCCTCTGTAGGCAACGCCATCGCCTCGTCCATGGCGTTGGTGTGGAGCGACTGGGTTCCGCCCAAGACGCCGGCGAGCGCCTGGATCGCCACCCGGGCGATGTTGTTGTGGGGCTGCTGGGCGGTCAGGGCGACGCCGGCCGTCTGCGCGTGGGTCCTGAGCAGCCACGAGCGAGGGTCCTTCGCTTCGAACTTCTCGCGCACGATGCGGGCCCAGAGCCGCCGGGCCGCGCGGAATTTGGCGACCTCTTCGAACAGGTCATTGTGGCAGTCGAAGAAGAAGGAGAGGCGTGGCGCGAATGCGTCAACCTCCAGGCCCGCTTTGATCGCCTCCTCCACATACAGCATGCCATCGGCCAGCGTGAACGCCAGCTCCTGTAATGCGGTGGCCCCGGCCTCACGGATATGATAGCCGCTGATGCTGATGGTGTTCCATCGCGGCAGATGATGCGCGCCGAACAGGACCGTGTCGGTCACCAGCCGCACCGACGGTTCGATCGGATAGATGTATTCCTTTTGGGCGATGTACTCCTTCAGGATGTCGTTCTGGATGGTGCCGCCGATCCGGTGATACGGCACGCCTTGCTTCTCGCAGACGGCGATATACATCGCCCAGAGAACAGAGGCCGGCGACGTGATCGTCATCGAGGTCGTTACCTCACCGAGCGGGATGCCGTCGAACAGAACCTCCATGTCGGCCAGCGAGTCGATGGCGACCCCGCACTTGCCGACCTCCCCGGCAGCGAACGGGTGGTCGGAGTCGTATCCCATCAGCGTCGGCAGGTCGAAGGCCGTGGAGAGCCCCATCTGTCCTTGCTGCAACAGGTACTTGAACCGCCGGTTCGTCTCGATGGCGGTGCCGTAGCCGGCGAACATCCGCATCGTCCAGAGCTTGGCCCGGTACATCGTCGGGTGAACTCCCCGCGTGTAGGGATACTCGCCGGGAAATCCGAGGTCTTTCATGAAGTCCCGGTCGGGCAGATCCGCAGGGGTGTAGAGCCGCTCGACCGGGGCCATGGAGACCGATGTGAAGCGCTCTGCTCGCTCGGGCGCGTTCTTGAGGGTCGGCTTAAGGGTCTCGGCCTCCCACCGCTCCTTCTCTTGTTCGATCCGCTTGATGTCTCTCTTCTCGTGCATCTCCATCACCTCTGCCCTGCGAATGGCTCGCCGCCCTCGCTTGAATTCAAAGAGCTACGAGACACTTTGCGCGATCACCTCTGCCACGTCAAGGGGTTTCGTCGTCTCATTCGCCCCTTTGACCTTGATCGCATCCTCGAACATGATCAGGCAAAATGGGCAGGCGCTCGCGAGCACCTGCGGCTGAAGCGCCAGAGCCTCTTCGGTCCGCTCCCAGCTCACGCGCTTGCCGATCTTCTCCTCGGACCACATCAGCCCGCCGCCAGCGCCACAACAGAAGCCACGTTCCCGGCACCGGTCCATCTCCTTCACCTGCAGTCCGGGGATCGCGCCGAGCAGCCGCCTGGGCGAATCGTAGACACCATTGTGCCGCCCAAGATAGCAGGGGTCATGGAACGTGGCAATCCCATGCATCGGCCGTTGTGGGTGCAGCCGCCCCTGTTGTGCCAGATCGGCCAGCAGCTCGGTATGGTGAACAACCTCATACGTGCCGCCCAGTTTAGGGTATTCGTTCCTGATCGTGTTAAAGCAGTGCGGACACGAGGTCACAATCTTCTTGATGCCGTATGTATTGAGGGTCGTGATGTTCTGTCCGGCCAGCATCTGAAAGAGGTACTCATTCCCGATTCGCCGAGCCGGGTCCCCCGTACACCGTTCCTCCTCACCGAGGATGGAAAAATTCACCCCCGCACGTTGCAGAAGCTTGGCCAGGGCACCGGCCACCTTTTGGTTCCGTTCGTCGAAAGCCGCGGCGCATCCGACCCAGTACAGAACGTCAGGCCGGCCGTTGCTTGCCACGGTCTTGACGCCGAGCCCTTTCGCCCAGTCGGTCCTGGTGGCTGACGTGCCGCGGAACGGATGTCCCCGCTCCTCCAGGCTACGCAGCGCCTGTTGCATCGTCTCTGGGAAATCGGCCTCTTCCATCACCAGGTGGCGGCGCATCTCAACGATCTTCGGGATCGGCTCGATGAACACCGGACACTCCTGGTGACAGGCGCCACAGGTGGTGCAGGCCCACAGGACGTCATGGGAGATCACGTCACCGACCATCTTTCTGGAATCTCCTCCCTCGGCAACCAGCTGCAGGTGATCCCGAAGGTCGATGATGACGCCTTTGGGGGTCAGCGGCTTGCCTGTCGTCCAGGCGGGACAGACTTGCTGGCAGCGGCCGCACTCGGTACAGGCCTCGAGATCCAGGAGATGTTTCCAAGTGTACTGGCCGATCGTTGAGGCGCCGAACCGCTCCGCCTTTTCCAGATCGATCGGCTGTAGGACGCCCGATCGCTCGCGACTTCTCAGCAAGATATTGGCGGGGGCGGCCAGCATATGCAGGCTGATGCTGTATGGGAGGTAGGCGATGAAGGCAAACGCGACGATAGCATGGAACCACCAGAGGAGGCGATGGAGAGTGGCGAGCTGCGATCTACCAATACCGACGAACGGGAGCGACGACAGCCAACCGCCCGGTGACCAGCGGCCCCATGGATCGTTCGTGGCCGCGATCCGAAGACCTTCGATCAGGAACCCGGTGAGCAATATTACAAGGAACAAAGCAAGAAGAAGACCATAGCTATCGGCTAAGCGCGGCTTGAGGAGCCGATCAGGCTTGGCGCCATAGCGGCGGACCAATGCGATCCCAACACCCACGATAGCAGCGAGCCCGAATAGATCGACCGTCAGCGACATGAAGTAGAGGTAGAAGTTCCCATAGAGGGTGGGGATGCCAAAGTAGTCCTGGAGGGCGACGAGGCACGTGGCGATGAAGAGGATGACGAATCCCCAGGATATCGAGAGGTGTAACAGCCCTGAGATGGTGTCGCGCGCGATCCGCCGCTGAAGAACCGCGTGCTCTGCGAACCCTTTGAGACGATCCCAGATGTGATCCAGGACGGCTGCCGACTGCCCCATCAACAGCCGCCGGACCTGCTGGTACATCCCGTACAGAAACACGACGAGAAACGGAAAGAAAAGGATATAGAGGAAGATGTGGCCGGGGATGTTCCAGTATATTTCACGCGATGGATTCATCACACGAATCCAGGTGCGAGGTCCGGGGTGCGGGGTGCGAACCTAAGGCTCATGTTCAAGCCTTCGCACCTCGCACTTCGCACTTCGCACAGCTTGTTCATCTCCCCGTTAGCTCCTTGCAGCTCTCGATCAGCTTTGTCGCCACTGCCTTCCAGTCGCCTACGACGCCAAGCTGGGCGACCTTGTAGATGGGCGCTTCCGGGTCGGTGTTGATCGCCACGATATTCTTCGCGCCCGAGATCCCTGCGACGTGCTGGGTGGCTCCTGAAATGCCGAAGGCGAGATAGAGGTCCGGGCTGACACTCTTGCCGGTTTGCCCCACCTGCCATGAGGGCGGGACCCAACCGGAATCGGTCGCTGCCCTGGAAGCTCCGACGGCACCCTTCAGTACCTGGGCAAGCTGTTCCAGAACCTTGAATCCTTCCGGACCGCGAAGCCCTCGCCCGCCGCTCACCACGATCTTTGCATCTTCCAGCTTGACGCCAGCGACCTCCTCCTGGACCTTCTCAAGCACGCGCGTTCTGAGTTTCGACGCCTCCAGGGCGACCTCAACCCGGATCTCCTCGCCCGTCCGGCCCTCCTCTTTCGTGGGAGGTTCCATCGTCCGGAGCTTGGCGGTTGCCACGACCGGAAAGGCCTTGGGCTGCACGACGGCCATCGCCTTGCCACCGTAAGTCTGGCGCGTGAACTGGAGCTGTCCCGATACAGCATCCAGGTCGAAATCGACGAAGTCCGCAACAAACCCAGCCTTCAGCCTGTGCGCCAGGCGTGGGCCGAGCTCTCGTCCAACGGAGTCCCCTGCCAGGAAAACCATGGTCGGCTGTGCGCGCTGGCAGATCTGATGCATGACACTGGCGTAGGCATCACCTTGATATCGTTCGAGCAATGGGTGTTCGGCGCGATAAACCTGGTCCGCGCCATAGGCGAAGAGGAGCGGAACGTACGCGCTAAGCTCTCTTCCCAAGATGGCCGCGCCGACCGGCTCCCCCAGAAGCGCCTTCAGCTTTATCCCGCCCGCCAACACTTCCAGTGTATTTCGCGTCAGTCCAGCGTTTTCAGATACTGCGAGGATCAATGTTCCCGGCATAGATCCCCCCCTATATGAGTTTCAACTCGCGCAATCGTGCCGCGAGCTTCACCGCCTGCTCCTGCGGCGTATCCCCCTCGATCATCTCACATTTCGACTCTTTGACGGGCAGGTAGACATCCGTGATGAGAGCCCTGGCTGCAGCGGCTCCAATCCTCTCGGAGTCAACCCCCAAGTCCGCCGCCTTCCATACAGGGATCGTCTTCTTGCCGGCGGCCATGATGTCTTTCAGCTTCGGGTAGCGCGGCGTGTTGGTCTCGTCGGAAATGATGCTCACGAGGACAGGGGTCTTCGCCTCGATCAGCTCGTAGCCATCTTCTACGACTCGACGAAGGACCACCTGCCCATCCTTCGCCTCGATCCGAGAAACAAAGCCCACACATCCGATCCCCAACTCTTCAGCCATGAACGCCGGGACGGCCCGGTCACCCCAATCTCCTGATACGCAGCCCGTCAGGATCAGGTCGAATACACCAACCTTCTGGGTCGCCGTCGCCAAGACGTGGGCGATCCCCTGTTGATCAGATGCCACGATAGCAGGGTCATCTACCAGAATGGCCTCATCGGCCCCCATCGACAGGGCACTCTTAAGCGCGGTCGCAGCCGATGCACCCCCCACGCTGACGGCGGTCACCTTGCCACCATGCTTCTCCTTAAGCTGGACTGCCACCTCGATCGCGTTCTGATCGTACGCGCTGATAACCAGTGAGTGGCTGCCCTGGACCTGGCGCTTGGTTCCCGGATCAATCTTGAACTGGCTGGCCGGGATCTCGGGATCGATGATCTGCTTGATACAGACGATGATGTTCACTGGCATCCGCCCTCCCTCTTGCACTGAGTGCCGCTCCAACCGTTTCGGCACAAATTGGTACGCACTATGCTGGGCCAAGAAACGAGCCGGGAACCCACCGAAGGTGGGTGCAGGCGCGGACCCCTGGGCCGCACCCACTTCGCGGGTACCCAACGTGCGCTTCCGGGTACATCGCAGGGAGCGCCCAGGGGGCCAGCAACGCGGCTTGTGCCGTTCCAACTTGTTGTGGTTAATCGCCGCCAGGTGTCCTGCGAAGAACCAGCGCCTTCTTTGGCCTCGCCCTTTTTCGCGTAAGTGGTTGGAACGGCAATAGGCAAAGTTAATCGGACCGGCATCAGCTCAGGAGATGTTGTGCGATCACCAGCCGCTGAATCTCCGACGTGCCCTCGTAGATCTCGGTGATCCGCGCGTCACGGAACAGGCGCTGAGCCGGGAAATCGTAGATGTAGCCATAGCCGCCATGAATCTGGAGCGCCTTCGTCGCCGCGAAGTTTGCGGTCTCCGACGCGAAGAGCTTCGCCATCGACGCCTCCTTGGTGTATCGTCCCCCCCTATCTTTCAGCCACGCCGCCCGATAGGTCATGAGCCTGGCCGCTTCGGTCCGGGTGGCGATGTCAGCGATCATCCATTGGATCGCTTGAAACGATGCAATCGGTTTCTCGAACGCGACGCGTTGGGTCGAATAGCTCAGCGAGATGTCCAGCGCCGCCTGCGCGATCCCAACGGCCTGCGCCGCTACCCCTATCCTGCCGCTGTCCAGTGTGGCCATCGCGATCTTGAACCCATGGTCCACCTCGCCCACCAGGTTCTCCGCCGGCACCCGGCACTCTTCGAACAAGAGCTGACAACAGCTCGACCCCTTGATCCCCAGCTTCCTCTCCACCTTTGTAATGGTGAACCCTGGCGTCCCTTTCTCGACGATGAGTGCATAGACCCCTTTGGCCCGAAGATCGCGATCGCGCGTAGCGAACACCACGGCGAAGTCGGCTTCCAGGGCATTCGTGATGAAGCTCTTGGTTCCGTTCAGCACAAAAACATTCCCGTCTCTCCGAACCGTGGTCTGCTGGGCTGCCGCGTCCGAGCCTGCGCCCGGCTCGCTCAACGCGTAACAGGCCATGGTGTGACCACCGGCCAGTGGTACCAGGTATCGCTGCTTCTGCGCCTCAGAGCCAAACCCGTAGAGAAGGTCTCCGACCAGCGAGTTGTTGACTGTCATAATGACGCTGGTGGACGCGCAGGCCCTGGCGATCTCCTCCATCGCGATCGCATAGCAGACAGTGTCCGCCCCGGCGCCGCCATATGCTGGCGGGATCGCCACACCCATCAGACCCAACTCGCCCATCTTCTTGATCGTCTCGTGGGGGAAGCTCCCCTCCTCGTCCACCTGCTTGGCACGTGGCGCCACCTCCTTGGCCGCGAACTCGCGAACCATCTCTCGAAAGAGCTGCTGCTCCTGGGTCAACTGGAATCTCATAACCTTACTTCAACCTGGAACCCGGAACGCCGCACTTCGCACCTCGCACTCGGCACCGTCGTTCCCCTACTTCCCCTTGAACTGAGGCGGACGTTTTTCCAGGAAGGCATTCACCCCCTCGACCTTGTCTTCAGTACCGAAGCACAGGCCGAACAGTTTGCCTTCGTTCGCTATACCGCGCTCGAGCTCGATGTCGTACCCTTCCTCTATCGCCTCTTTCGCCGCTTTCAGTGCCACCCCCCCCTTCGCCGCCAACTTCTCGGCCAGCTTCTTCACCTCGGGCATAAGCTGATCTGGAGGAAGAACCTTATTCAACAACCCGAGATTCCATGCCTCCTGGGCGCCGATCATATCTCCGGTCAGGACGAGCTCCTTCGCACGCTGCTTGCCGATCAAACGAGAGAGCCTCTGCGTCCCACCAGCGCCGGGAATAATACCCAGGTTGATCTCGGGCTGGCCTATCTTCGCACGGTCCGCGGCATAGACGATATCGCAGGCCATCATCAGCTCACATCCGCCACCAAGCGCATACCCGTTCACTGCCGCAATCACCGGCTTCGGCAACCGCTCGATCTCCAGGTAGACCCGTTGCATCTGCTGCGTGAACATCCAGGCATCGACCGGACTCATCGCTTTGAATTCCGTGATGTCGGCGCCAGCGGCAAACGCCTTTTCCCCCGCGCCAGTGATCACGACCACCCGGACCGTCGGGTCGTCCCGAACCTGATGCACCGCCCGCCCCAACTCCTCGACCATCGCTAGGTTCAGCGCGTTCAACGCCTTTGGGCGATTCAATATGATCGTGGCAATGCCGCTCTCGATCTGTACCTCAATCGTCTGGAAGCCCATGAGCACCTCCGATTCCATGTAGGACAAGGTTCGCCACTTCATCGGTCACGGTCGCGAGGTCATACTTTTTCAGATTCCAACGCTTCAGCGGCCAGACCGCGCAGAGGAACAAGATCGCAATGGCGATCAGGTTCGAATCTCCCGCCACGAAATGACCCTCCCGGTTCCCCCTCTCGATAATCGCCTGGACCATCGAGACGTACCGGCGATCCACTTCGAACAGTTGCTGGAGCGCTTCCCGGCGTAGTGTATGCGACTCCTGGTAAAGGACGAGCACAAGATCCTGGTACTCATCATATAATTTGAGTGTGGCCTCGATGGCTGCCCTGAGCTGAGAAGTAGGGCCTCCGCTGTTAGCCATCGCCTCAGACATCTTCGTCTGAAAGAGACCGAAGATCCGATGATAGACGAGAAGCAGGATGTCCTCCTTGCTCTTAATATAGTTGTAAAGGGCTCCGACGGAGACGTTGACGGCCTCCGCGATCTCCCTGACGCTCGTCTGGTGATACCCCTTGCGGGCAAAGAGACGAAGGGCGGCATCGCAGATCTGCTCGTGCCGTCGCTCGATGAGAGCGCGATCCTTGACGACTGTTTCGATCTGCCGGATAGCGGCTGGCATGGCATGACCCCGATGGCTGAACGCTCGTTCAGGATAGCGTCATCATAGGGAAAATACTTGATCATTGTCAAACGATTTTCGCTGCCACGGGGGATAGGCGGCCTCACAATCACGATGACATATTGGTCTGGCGAGTCCTTGTGTCCATGCTCCATCTGTTCTCCCCGAAGCGAAGAAGCGCAGGCCAAAGGGGAAGTGAGGATTAAACACTGCGCTCCATCCTAACCATCTAAGAAACGGGGCCTAACCTCATCCACCTTTAGCCAAGCTTGGGCTTCTCGAAAGCTCTCGAGGCTGCCACCGTTGCATCGGACGGACACGATGTGTATTATAGCAACGGTTCCCTTGCAGGATTGAGATCGCCTGACTGAGAGGCTGACCTGCACAGGAGGCGGAATGATTGAAGCGGAAAAGCTGACGAAGTACTACGACAAGGTCGCGGCCATCGAGGACGTTTCATTTACTGTCGAGAAGGGGGAGATCGTGGGTTTTCTCGGGCCGAACGGCGCCGGGAAGACCACTACGATGCGGATCCTCACCGGCTTCCTACCCCCGAGCAGTGGGACGGCGCGCGTGGCGGGCCACGACATCCTCACCAATTCCCTTCAGGTCCGCCGGCGAATCGGCTATCTGCCGGAGGCTGTGCCACTCTACACCGACATGAAAGTGGCCGCCTACCTGGAGTTCGTCGCGGAGGTCAAGGGGCTGGAACGACGCGAGCGGAGGCGCAGCATTGGTGAGATCATGGAGAAGTGTCGGATCGTTGACGTCCAGCGGATGCTGATCGGCTCGCTCTCTCGCGGGTACCGGCAGCGGGTCGGGATCGCCCAGGCGTTGCTGAACAACCCCGAAGTGCTCATCCTGGATGAGCCGACGGTCGGACTCGACCCGAAGCAGATCATCGAGATCCGCCAGCTCATCAAGGAGCTTTCCGGCCAGAGCACGATCATCCTTTCGACCCATATCCTTCCCGAGGTCAGCATGGTCTGCCAGCGGGTCATCATTATCAACAACGGACACATCATCGCGGTTGACACGCCCGAGAACCTGACGGCGCGGCTGCAGAGCTCAGCCAAGTTGCTCCTTACAGTGGACGGGCCGGTCGGCCAGGTCGAGGAAGCCCTGACACAGCTTCCAGGGGTCCTGCGGGTCGAGCCCAGGGATGAGGCCCGCGATGCCACTGTCAGCTTTGTCGTGGAGTCTGAGCGGAGCCGTGACCTCCGCCGCGATGTCTCACGCCTCATTGTCGATCGAGGATGGGGGTTGCTGGAACTCCGTCCGGCCGACATGACGCTCGAGGAAATCTTCATTCGATTGGTCACTGAGGAGCATCAGGAGGTGCAATGATGAACGTCCTGCCGATTTTCAAGAAAGAGCTGCGCTCGTACTTCGCTTCCCCGATCGCCTATGTCGTTCTGACCATCTTTGCCCTCCTCTCCGGATACTTTTTCTACAGCCTCCTGACGTTTTTTTCCCTCAACAGCCTGCAGGCCTCCTTCAATCCCGCCTTTTCACAGGGCTTGAATGCCTCTGAATGGATCGTTCGGCCCCTGCTTCGCAATATCGCCGTGACGATGCTGCTCTTGATGCCGGCCGCCACCATGCGGCTTTTTTCTGAAGAGAAGAAGAGTGGGACGATCGAGCTCCTCTTCACCTACCCGATCCGCGACTGGGAGCTGCTCATTGGCAAGTTCCTGGCGGCCCTCGCGCTCTACGCCGCGATGCTGGGGATAAGCCTCCTACAGTTGTTGATGCTTCGTCTGTTCGCGCCGCTCGAATGGGGTCCCATCCTGAGCGGCTATCTCGGTCTCCTGCTACTGGGAATGGCCTTCCTCGGGCTGGGGATCCTGGCCTCCTCGCTCACCGAAAATCAGATCGTCGCGGCCGTCGGTGCCTTCGGCGCCCTCCTGGCACTGTGGGTCATCGGCTGGTCCACGGAAGTGGCCGGGCCAACCCTTGGTCCGATCCTGTCTCACCTGTCCATTATCAACCACTACGACAGCTTCGCCAAGGGAATCATTGAGAGCAAGGATGTCATCTTCTACCTCAATTTCACGATCCTGTGCCTCTTTCTGACGCTCCGCTCCATGGAGTCGAAGCGGTGGAGGGGATGACCATGCGCGATCTCGCCCGCTTCGCCGCGCCCACCGGCCTCCTGCTCCTCGTCGGAGGGGGCATCGCCTATAACATCCGTCCGGACCTCAAAGCCTGGATAGGCGGCATCCTCATTGTCGGAGCGGCGCTCATCCTCGTGAGCCTCTATCGATCGTTTGCGCTGATCAAGGCCCGGCTTGATCGTCGCTCGACGAAGGTCGGATTCAACGTCGCCCTGATGACATTGCTCCTGCTGGGTATCATCGGACTGGTGGAGGCGATCTCGGCCAAACACAACATGCGGATCGACCTGACCGAGGGGAAGCGCTACACCCTTGCCGATCAGACAAAGAGACTCGTGAGGGGACTGGTCAAGGAGGTTCAGGCGACAGCTTTCTATCGCTCGGACCAGCCGGATCAACGGCCGGCTGAGGAGCTGCTCCGTCAATATGCCGATCTCTCGTCCAAGTTCCGCTTCGAGATGGTTGATCCAGACCGAAATCCTGGTCGTGCCAAGAAATACGGGGTCACGACGTACGGCACCACGGTCCTTGAGACGAAGGACAAAGAAGAAAAGATCACCCAGCTAGACGAGGAACACCTGACCAATGGTTTGGTCAACTTGCTCCGGGAGGGGAAGCGAACGATCTATTTTCTGAAAGGCCACGGGGAAAACGAGCTGGATGACGCGTCTCGGAACGGGTATCGGCAGGCAAAGGAGGCCCTCGAGAAATCCAGCTACACCGTCAAAGATCTACTCCTTCTCCGCGAACCAGACGTTCCGGGCGACGCCGCCGTCCTCGTCATCAGCGGCCCGAAGCGCGACCTCGCCGAGTCGGAACTAAAGGCATTGAAAGCCTTCATCGAGCGAGGCGGGAAGTTGCTGATCCAGCTCGACCCTTTTGCGGCGCCGAGCATGAAGGAATTTCTGCGCCAGTACGGGATCAACGTAGGAAACGACGTGATCGTAGATCAGTTCAGCCGTGTCATGGGGGGGGATTACCTGATGCCGGTGGTTTCGAAGTACTATCCCCATCCGATTACGCGGGACTTCACCCTGGCCTCTTTGTTTCCCTTCGCCCGCTCCATCGACATGGCGGAGAAGTCGCCCGAGGGTGTCTCAGTGCAGAAGCTCGGGGAGACCGGAGCAGGGAGCTGGGCCGAGACCGATAAAGGCGAGCTGAATCGTGGTCAGCTTACCTTCGATAAAGGGAAGGATCGCCAGGGACCGGTCTCCGTGGGCGTCGTGGCCACGCTGGAGGCCATGAAGGCGACGGGGGCGGTGTCAGTAGGAAAAAGAGGATCGGAGACGGTTCCGGAGAAAAAGAAAGGTGAGAAAAGCGCTGAGGAGCCACCGACGGGACCGGCAAGGCTGGTGGTGTACGGCAACTCCGGCTTCGCCAGCAACAATTTCCTGAACTTCTCCGGGAACCGGGATCTCTTCCTGAATAGCATTAGCTGGCTGGCCGAAGACGAGGGACAAATCTCTATTCGACCGCGTGAGGCAAAAAGCACCCCCATTTTCCTGACCGCCATGCAAGGGCGGTTGGCTTTCTGGCTGCCGATCGTCGTGGTGCCGGGCCTTCTCCTGGCCTTCGGGACGTCAGTGGTCCTTCGCCGGAGACGGTCGCGATGAGGTGGCGGTCTCTCGGCGTTCTCGTGCTCGTCCTGGCGGTTCTTGCCGGCGCGTACTACGCCCTGGAGGCCAAAGGCAAAAAATCGGAGGGCGACGCCAATCAACTCTTCGGAGTGGACGAGAAGGAGATCGAAACAATCTCCATCAGACGGGGCGGAGAGCAAGTCGTGCTGAAGCGTGATGGTGATTCGTGGCGCATGATCGAGCCGGTTCAGGCTAAGGCGGATCGTACTGAGGTCGCTTCGCTGCTCAATGCCATCACGAGCGCCAGATTGGAACGAACGATCAATGAGGAGCCAAACAGCTTGGGCGAGTACGGGCTCGACCGCCCGGCCCTCAAGCTCACCGTGAGCCTCAAGGGCGATAAGCCATTTTCAAATCTCCTGCTCGGGGATAAGAATCCGAACGGTTTTTCCGCCTATGCGAAACGTGAGGACAAGGCCCCGGTATTCCTGGTCGCTGACTCCCTGAGAAGTCGCCTGGACCGGAACGCGACGGATCTTCGTGACAAGACCCTGCTCCATGTGGAGCCGGATAAGGTCAAGAGAGTGGAGATGTCCGGCAGGGGGCGATCGATCAGTCTGAGTAACGCAGGAACGGATCAGTGGGAGATGGTTCAACCGATCAAGGCTAAGGCAGACAGCTCAGCCGTGAGGAACCTGTTGTGGAAGATCAAGAATGCGCGCATCAAAGAGTTCCTGTCTTCTGGCGCCGACACAACGCGCCGCTATGGCCTCGACCGTCCCGATCTGATCGTCGCGTTGACGCAGGAGGGTGCTTCGAAACGCCTCCTTCTGAAGAAGGCATCTAACCCAACGGTGGGACTCTACGCCTTGGCGCAGCCGGGAGAAGGGGTGGTCATTGTCGACGGGCGCCTGCTGACAGACCTGTCGAAATCGCCGTTCGATCTGCGAGACCGAAGCCTGTTGCGTTTCGAGACCACGGACGTGAAGGCAATTCAACTTCACCGGGATGGACAGTCGCTCGCGCTCGCCAAGGAGGGGGACCTCTGGAAACTCACCACACCGATATCCGCCGATGCCCAGGCGGGGAAGGTATACAATCTCCTGTACGGGCTCAAGGACCTGCGGTACCACGTGCTCGTCGAGAATGATGGAAGCAACCTCGCTCGTTACGGCCTCAGGTCACCGCAGGCGGAGGTAGAGCTGACCATGGCCGACGGCTCCCGTCTCCCGGCTCTGCTCTTCGGGAAGGTAGAGAGAGATCGCCTGTACGCCAAGGTTGCTACAGCCCCAGCGGTCTACGCGATCGATCCGAAATTCTTAGACCGTATTCCAAACGGGCCGGATGCCCTGAAGCAGGAGACCAGACCCGAAGCGGGCAAGTGAAAGCCGCTCACATCCTGTCATTGCGAGGCCAACACAGTCAGCCGTAGGGGCGCTGCTTGCCGCGCCCCTCAGCGGCAGGGCAAGAATACACACCTTGCTAATGAGCGGTTTGAGATTCCTTGTGATTTGCTCGCAATGACGGGGTTGTTGAGGATGACGTAATGGAGATCTACTGGGAACGAGCCGAGATCCAGTGCCCCGGATGCCGTGAGGTTCTCGTGTTGCGGGCGTCGCTCTTGGAGATCTGGTGCCCCTGGTGCGAAGAGCCGTACGAGGTCCGCGAGGTTCCCCACCGCACCGACCCTCGTCGCACCGTCCTCACTCTCGCCCGAAGAATGAGGGGCGACCGCTAAGACGGCAGCGTTCGAACTCGCGAGGAGGTATCTCCGCCTCCGCGGAGCTCACGCCAGTGCAGCGCAAAGGAGAGGGCGGTGTAGTAGGCTGGGTAGAGCAAGGACCAGCCGACCAGCGATCGCGAGGGATCGGGAAACTGCCAGAGGATGATGAGGACCGCCACCCCCCAAAGTATCCCGAGGCTAATGGTCAAGGGACGAAGGGTCCGGGTCCTCCCTGGATAGACATATTTGATTGGAACCAGCACCATGATCGACGCGAAGACGGTGAAGGCGGCGTTAAACCAGAGCGGCGTCTTCCCGGCATAAAAGTAGAAGGCCAGGATGTTCCAGTAGGAAGGGAACCCGGTAAAGAAGTGATCCGGGGTCTTGGCCGAGACGTCGCAGAAGCGGTAGGCGCTGGCCAAGAGCGGAAAAGGAAGGATCCAGGTCGAGACGGATGCCGGCAGCAATTGCGCGGCGTGGATGAAAATGACCGGCACCACCACGTAATTGAGATAATCGACCAGGTCATCGAGCTTCGACCCATCGAGTGTGGGCACGACCTCCTTGACCCTGGCCAGTCGTGCCAGCGGGCCGTCTACCGCGTCGATCAGCACGGCGACCGTCATGCCGAAAAACGCGCTACGATAACGCCCTTCGTGAATGGCGACAAGACACCAGACCCCCACGACCGCTCCTAGGGCCGTGAGCAGGTGGACAGCCCACGCCAAAAGTCGCCGATCTCTCAGCACCAGGACCCTCCAACCATTAGCGGAGCTTCTGCCAAAACACCCCGGTCCAGTCGATGCGGTGCAACTTCTCGGTGACGTCGTGCGCGGTGCGGAAATCCTCGATAGCCGCCCGACACCCAGGCAGGGCGTAGTCATCGACAATGACGTACCCGCCAACCGAAACCCTGGGATAGAGATACCGGAGGGCGTCCGTAGTCGATTCGTACATATCGCTGTCGAGCCGGAGAATTGCAAGGCGGTCAATCGGGGCGTCCGGCAGCGTATCCCGAAACCAGCCAACAAGAAAACGGACCTGACTGTCCAGGAGATCATACCGGACGAAATTCTGTTTGACTTCCTCTACCGAAACAGCCAGTTCGGGGATGCTCCACAGGCGATCTCCTTTGTCGGCGGGGTATCGCTTTGAATCGGGCGTCGGCAGACCTTGAAAGGAGTCGGCCACCCATACTGTCCTATCCGTATCGCCATAGGCCTTCAGCAGACCCCTCATAAAGATCGTCGCGCCGCCCCGCCATACGCCAGTCTCGATGAGGTCGCCCGGTATCCGCTTGGTGATGACATCCACAACGCAGTGCTGCAGGTTGTCGAGGCGCTTCATACCGATCATTGTCTCAGCGTCTAATGGCCAGTGACGACCTTCGACACACGCATCGGAGGAAACACGCCGAACAAGCTGCAGGTGGAAGAACGAAAGCAACTCAGTTATCGGCAGAAACAGGGCTCCGAGAACCCCTCGCCTGCCTCGGCCAAACAGCCGGTAGACATCCCCAACAATTTGGCGAGTAAGGCATTTCTTGAGGAGGTCGAGGTACAGCGTCGCGGGATCGCTGGATGCGCAAATAAAGTTTTGGTTCATCGCTTACCTCCCTCGGGGGCTCCAGCTGTGCCAAGGTCGCCCGAGTGGCCGGCCCCAGCATCTCATTTCCACACCACCCCGCCATGCCGTACCCTGAGCGGCTGTTTCAACGATTCAATTCTCCTCGCTGTTGTAGCCTTAGCTCAGTTCCGGTCTCCGGTCAATGAAAAAAACCTTGACGAGGCCACTCCCATCAGCTATGAAATCCTCAGGCCCGGCTCGTTTGGCCAGGCCCATTCGTACCCCGCGATTCGTCACAAACGATTGAGGTGTTCTGGGCAGAAGGCATATGACAGCGAAACCAGCACACGAACCTAATCTATGGGACGCCGACCGAAGGCACCTGTGGCATTCTCTGCTCCAGCACCGCAGCCTGGACAAGAAACCGCCTATGGTGATTCGGGAAGGAAACGGCTGCATCGTTGTCGATGAGCTGGGGAAGGCGTACATCGACGGCATGGCTGGCCTGTTCTGCGTAAACGTCGGGTATGGCCGGCATGAGATCGCCGAGGCGGCAGCCGAGCAGATGCGGCGCCTCCCTTTCTACCCCCTCAGCCAGTCGCACGCTCCAGCGGTCCGGTTGGCCGAGACATTAGCGTCGATGACACCTCCAGGACTCGAGCGAGTCTATTTCTGCAACAGCGGCTCCGAGGCAGTCGAGACCGCCCTGAAGTTGGCGCGACAATACGGGCGGCAAGTTCACCGAGGCGAGAACCGTTACAAGGTGATCGCCCGCTATCGTGGCTACCACGGGTTCACGTTCGGCGCCCTCTCCGCGACCGGTCAGATCAGCCGACGGAAGGCGTTCGAGCCCCTGGTTCCCGGATTCTTCCACGTGAATCCACCAGACCGCTACCGATGCGTACATTGCCAGGCGGCCCCTGCCTGCACTTTGGCCTGTGCCGACGAGATCGAAGCCAGAGTCCGGTACGAAGGCCCGGAGACTGTCGCCGCCATCATCGCCGAGCCGGTGATCGGTGGCGGAGGGGTAATCGTGTCGCCGGATGGCTACCTGCAGCGACTCCGGGAGATCTGCGACCGATGGGGCATCCTGTTGATCCTGGATGAGGTGATTACCGGCTTTGGTCGTACCGGACTTCCCTTCGGCTGCCAACACTGGGATGTCATCCCCGACATCATGACGGTTGCCAAGGGAATCACCTCCGGATACGTTCCCCTTGGGGCCACCATCACTACCCAGGAGGTCTTTGATGCCTTCCTGGGTGAACCGGAAGAGGGAGTACATTTTTCACAGGTCAGCACCTTTGGCGGGCATCCCGTGGCGTGCGCCGCGGCCAGCGCGAACCTGGAGATCCTTCTGAGGGAGCGCCTCTGGGAGAATGCCGCCACCGTCGGTGACTATCTGACGCGGCGGCTGCAGGCCATCCGTCACCCTTGGATCGGAGAGGTCAGAGGAAAGGGGTTGCTGATCGGGTTAGAATTGGTGCGGGACCAAAACAAAACGCCCGTCCCCGACAAAGAGATGGCGGCCGTGTCGGCGGCCGTCAAAGAGGCGGGGGTGATCGTCGGACGTAACGTAGAGACCGTACCCGGCCTCTGCAATGTCATGATTCTCGCGCCCCCCTTGATCCTGTCGAAGGACGAGGCGGACCGTATCGCCGAGGCCATTGAAACCGGGCTGAGGGCCGTCGCAGGGACGGCGTAGGATAGGAGGGAGTCCAGTGCAACTGACACGAGAGATGCTGATTCGACACCCGAACCGGTGCACTCACAATGCCGTCTGCATTCCGGTCTGCCCGACGGGAGCCTGGCAGGCGACGAAACCGTTTGGCTTCGAATCCAGCAAATGTCTGGAGGGCTGCACCATCTGCATCCAGGCCTGCCCGAGCGGCGCCATTTACGCCGTCTACCGGAAGGCCGGGACCGTGGTGGAGCCGCGCAAGGCGTCGTAACTGCGGGATTGGGTCAGCCCATAAACAAGAACAGTCAGCGTGCTCGGTATGACTATGCCACGCTGACTGTCGATCAGGGCCGGCTGGCGATGGATTGTTATCCGCCTGCAATGGCCGGGACGATCGAAACGAGATCGCCGGGTTTCAACGGGGTCGCGGTCCCCTGTAGAAACCGAATGTCCTCCTCATTCACATAGATATTGATGAACCGGCGGACGCTGCCTGTCTCATCGCAGATCCGCTCTCGCAGACCACCGTACGACTTCTCCAAATTCTCGATCAGCTCATGGATCGAGCCACCCTGCCCTTCCACTTCCCCCTGGCCCTTGGTTAATCCACGCAGGGGTGTAGGGATCCGCACCTTCACACTCATTGACATGGCTCCTTTTGGCGCTTCCTTGTCATCACAGTTTCAGATGTCGGTTTTCAGCTCAGATTCCTCGGCGTCACCTCGATCCCGTGAGAGGTCATCGACTCGTCGAACGAGCGTAGGGTCGGTTTGATCTGCAAACTCACCTTCAAGCTCGGGGCCACTGCCTCCTGGGTCTTGAGCCCGTTGCCCGTGATGCACAGCACCAGGCTTTCGTCCCTGGGGATCCGCCCCTGCTCGATCAGCCGTTTGGCGGCAGCAACCGTCACCCCGCCGGCAGTCTCGGCGAAGATCCCTTCCGTGCTCGCCAGCAGCTTCATCCCCTCCACGATCTCGTCATCCGAGGCGTGCTCACCGTGCCCGCCACTCCCCTTGACCACCTTATAGGCATAGTACCCGTCTGCCGGGTTCCCGATCGCAAGCGACTTGGCAATGGTTCTCGGCTTGACCGGTTTAATGATCTCGCTGTTCTCCTTGATGGCGGTGACGATGGGGCCACACCCTTCGGCCTGCGCGAGATGCATCCGCGTGGCACAGGGTCCGCTCAGAAGCCCGAGGCGCTCGAACTCTTTCAGCCCTTTCCATATCTTTATGACGAGGGAACCGCCTGCGGCCGGCACGACGATATGCTGGGGAGTGCGCCAACCAAGCTGCTCCGCGATCTCGTAGCCGAAGGTTTTCGAACCTTCGGCGTAGTAGGGGCGGATGTTGATGTTGACAAACGCCCAGCGATATTTATCGGCGACCTCGCTGCAGAGACGGTTCACTTCATCGTAGTTTCCTTCCACTGCCACCAACGTCGGCGAATAGATAAGGGTGCCGATGACCTTTCCCTGTTCCAGGTCAGCCGGCATAAAGACAAAACTCTGAAGGCCGCCCTCTGCCGCGTGCGCCGCGACCGCGTTTGCCAGGTTGCCGGTAGAGGCACAGGCCACCACCTTGAAGTCGAATTCCAGGGCCTTCGTGATCGCCACCGCCACCACCCGATCCTTGAAAGAAAAGCTGGGGTGATTGACGGTATCGTTCTTGACATAGACCTCCCGCATCCCCAGGGCGCGGGCCAGGTTCTTGGCTCTCACAAGCGGTGTCATGCCGCAATGGAGACCGACCGCGGGGTCCCCCTCGATCGGTAAGAGGGCCCGATATCGCCAGATGCTGGGAGGGCCGGACTCGATCGCCTTCCGGGTCAGTGTGCCGCGAAGCCGGTCGTAGTCGTAGTCCACCTCGAGTGGCCCGAAACAGAATTCACAAACGTGCAGGGGATCCGCAGGGTAAGGTCGGCCGCACTCCCGGCACTTCAGCCCCCTCACCGTCGCCATATCAGTGTCCTTTCCCCTGAGTCGGCTCCACCCTGATCCCCAACGTATTCAGGTAGGCGATCCCCCTGTTCAACTCCTCGTCCTCGCCCTCTAGCTCCAGCATCACCTCTCCCGCCTTCTCCGTCACGCGCGCCCGGCGGACATTGGGGATGATCTTGAACTGCCTGCAGAGGCGATAGATCACCGGTTCCGTGACGAGTGTCTGCGGGAAGATGAGCGTGACCATCCGTTTCGGCATCGCGTGATCCCTTCTACAAAAATCAAAAGCCCCTCCTCCCAGATTATGAGAAGGGGCTGTCGAATTCGACGGCGTCCTTCTCATCTCTCATCCCGCCCTGTCCGGGATGCAGGAGTTGGCACCACTGTTCCGTCCCAGTCCGGGGCGGAACCGGTTGCCGTGGCTTCGCAGGGCCAGTCCCTCAGCCACTCTGGATGAAAAGGGAAATCCTGGTTATCTAAACAGAACCGCTTTTTCCTGTCAAGAAAAAATCAACCCTGTCAAGAGACCACGTCCTGTTCGATCGGGGCCACCTGCACACCACGGTCCTCCAGCCACTTGATTCCATTCTCAAGGCGTTGGGGATCACCTTCAAGTTCGGCCATGATCCACCCGATCCCCTCGGTAAAGTCCGCCTGCCGGATATTAAAGATAAGATCAAAGGTCTGGCTGAGCTGCCAGAGGATCGGTTCCTCGACCAACTTGCCGGTAAAAGTCAGGTGCACCCGTCGCTTTGTCATTGGATCACCTAGGGTATAGGGTCTAGGGGAGAGACCTCAAGGGGGACTGCACAACCTTTCCGATCATTTACCCTTAACCCTCTACCCTATACCCTGTTTTCTACCGTCCCATGAATCTGGGCGGCCGTTTCTCCAGGAAAGCCTGCACTCCCTCTCGAAAATCCTCGGTCTCGTAACAGCGCAGTGGCCGATCCGCATCGGTCGAGCTTACCATCGAAAGGTCGGTGTCATGACGGCACTGCTCCACCATTGCTTTCGCCGAAGCAACTGAGAACGGCGCATTCGCAGCAATGGTTGCAGCTATCTCGAGGGTTGTCTGGCGGAGCGATGGGTCTGGCGCAACCTGGTTGACCAGCCCGACTGCCAGCGCCTCCCGGGCCGAAAGGCGCCGACCCGTCATCAATATCTCCTTGGCTACGGCCAGCCCGACCAGATCGACAAGCCGTTTGGTGTCGGTAAAACTGATCACCACGCCCAACTTCGCCGATGGAATACCGAAGCTCGCGCTTTCGGCTGCAATGCGAAGATCGCAGGCCACCGCCAGCTCGCACCCGCCGCCGAGGGCAAAGCCGTTCACCATGGCGATGACCGGCTTGCTAGCCGCCTCCAGGCTCGCCATCGTCTCTTCTACCGCACGGTGATACAGCGCTGCGGCATCGCGCCCCGTCCGCTTCGACGTAAACTCGGAGATATCGGCTCCGGAGGCGAAGGCTCTGTCGCCGGCGCCGGTCAGCACGATCACACGGACAGACGGATCCGCGTTCAGCTCCTTGATGTAGCCGGGGAAGGCCTCCCACATCTCGAAGCTGAGAGAGTTGCGCTGCGCGTGGCGATTAATCGTCAGAATCGCCGTCTGACCCTCGCGGTCAACCAAGAACGGCTGGTGTTTCATCGACCCCTTCCATCGTGAGTTTCACGGATTATACAGTCTTCGTGGACGGGTGTAAAGCGCCAGGAATACCACGAAGGCGGGAGTCGTGCTAGTATTGGATTCTGAAATAAGGCACAATCGTGGGGTGCGCAACGATCGCCCCCTGACCCATAGGAGACCTCGATGACTGCTGAGATACCGAAACTGACACCTCAGCAAGTGAGGAACGCGCTGGAGGCCGGCGCGCTACTGATCGATCTGCGGCCGCATGCGGAATTTGCGACAGCCTATATCCCGGGAAGCATAAACCTGATGTTCAGCCGCAAGAGCTTGCCGGAGCGTCTCGCGACGGCTATCCCACCGGGCCCAAAGATTCTCTTGCTGTCCAGAAATCCTAGTGAAGCCGACGCCGCGGCCGAAGCGCTACAAGGGGTCAATCGAAATCCTCTTCAGGGGATCGTTGCTGGAGGGATCGAGGCATGGCGCGCAGCCGGGTTTCCTCTCATTACTCTCTCACAGGTGCAGGTCTCTGGCCTTTGGGAGCGCTTCAACTCCCAGCATGGTAACCTACTCTTGATCGATGTTCGGGAGTCGTTCGAATGGGAGCTAGGCTATATCGAAGGTTCGCTCCTCATCCCCCTGGGGGAGATCTGGCAGCGGGCCGAAGAGCTGAACCGGGGTAAGGAACTCATCCTGATCTGCGAAGAAGGAATCCGTAGCAGTACGGCCGCCAGTCTTCTCCTGCACCGAGGCTTTCCGCGCGCGGCCAATGTCCCGGGCGGCATCGGCGACTGGTTCAAAGCCAACCGCCCTACCGTTCGTCTCCCAAAGCTACCAAAGCGCGGACCCCCCCTCACCTGAATCCTCTCCCCCACGGGGGTGGAGAGGGGCGGGGTGAAGGGGCCCCGCCGCAGCCGCGATCATCCACCTTGGACCCATTCTGCGAGGATCTCAGAAACCTCCGGCCTGGTGAATTCCTCAGGCAACGCCTCGCCGCTTCGGAGAAGCTCCCGGACGCGCGTCCCACTCAGCGCGACCCGCTCAGACGACTCGTGCGGGCAGGTCTTGGATGAGGCCATCCCGTCACAGCGTCGGCAGAAAAATGCCTCATCGAAAAAGAGCGGGGTGATATCCAACTCCTCCCGGGACAGCCCCAGGAAGAGGTCTCGGGCCGCATAGGGTTGGTAGTAGCCTCCGACCCCCGCCGGGTCCCGGCCGACGATGAAGTGGGTGCACCCGTAGTTCTTGCGCACCAAGGCATGGAATACCGCTTCGCGCGGCCCCGCGTATCGCATCGCGCCGGGGAAGACGCTCAACATGACACGCTCTTTCGGGAAGTACCGCTCCTCCAGCACGCGATAGCACCGAAGGCGCACCTCTGATGGGACATCATCGAGCTTGGTGCGTCCGACGAGTGGGTGAATCAGGAGGCCGTCCATCAACTCCAACGCGCACTTCTGGATGTATTCGTGGGAACGATGAATCGGGTTCCGGGTCTGAAACCCCACCACCGTCCGCCACCCTCGTTCCATAAACCGTCGCCGGGTCTCGGCCGGCGTGCAGTAATAGTCCTCGAACCCAGGGAGCGAGGGTCGGCGAATCAGACTGACCGGCCCGCCCACCAGCAACTCACCGCGCTGGAAGAGGTACTGAACGCCGGGGTGCCGGGTTTCCTCGGTACAGTACACCAGCCTGGCCTCCTCTCGCTTATCGTAGGCAAAGATCTCCTCTACCGAGAGGAGGCCCAGCAGCTCTCCATCTGAGCCAAGCAGGGCCACCTCTCGCCCCTCCGTCAGCTTGGCCCCTTCGTCCTTGTCCACAGCTAAAGTGATCGGCAGTGTCCAAAGCATCCCGTTCTTGAGGCGTAGCTCATGGACTACCCGATGGTAGTCGGCCCTTCCCATAAAGCCCTGGAGGGGGCTGAACACGCCTGAGGCCAGGCATTCCAGGTCGGACGCTGCCCTAGCGTTCAAAGAGATCTGGGGCAGGCTCCGCGCCCGTTCCTCAGCCTCGCCACTGGTTGGTCCAGTGAGGACACGATCGATCAGACGACCACCATGTGGGAGGATCGACCTCAGGGCATCTCCATCAGACGGTTCGATCGTTCGCGGCATCTGCTCTCCTCGCGCCATGTCGTATTGGCCTCAGATTTTTCGGCCGGGATCGCTATTGCCCGGCGTGAGGTGCAGGCCGCATTCTTTGGTCGTGGGGTTCTCCCACCACCATCGCCCCGCCCGGATATCCTCACCGGGCTGGATGGCCCGCGTGCAGGGCGCACAACCGATGCTGGGGTATCCTCGATCGTGCAGGGCGTTATACGGGACGTTGTGCATCCGAATATAGTCCCATACCTGTTGCTCGGTCCAACCGGCAAGGGGATTAAGTTTCACGATCGAGCCGTGGGCCTCGTCGATCTCAACGATGTCGAGGCCGGTGCGTGTCGCAGCCTGTTCGCGGCGGAGGCCGGTCATCCAGGCATCGAGGCCGACGAGGGCGCGGCCGAGCGGCTCGACCTTTCTGATGCGACAGCAGAACTTCCGCTCCTCGACGCTTCGCCTGAAGGAGTAGAATCCACGCTCCCGCTCCAGGCGCTCTACCGCTTCCCGGTCGGGAAAGTAGCTTTCAATGCTCACCTTATAACGCTCCCGCACCCGCTCCATGACCTCGTAGGTCTCTTCAGGCAGGCGACCGGTGTCCAGCGTGAGGATCTTGGTGGGAGGGTACAGCTTTGACAGCATGTCGATCAGCAGCACATCTTCGGCCCCGAAGCTGTTCGCGAGGGCCAAGTTGGGCGAAAAGGTATCGATCGCCCATCGCAGAAGCTCCTCGGTTGGCGCAACCTGAAATCGCTGATTAAGCTCGCGGAGAGTTGTGGAGGAGTACACGGGCCTGTGTGTATCTGTGGCTGGAGTGTGCGAATCTCGTTTCATCGTCCCTCCCTGGCAGAGATGACAACAAGAAGAAATGACACGTCACCCATTACACCTGTCTTAGTGGTGGCCGGCCGGCAGCGTGCCAATCCCATGTGGGTCCTTCCCTACCGGGATCTCGGCGACGACCTTCGCTGTCGCTGTGTCGATGGCGATGACACTGTTCGTGTCGCGACTGGTCACATAGAGACGACGTCCATCCGGCGTGATACTGACAATATCGATCCGCTTGCCTGCCGGGATCTCCTTCACGATCTTCAGGGACTTCAGATCGATGACCGATACCACATTCGCCTTGCGGCTTGCCACGTACGCCCGCTTCCCATCTGGGGACACGACAAGGCCATGAGGCTCCCCCTGTCGAGCGATCCTCTTTTTCACCTTATTGCTGACGGCATCGATCACATCGATTCGATCCATATCGCCGGCCGTGACCAGGAGAAGCTTCCCGTCCCACGTGATATCGGTCCCCATAGCGCCCTTGCCCGCCTCGATGGTCTTGTTGACCTTCCGGCTCTTCACATCGATCACGGACAGGTCGCCGGAGCCTCCGTTGCTGATATAGGCGCGCGTCCCCTTCGGGTCGAACACGACCAGGGCAGGGGCCTTCCCAACGGGGATCGTGTCGATCGTCTTCCGAAGCTTGAGATCGATGACCGTGACATCGTTCGAGCCTGGATTCGCGACCCAGAGCTGCGCCCCATCAGGCGTGACGGCAGGCCCATGGGCCTTGGTCCCGGCGGGAAAGGTCTCGACCACTTTTCTGGTTTTTGTCTCGACCATGTTCACGTCGTTGGTCCCCACATTGGCAACGAACGCATACGCGCCGTCATGGGAAAAGGCGACGTTGTGCGGTTTCTTCCCACCCGGTGTGATCGTGGCGATGACCTTGTTGGTCTCGGTGTCGATAATACTTACCGTATGGTCGTCCTGATTGGTCACCCACACCTCGTAGGCCCATCCCTGAGCGATCCATCCAAATACAGCCACACATGCGAGCACAGCCACGACGGCAAATCTTTGTGTCTTGCGTCCTATCATCTCTTCCCTCCTGATTGACGTGAACGTGCGGTAGTTGGCTGCGGTTCCGGCTCCTATGCAGCGCATTCACCTGGACCAGTCTGAATGGAAAACGCGCCCTCCGACTCATAATCGACATAATGATCCGGTGCTTCCAGGGGTGGTGGCAATTCCATGAATGGCTTCAGCACCTCCTTCAATCGATCCGCTCCATACCGTTCCATAAATTGACTAAATGGTTCACCGGAGTGTCGCTCACTCTGATGGAGGCGCAAGAGAGCCTCGACCGCCCCCGGGATATTCTTGGCCGGTATTCTTGCCGTCGCCTTGGCGTAGCGAACTTGGCCGGCCTCGAGGCGCGCGCCGAGCAGCATCTGGTAGGTCGGAGCCTGCTGGCCGTGGAACTTCTTGGCCCCACCGTAGAACCCGATATTCGCGATGTGGTGCTGACCGCAGGAATTGGGACACCCGGAAATCTTGATCCTGATCCCGCTCTCATCGGCGAGGTCGCTCAGGCCATCCCGAAACAGATCTCCCAGTGCGGAAGCCAATCCCCGCGATGAGGTGATCCCGAGCTGACAGGTATCAGCCCCAGGACAGGCGGTCACGTCGCCCAATCGCTCAGCGGATGGGTTGGCGAGGCCAACTGATACGAGAACGCGATAGAGCGAGGCGATCCGATCGACGCGGACCCACCTGAGGATGAAGTTTTGCTGATTCGTACTCCGCACGCTGCCATCGCCGAATTGGCGGGCCGCGAAAGCCAGGGTTTTCAGTTGCACGGGGGTGATGTCTCCCAGCTCAAGCCGGACCTGGACCATGGCGTAGCCGGCCTGCCTTTGATCCAGCACGCTCGTATTTCTCCAACGACGGTAGGCTGCATCGACAAGATCCCCCGATGGGTCCCGTTGGCCAGGCTGTTCGTGGTGATGAGGAGGACCTTCCTCCCACGGGACGATGGCAGGGAGGTGTCCGGCCAGTGTTGCCTCGAGACCGGTCCGTTCCTGGAACACCAGTTTCCGGAACTGATCGATCCCCTGCTTGTCCAACAGGAATTTCATCCTGGCCATGTTGCGGTTCTCACGGTTGCCGAGGCGGTCGAAGACGCGCACGATGGCGGCGACAGTCGGCAACAGCCTATCGCATGGGGTGAACTCTTCGAGGAGCTGCGCGACCCGGGGCGAGGGGCCCAGGCCGCCCCCGACATAGAGTTGGAAGCCCCGTTCCTCTTTGCCGTCCATGACATGGAGGATGGCACGCGCCCCGATGTCGTGGATCGGGGTGAGACCCAAGTCATCGGGACATCCGGAGAAGGCAATCTTGAACTTCCTGGGAAGGTTTTGGTTCATCGGATTGCGCAGGAGGTACCGGGCTACCGCATCGGCATAGGGGGTGACGTCGAAGGCCTCCTTTGGGCACACCCCGGCGCAGTGCCCGACCGTGACGTTGCGAACCGTGTTCCCGCAGGCCTCTCGGGTCGTCAGACCCGCCGCCGCCAGGCGCTCCAGCAACGCCGGCACCCGATCAAGCTTGACGAAATGGAACTGCATGTTTTGGCGCGTCGTGACGTGGCCCACGCCACGGGGGGACTCCGCCGCCACCTCGGCCAGCAACTCCAATTGAGCCGCCGTCAGCCCGCCCCACGGGATCTTGATCCGGACCATCTGCTCGCCTTCCTGGCGCTGGCCATAGATCCCGTTCTGGAGGCGGAACCGCTTGAACTCATCCGGAGAGATCTCTCCCTTCCAGAACCGCTGCACGAACTGATCGAAGGTGTCGATCTCCTCCTTCTCGGCCCAGGAGGGTCTGCCAGCCAGGTCACGCTCTCCGGCGCAGATCTCCCCCGCACTCGACATCGAGGGGCAACTGGGCTGGTCAGTCGTGAAGCCACGGCTTGTATCGGTCATCGTCACCCCCCTTGATGAGACCCCCTCTGGGTTCCGGCGATCAACGCGGTTGGCGCGACATCGTCCGCTAAGCCAGCCTGATCCGTACGGGTCCGGCGAGTTTCATCGCGCTCTAATGACGAAACTCATCCTGAGTCGTTGAGGGCGCCCTCTGCCACCCGGCGTTGAGACTCCCGCTGGCGACCTTAACGCTAAGCGGAGCCTCCTTGATGCGTCGCTGGCTTTTGAAGTAGCGATAGAGGAGATAGGCATCAACGAGCACAACCACCAGCCAGACATTATACGCCATGGGGCTGGCGATCAGCGTGAGATCGATCAGGACCCTCGACAACCCGAATCCCACGACCCAGGCGTCGAAGCTCATGCATATTCTTCTAAAGGTTTCTGGATTCAGCCGCCTGATAATGTACGCCCCGATAGGGATGCCGATCAGGACGCTGGGCACGATGGAGTAAAGGATGCCAGTGCTTGCGACAGTATACAATCCCAAAACGTAGTAGGCAGCCGCCGTCAGGGTGGATTCAACCACTCTAATGAGACCCAGGGCGGCTCGAAACTCCTCTTTCACGTACCCCTGGTTGTTGAACATCAGCGCCAACGGAGGGCCGGAAATGGTCGTGACAGAGTAAAGCACCCCAACACCGGCGCCGAACGGCACGCCGACGGCGCGCTCAGACTGAATGGGCCGTCTCAGACCGGCAGCCTGGAGAAGGATCAAGGGCAGCAGAACGACATAGGTGAACAGCTTGAGCCATCCGGGATTAGCCGCCGATAGGGTATAGCTCCCCAGTAGGACTCCCGGAATCAAGCCAAAGATGATCGGTAGGACTCTCTTGCGTATCTTCGGCACGCTCTTCCGATTCACCAGTAAGATGTAACTATTGACAATCACCTCAACCAACACAAGGGCCGGGTTGAGGACCCTGTTAGCATAAAACAACAGCGCAACCGGAACAGTGAGTGAGGAGAATCCATACCCCAGTGCCCCGTTTACTATGGCCGCAAATAGGGTGATCCCAACAAGCGTGGTCAGTTCAACGTCAGGGAGCATCGTGTCATCCGTCTCCGTTCACTGATACAGCTATCCCGGCTTTCAGCATCCCTCGGATCCGCCAGCCGGGAGACTCCAAGGATTCCGCCTGCCAGTGCTTCGCCAAGCACTTCACCCTAGTTTGGTGAGGCATCGTGCCGAGTCAAGAAACCAGCATAGCAAGGCGCGGACCCCAGGGCCGCACCCACTTCGCGGGTACCCGGCGTACAGTCTGGTACGTCGCAGGGAGCGTCCTGGGGGCTGGCAACGCCGCTAGGCGAAGTTAATTGGAGCGGCACTAGGCATCCACTCCCAGGGGCGGCCTGCCGGGAGAAGGATCTCTCGCAACCGCAGCGACCTGTTGCCCTGCCAGGAGCGCACGTAACTCAGCGTCGCTATGCTTAGCCACGAACTGGCGAAAGTTTCCGCCGTCCGACCGGTCATCCAGGTATGCCGCCAACAGGCGTTGGATGGCGCCCGGCACCTCGGTCGCGGCGCAGCGATATCCTACCGGCCTGGCCTTGCCCTGGTGCTTGCCGACGGCGCCCCCCACACAGAAGTAATACGCATCAACCATTGTTCCGCCGACCTTGATCTTCTTGCCCTCAATGCCGATGTCGGCGATCCAGTGCTGGCCGCAGCTATTCGGGCAACCGGTCACGTGGACCTTGAGGTGTTGGTCAAATCCTGGCATCCGCTCCTCAAGCTGTTCCACCAGCCACTGGGCGAAGCCCTTCGTCTCCGTGAGGGCCAGCTTACAGAATTCCGTTCCCGTGCACGCAACCGTACCCCGCCAGAACGGTGAGGCGTGAAGCCGCATCCCGGCGTGCTCGATCTCCCTTGCCAGGGCATCGGTGTGCTGGCGCCGCAGGTTGAGGAGAAGGAGATTTTGCATGATCGTGACCCGTAACTCGCCCGTGCCATAGCGGTCAGCGAGATCGGCTGTGGCCCGCATCTGCCCCGCGGTGATTCGACCCCGCAGAATGGGGATGCCGGCGTAACAGTATCCATCCTGCTTCTGAGGGTGGATGCCCACGTGGTCGCGATACACATCGTCCGGCGGCTCCTCGGACACGCCAGGGTCGAGCTCAAACCCGATGCGCCCCTTCAACTCCTCCAGGAAGCGCTCCGATGTCCAACCGTGAGCGAGGAACAGGAACTTGAGCCGGGCCTTCTCCCGATCCTGGCGAAGGCAATCAGCGTCGCGGAAGATCTCAGTGATCCCCTTCACGACCGGCAACACCTGGTTCCACTGAACAAAGGCGTTGAGACGAACGGCGAGGTGCGGGTGAGTGGAGAGCCCCCCGCCAACCCTTACGGAGAAGCCGATTTCGCCCGTCTCCGGATGACGAATGGCAGTCATGCCGATGTCATTGATCTCCGGGTAGGCACACCACGCCCGGCAGCCGGTGATGCAGATCTTGTATTTGCGCGGCACATTGTAAAAATCCGGGTTCCCGTTCAGCATCCTGGTGGCAGCGTGAACGAGTGGGGAGGCATCCACAATTTCATCGGCGTCCACTCCAGCGACGGGGCAGCCGGTGATATTGCGGGTGACGTCTCCACAGGTGCCCATCGTCGTAATTCCGCACCGCCAGAGACTCTGCAGGAGGTTGGGGAGGTCTTCAACGGTGACCCAGTGGAGCTGGATGTTCTGGCGTACACTCAGGTCTGCCATCCCCCGTGCATGTTTCTCCGTACACTCGGCGATCGTTCGAAGTTGATGGGACATGAGGAAGCCGTTCGGGATACGGATGCGCACCATGAAATAGGGGGCGGCTTTGCCCTCGCCCCCTTTCCCCCCGACCGCGCCGATACCATCTCCCTGGGTGTACACGCCCCACCAGCGGAAGTAGGTGCCTAACCACTCGTGTGGTATCGACTGAAAACCCTCTCTGGCAAATCGCTCGATCTCGTCGAAACACTCCCATGGGTTCTTTTCCCGCTTGAGGCGCTCCATCCGTTGCGCCTTCGTTTCCTTTACTTGCGGCTCGCTCACGGCAGTGCCCCGCTCCAATCTCTACGCTTCAGCTCCGATCGGCTCTTAGAATTGCAATAATCTTTATCGAATTAATCAAGAATATAAGAGGAAAAAATAACGCTATTTACCAGTAGAAGCAGCAACCATGAGATTCTTAAAGTCTTTGATGAGAGAATCCCATATAAAAAATTTGAAATCTTGTGCTTTCTTATTCCTGACTGATACGACAAGATACTGCGCGCCAGGCCATAGAGGCTCCCCTTCGAAGAGCGCCAGGTCCCGATCGGTTGAGGAAAAATAAGCGTCGTGATCGGCGTGGGAGTGATAGATAACGAGGAAATCGAGCTCTCTTGCATCCGCTTCGAGTTGGATGCGCAGGAGATCCTGAGGATCCATGATGTACGCCGTTCTTGCATCTCTGGGATACCGGATCGGATCCTCTTGATGGTAGGTGTTCGCGACATTCAGACATCGGCGGACGGCATTCGTCTTTGCGTCGCCCGTCTTCCCGATGACGATTCCACAGACTTCGTCGGGGTATCCTTCCTCGGCGTGGGCGATGATCGCCTTCAGATCCTGCTCAGCGAGCGCCATCCTACCACCAGAGGTGACTATACATATTCTCGCCCAACTCCGGGAACTCCTTATGCCACACGCCCAGACTGACGTACTTCCATCCATTGTCGCAGAGGACCACCACGATGTTCCCCTTTTCCATCCGATGCGCCATCCGGATGGCGACATGAACGACTGCACCGGACGAGACGCCCGCAAAGATCCCCTCTTTCATTGTCAGATCCTTCGTGGCGGCAAAGGCGCAACGGGAATCAACCATAATCTTGCTATCCAGCAAGCTCGTGTCAAGGATCGGAGGAATGAAGCCCTCGTCCAGGCTGCGGAGCCCCTGAACCAGGTCGCCCGGATGCGGCTCGACGGCGATCACCTTGGTCTTCGGGTTGACCTCCTTGAGCCGACGACCGACTCCCATGAGCGTCCCGCCGGTACCGAGCCCGGCCACGAAGACATCGACCTCCGGAAGATCGTTCAAGATCTCCACGCCGGTGGTCTCATAATGAGCCAGAGGGTTCGCAGGGTTGCCATACTGGAACGGCATATAGAGGGTCTTGTCCTGAGCTGCAAGCTTTTGGGCCAACTCGATGGCGCCGTTGCTCCCCTTCGTCCCGTCCGAATAGATCATCTCGGCACCAAAGATCTCCAAGAGTTGGCGCCGCTCCGGCGTGGCGTTCTCCGGGATGACCACCTTGACCTTGTACCCCTTCCGGCGCCCGATCATCGCCAAGGCGATGCCGGTGTTGCCGCTGGTCGGCTCCAGGATGGTCTTGTCCTTCGTCAGGTCGCCGCTGCGCTCGGCGTGCTCGATCATATACTTTGCAATCCGGTCTTTGAGGCTGCCGGTTGGATTGTTCCCCTCCATCTTGGCAAAGATCCGGACCCCCTTCTTAGGGGTGATCCGCGGAAGCTCGACCAGGGGGGTATTCCCGATGGCATCAAGGGTATCGACTGTTCTCATCCACGTCCTCGTTGTTGGAATCCGTGCGGAACGCCAGTCGTCTCGACCGCTTCACGCTGCCCACAGTGCCCTTTCACTCAGCCTCACCCACCGCGATCAAAGGGTTCCGCGTTGACAACCCCGCCGTGCGTCACGCCTTCCTGACGGTAATGGCCCAGTCGGTGTCGTTCAGCATCGCGACGTTGAGAATTTGGTGCCCCTCGCTGGACAGGCTCCTCGGGACATTCTCGGCTGAGCCCCGGTTATCGACGATCACCCTGAGGACCTGACCGCTTTCCATCTCCTCCAATGCCAGTTTGCTCTTCACAAAGGTATACGGGCAGACCTCGCCCTTCAGATCGAGGGGTTCGGCTGTCTGTTGATGCGATTCACTCATTCACGCTCCTCCGAAGCCGCACCTTATCGTGCCGTTACAACGGCGACGGGTCTCCTGCCCACCGGAACGGTCCCAACCACCTTCTGAAGCGCGATATCGATGACGTGAAGATCGTTGGTGCCCTCACCCGCCACATACAGCCGCTTTCCATCCGGACTGGGCCAGATACCGCTGGGGCTTCCACCGACCTTGATCCGGCCCCTTACACTTACCTGTCCGTTCGCATCGCCCACTACCGCCACCTCATTCGTCCCTCCGAGAGTGACATACAGGGTATTACCCACAATGGCGAGATGGTTAGGGCCTCTACCCACGGTGAGCTTCCCTAACAGCGTGTTGTTCGTAATATCAATGGCATAGATCTCGTCTCCACCGGTGTCGGTGCCCCAGATTCTACGGCCATCGGACGTTACCTGAATAAAGGTGGGACGCTTTCCGACCTCCACTGTCGCAACAACACGCTTTGTGGGCACGTCGATCACAGAAACAGCGCCAAGGGTCGGCCTGGTCACAAAGGCCCGCATCCCGTCCGGGCTGAATCGAATATATCCTGCGCCGATGATCTGGCCCAGGGACACCCGCCCCACGACCTTGAGCAGAGAAACATCCACAACGGTCAGGAATTCTTCCGCCCCATTGACCACCCAGACCTGCTTCCCGTCTGGAGTCACTGCGGCGGAGTGGGCCATCTTCCCCGTCGGAATGATGCCGATCACCTCGCCCGAGGCGATGTCCACCACGGCCAGGGTTCCGTTGTGCATGTTCGTCGCGAACAGCTTTGACTGGTCTGGCGATAATAAGAGGCCATGGGTCCGGTGGCCCAGAGGATCGATCGTCGCAATGACCTTCATGGAATCCGGATCGACGACAGAGATGGTGCCCGACTCCATGTTGGCGGTGTAGACCCGACCGCCCGCCTCCGCGCGGAGAGCCAGGCCCAGCATCGCAAGCGTCAAGCATAAGAAAAGCATTCTGGCAACGGTCATGATCGCGGAAATGCCTCGGGTCTCAGACCCAACGGTTGAACCGTGACCAACCCACACCCGCAACAAGTGGATAGGTGTCCTCCGACCATCGCGCCCTAAGTTGCTGGGTACACTGCCGGGCCAAGAAACGAGCATAGCAAGGCGCTGACCCTGGGACTGCACCCACTTCGCGGGTACCCGACGTACGGTTTCAGGGTACGTCGCAGGGAGTGCCCGGGGGGAAGCCTTGCCGCTAGGCGAAGTTAATTGGACCGGCATTAGGCTTTCTCCAGGACGATCTCCCACTGGCTCCCGCCCCTCTCCCGAACGGCCAGGATCGTGTGCCCTTCTTCCTTCGCCCACCGGGGGATGTCCTCGGCCGATTTCGCGTAATCGACGGTCACGGCAAGTTGATCGCCCGTTTGCAGTTTCCCCATCTCTTTTCTGGTCAAGATCAACGGATACGGACAGATCTCCCCGGTGACGTCCAGCGAATACTGCGCCATCTCCTCCCTCCCATCATTCCTGGATCGGCAGCGACTCCGAATTTCCCCATTCGATCCAGGAGCCATCGTAGTTCTTGAGCTTCTGATAGCCCAGAAGCCGCAGGACAAAATAATCGTGGTTGGCCCGGGCGCCGGTGTGGCAATAGGTGATTGTTTCCCGATCCGGCGTCACCCCTGCGGACTCGAAGATCCGCCGCAGCTCCTCAGCGGCCTTGAAGGTGTGATCATCCCGCCGAACAGTACTGAGATAGTCCACGTTGACCGCCCCCGGAATCCGACCTCCTCGCTCAGCTCGGACATCCTCGCCGGCATACTCCCCAGCGCTTCGCGCATCGAGCAGGCAGACCTTCGGGTCGCTCAGCTTGCCGCGCACCTGCTCGGCGGTGGCCAAAAGCTCCTGGCGTGGCCGAGCGACGAAGGTGGCCTTGGGCGGCGTAGGCACGTCAGTGGAAAGGGGACGACCCTCTTGCGCCCACTTCCTGAAGCCCCCGTTCAACACCTGCACCTTGTCGTGGCCGAAGAATTCCAGGACGAAGAAGAGGCGGGCCGCGCCAAACGGAGTCTTGGGACCGTCGTAGGCAATCACCTTGGTGGCTTCCCCGATCCCGAGTCCGCCGAACAACTCCTCCGCCCGAGCCTTGGGGATCGGAAGGCCCTGCTGATTTGCCTTGAGGTCATCCAGGGCCTGCCAGCTTAGGTGCGCTGCGCCGGGGATGTGGCCGCCGGCGTACTCTTGCGGCGTGCGAAGATCCACAAGCCGCAGTCCTGCCTCGCCCAGCCGCTTGGCCAGCTCGTGTGTCTCGATAAGGAGCTGTGGGTTCGCGTACCCCTCGGCCCCGAACGCACGCGGCGGAAGGATCCCCGCGACAGCCCAACAGACCATGAATGCCATACACAAATGGATTCGAACGTTACGCGCGCTGTGCATCTCGGACCCTCCGCTCGAAGGCAACACTCCCGAATAACATATACGCCCCAGCCCACACTCCCAGGACGATGCTGATGGTTGCGGTCAAGCTGCTCAGGCCAAAGAGAGGGACACCGGTCAGTCCATAGCCGATATTGCAGCCGCCGGCGATCCCAGCCCCCACACCCATCATCAAGCCGCCTCCGAGCGCCTGGAGGAGGCGCTGCGCGCCCGGCGCGCGCCACGCGAATTCTCCATGCGACCGCGCCGCCAAGAAGGCGCCCGCGATGAGCCCCAGGTACATGAAGCTACTCCATGTGATCTGTTCAGCATCGCCCGTCAACAGGAATGCCGCGATCGCTCGGATCGGCTCGGTGATCGACAGGCCGTACTCCCTTCCGGTCAGCGTCGAGATCGGCCAGGCAAGTGTGGCGATCAACCCGATCACGATTCCGGTCCGTGCCCAACTCCACCCCCTTTGGTAACCTCCCGCTGGGCTTCTCAAGAGCCACCAACCACCCGCCGCGACACATCCCGCGACGAGAAGCCATGGATTGACGCGCAAGAAGAGATCCAGGGTTGCCACCTCTCCGTCGATCTCGATCACCCAGCTCCGAAGGGCAGTCTGCACAGGCTCAAGCACGCCCCCGCTGGTCATGGTCACCCCAAATGCAAAACCCAGCAGCGCGACAACCGATCCCACCAACCCCTCACCTGACCGGTAAGTGCTGCCGCTCGCTCACCCGCCGGAGAATGCCATGCCGAGACCGAAGACGAACCCGCCAAGCAGCGTGGCTTGCCAGAAAAAGGGGGTGATGCCCAACTCGAACCAGCCCAGCGTCGCCATCGCCCTGACCCCGACCATCTGGATCAGAAGCGCAAGGAGATAGGCCCGCAGCAGGGTGAGGTCACGTCCCACCAGGATGTCGCGGAATGTCGAGTTCATGCAGAAGCGGCCGCGCTGAAGCGCATATCCGAACGCCACCCCAACGGCCAACCCCAGGAGAATCATCTGTAGCATCACGCTCACCCACGTGCCCTAATGACTGGCGCCCGGAACCCCGCAGAACTCGTGGTAGTCGATTAGATCGGTGATGGTCGGATGGTCTCCGCAGACCGGGCATTCAGGGTCGCGGCGGACCTTCACCTGCCGGAACTCCATCCCCAATGAATCGACGAACAGGAGACGCCCCGCCAGAGAGTCGCCGATGCCAAGCAACAGCTTGATCGCCTCGATCGCCTGCAAGCTCCCGATGATGCCGCACAATACGCCCAGGACGCCGGCCTCCTGGCAGCTCGGGACGAGTCCCGGCGGCGGGGGCGCGGGGTACAGGCAACGGTAGCAGCCCTGACCGGGTACGAAGACCGTCACCTGTCCTTCGAACTTGAAGATACTCCCGTCCACCAGCGGCTTCTTCAAGAACACGCAGCAGTCGTTCACCAGATAGCGCGTCGGAAAGTTGTCGCAGCCATTCACCACAAGGTCGTACTGACTGATAATCTCCTTTGCGTTATCCGACGAGAGAACTGTCTGAAACGGCTCAACCTTCACGTCAGGGTTGATCTGGGCGATGCTGTCCACCGCAGACTGGACCTTAGGTCGTCCAACGTCATCCACGTGGTGAAGGATCTGACGCTGTAGGTTGCTCATGTCTACGACATCGCCGTCGATAATCCCGAGGCGACCGATTCCGGCAGCCGCCAGGTAGAGGGCCGCGGGCGAGCCAAGGCCTCCCGCCCCGACCAGCAGAATCGAGCTGTTCAATAGCTTGCGCTGCCCCTTGCCGCCCACCTCAGGAAGAATGATGTGGCGGCTATATCGACGGATCTGTTCTTCGTTGAACGGCACGGCCCCGCCCGCCATGGCCGGGATGAGAGCCACCTCGTCTCCGCTCCTGAGCACGGTCCGTTTTCCCCCTAGTTCCTCCGCCGCCACGTTGTTCACATACACATTCACATGGCGGTGGATCTCTCCGACCTCGTCAAAGACCTGCCCCCTGATCCCTGGGAAGCGGGTCTCCAGATCGTCCAAGAGTTCCACTAAATTATCTCCACGACCCTCGACAAAAGTCTGATTCTGGGTCAGCCTCCGATACGGGGTCGGGATATAGACACGGACCTCCATCGACACCTCTCCGCTCGCTGATTCCCGCCCACGAGATGAGTCCGGACTACGATAGGCATCCATCATCGGGCTCCAGTGAAGGTCAGAATGGGACCGTCAGGTATCGCTCCCCTGTGTCGGGGAGGATTGTCACGACGACCTTTCCGGCTCCAAGCCGCTCGGCAACGATCGTCGAGGCAACGACGTTTCCCCCGGCTGAGATCCCTACCAGCAAGCCTTCTTCCCGGGTCAGGCGAGTCGCCATCCGATAGGCGTCCTCGTCCTCTACGGAGATGATCTCGTCAAGCACGTCCATGTTCAGCACGCCGGGTACGAAGCTGGCGCCGATCCCCTGGATGCCATGCGGCCTGGCCCTGCCTCCCTGTAAGACGGGAGACTTGGCCGGTTCGACCGCGATCACCCGAACACCGGGCACCTCCTGCTTTAACACCTCACCTACGCCGGTGATGGTCCCGCCGGTGCCGACACCCGCCACAAAGGCGTCGATCTGCCCCTGAGTCGCCTTCAGGATCTCTCTGGCGGTTGTCAGGCGGTGGATTTCCGGGTTGGCCGGATTGAGAAATTGCTGCGGCATGAAGTAGCCGGGATTGTTCGCTACCAGCGACTCGGCGGCGTAGACGGCGCCGCTCATCCCCTCGATGGCTGGGGTCAGGACCAGCTCCGCCCCGAACCGGCTCACCAGTGTCCGTCGCTCCACGCTCATGTCCTCCGGCATCGTCAGGATCAGGCGGTACCCTTTGATCGCCGCCACCACCGCAAGGCCGATCCCGGTGTTTCCGGAAGTCGGCTCGACGATCGTGTCGCCCGGCTTCAGGCGGCCGCTCCGCTCCGCCTCGTCGATCATCGCCAAGGCGATGCGATCCTTGACGCTTCCTCCCGGGTTCAGAGACTCAAGCTTTCCAAGGATTCGGGCCGATCCGTGCCTCGGAATCCGCTGCAGCTCGACCAAGGGGGTGTCGCCGATCAGCTCAAGAGCGCTTCGAACCAGCCGAGACATCTGAATTCCTTTACCTTCCAGGCTGATACTGTTAGATGTGGTAGCTCACGCCTTGCCGCTCTCGTTTCTCTCTGATGCGCTGGCACAGGTCATCCAGCGTGGTATGGTCTACAATCCTAGACACGGCATCACGGACATCAGCCCAGATATCGCGCAGGCTGCAGTGAGGCTCCTCGATGCAGATTTCCCGCTTCTTCCCGCTGCCAACGCAATAGATCGGCAGAATGGGGCCCTCGGTGGCCCTGATGATGCCTCCCATCGTAATCTCTCGGGGATGCTTGGCCAGGTAGTACCCCCCGCTCACCCCACGCTTGCTCTCCAGAAACCCGGCCCGCTTCAGACTCAATAGGATCTGCTCCAGGTAACGGACAGGGAGATGTTGGCGTTTGGCGATCTCCTCGATCTGAATCGGGCCTTTGTCATAGTGCAAGGCAAGATCCTGCATCGCTCGCGTCGCGTAGTCGCCTTTCGCGGAAATCTTCATATTCTATCCCCAGCCCAATACTTCATTATGTCGATCGGATTACTCGTCTTTTATATCTTGAAGGATACTCTGTGTCAAGAAGATTCCGCATGCCATTGCTTTCAATCGAAAACCCGGTTCGCACAAGGCCCATCGCTCTTCTGCTGTTCTGCCGCTTACCCCACACGGGATTGGCCGACTCTCGCGCCCTGCATTCGTCTGACCCCACCTGTACTGTTACGATGCGCCGCCCGGGCTAGACCCATAAAGGGAGGGGGTTGCGAAGCTCGTCAGGAGGGAGAATTGAGGGTGAAACCCGCGCGCTCAGTACGAGCCGTGGTACCAATCCTGGCGCGAGGCCCAGTCAGGAAGCCGCAGTCAGCGTGGACTTTTCCGGAACAAGCACCTCGACACGGAGGGTGAACGTTCGCGTCTCGCCCGGCCCCAGCGCCCCCACTCCCACAACGCGCCTGGCGAGCATCTCTCCCACCCCATCATGCACCTCAATGAGCACCGTGTACTCCCAAGCCGCCTCGGTGCCCGGGTGCCGGATCGTGCCATCAACGCTGAGCGGGCAGACTATAGCTTGGTCCTGCCGCCCGAGGGCGACGGCGTCGAGCCGCAGGTGGCGTTGGCACGCCGGACAGGTTAGCGCGCTTCGGAGGATCCGCTCGCCGCAGTGGGGGCAGTTCCACGCCTCGCCGGTCACCCCATGGACGGTCATCGCGCGAACGCGGACCCGCCCTCGCTTGGAGGCGCGTCCTCGATCTCGCCCTCCTTCCACCCGAACTCGACCTTGCCCCGCATCTTGGACCCCGCTGCCACCGTCAAACTTCCGGCCTTCAAATCGCCGATAAGGGTCCCCGACTCCTTGAACTCAACGCGGGACGTGGAGACGATCTGCCCCCGCACTTCGCCCCCGACCAGGACGACCTCAGCATTCACCTCTCCGTCGATCGTAGCGCCCGGCTCGATCGTCAGCTCACCCTTGACGTTAACGTTACCCTTGAACCGGCCCGCCACACGGATGTTGCCGTTTCCCTCGATCTTGCCCTCGATCGTCAAGCCTGCGGCCAGGACTGACTCGGACGGCTTTGGTTGCGTCATTGCCATCGACTGTTCCTCCACACGTCGCACCGGTCCGGGCGGGAATGTCACCACGCGCTCGGACGGCGACTCGACTCTCGGCTCGGGTTTCGTCGCGCGTTCTTCCTTCCGGGATTGCTGCCCAAACAACGCCATCTCTTACGCCTCCTCGGCTCGTAGACCGGATTGCGGTGCTGATTCTCTCCCTTGGTAGCGACACACCAGATTCGTCCATGGCTACAACAG
The DNA here is from genome assembly GCA_016207095.1 of Candidatus Methylomirabilota bacterium. Taxonomy (GTDB): domain Bacteria; phylum Methylomirabilota; class Methylomirabilia; order Methylomirabilales; family Methylomirabilaceae; genus Methylomirabilis. The sequence continues at coordinate 41,223 of JACQQF010000044.1, read as the reverse complement.
GTGTCCGGCGAACAGCGTGTGGCACCGACAAGCCTACTGTCCTCTTTCTTGCGAGATTAATAGTAGGGATCGATGAAGTCAAGCTGGAACTGGCGTGGGGGAGCAGAAGGGGTGCCGTATTGGTCAGGCGACCTCCCAGTTCCCCTCATCCCTCCTTCTCCTTCAAGGGGAGAAGGTTAGGTTGAGGGGCGTGAGAGGGCACACACCATCGTATTTGGGAAACAGAGCAGTTAGCGGCGCATAGGACCGCTTCTATTTTGGAGAAGGCCGATAACTTGCTTGGGCCTTGATGGAGAGCGGACAAAAAGGGGGCGGGCCGGGTACACAAGCCCACCCCCGCCAGCGCAGATCTGGATCAGGGACTGTCGCGATGTTCAGATCGGCCCGGTTCGATAGTGACGGCTACCTTTTTGACACCGTGGCGCTGTTACCGTTCGTCACCCAGACGGAGGCCCCGTCGAAGGCGATCTCATGGGGGCTATCGCCCACGGCAAAGCTACAGGCGCTCACATCGGAGCCTGGCGGGTTGGCAGCACCCGCGCAGGCGCCGTCGCTCGCCCGCAGCTTGGTGACGCTGTCGCCAGCAAGGTTGGCCGTCCAGATGTTGGCCCCGTCGAAGGCGAGACCCTCGGGGGCGTCGCCCGCGGCAAAGCTCCCCAGATTGGCTCCGTCGCTCGCCCGCAGCTTGGTCACGGTGTCACTGTTCGTGTTCGCCACCCAGATGTTGGCCCCGTCGAAGGCGACACCATGAGGTCTAGTCCCCACGGCGAAGCTCCCCAGATTGGCTCCGTCGCTCGCCCGCAGCTTGGTCACAGTGTGGCTCTCATCGTTCGTCACCCAGATGTTGGCCCCGTCGAAGGCGACGCCGACGGGTTTGACCCCCACGGCGAAGCTCCCCAGATTAGCCCCGTCGCTCGCCCGCAGCTTGGTCACGGCGTTGCTGCCAAACCTCGCGACCCAGAGGTTGGCCCCATCGAAGGCAATGCCGAAGGGGGTCAAGGCCACGGCGAAGCTACAGGCGCTCACGTCGGAGCCGGGCGGATTCGCGACGCCGTTGCAGGTCCCATCGCTCGCCCGGAGCTTGGTCACGGTGTGGCTGTTAAGATTTGTCACCCAAATGTTGGCCCCGTCGAACGCAACACCTCCGGGATTGCCGCCCACGGCGAAGCTACAGGCGCTCACATCGGAGCCCGGTGGATCAGCGACGCCGTTGCAGGTCCCATCGCTCGCCCGGAGCTTGGTCACCGTGTTGCTGCCACTGTTCGCCACCCAGATGTGCATCCCGTCGAAGGCGACGCCGGCGGGGCCGATGCCCACGGCAAAGGCGGTGGTCAGGTTGGCCTCATACCAGCGGAGAATTGCGATCTGGAGCGGATTGAGCCCCACGCCCGGGTCGCCCTGCGGCCCGGTGGCGCCGGTTGGGCCCTGGACTCCCTGTGCCCCGGTTGGCCCTGAGGGTCCCTGGGGTCCAGTAGGTCCGGTGATGCTCCAATCAACCGCTGTCTCGCTCGCCCGACAACCGTCGCTAGGACCCACGATCCTTGCAACGCCACTTGCATTATTGACGCAACCGTGAATGAGCGTTGGGTCGCCTCCGTGTGCAGAGACCTCCACCGCCGTCGCGGCGAGCGCGAGGCTAAGCACGATTCCAATCAACCGACATCGTAGCCATAGGTGTGACATCTGCCCCTCCTTCCTTTGTTGACTTAGAACGCCGTCCAGACGCCTGAGAAAATTACACGCTCTGCTTGTGGAAGCCTCACCAAGTGGCGCTCTACAGTAGCTTGATACGAGTGCCGTTGGTTCGACTCCGGGGATTCAGATAACGTGGGAGGACACTCAAAACAAAAAGCGCCTTCTGCCGCCTGACTACAGGAGGCGCAAAAGGCGCATTCCATGGGCGCCGGGGCGACACTGTTGTTGGTGTCGTAGGGTCACCAGGGACCCTCCCCCCGCGGGACTGTTCAGTGCGCTGCAGATGCTGGTCTAGGTCACATAGTGGAACGGAGCCTATAACGCTCCCCCCCCCCTGTCAAGCAAGATATGCTTTTGCCTCTTTTGTCACCTACCGCCCGCCTCTTCTATTATTCAGACTAGGACAAGGTCGGCGGAGCGATGGCTGTGCAGACGGTGAGCGCGACTTCCATCTTGACAGAAAGACAACAGGAAGCCTATCCTAAAAGGAGGTGTTGGTGGCATCGGCCTTCCGGTGTAATCATGGTGACTGTTGCGCCAACGTCAACGTTCTACGAGCCGATTCGGAGGGTAAAGAGCATGGAGATTTGCGATTCGCCGACGACCAGGAAGAGCACCGGTTCCGTCCAAGCCCCGATGACGGTCGAGGAATTTCTCACCCGTTTCCCCGAGGTGCCCCGTGACCTCCGCGATGAACCGATCCTGGAGGAATACGTGAAGGTCTTTGGCTCACTCTTGCGCTTGACGCAGAAACCAACCCCATGCATGCGTGACGGCGGGGATGCCCAGCACGTCTTCTACGTCCGGCTTGTTAACGACCTGGCGATCTACGGAATCGGCCTCGCCAAGCGCGATCGCACACTTGCGCGGCTCGCGACCATCCTTGACCAATACCGAGCTCAGCCGTCGACGTTCGCGTGCACGCTCGTGCCCCAGCGCGCGCCAGGAGCACCACGATCCGGCTGCACCTAGGGATTGAAGCGTTCTGCGCCCGAAACTCGCCCCACAATCCTCTTGCTCATGCCTTGCCTTTTTGATATCTTCTCCCCGACCCATCGAACCTCACGTGCCAGGTGATCAACCATCGCTGTCAGTGCGGTACCTTGACGGATGCACAGCCCGCTGACGTCCCCTTCCATGAAGCGTCATCCTGTGAAATTGACGTTGGGCGATGCGCGACTGTGACCGAACGCGTGTACCGTCAGACCTGATCTGTGAGACTGAAACCGGCGAACCATGGCGAGCTTGAGCGTGAAGGGACAGGTCAGGCTGGGCGTGCTGGTTTCCGGGCGAGGGAGCAACCTCCAGTCGATCATCGACGCCAGCCACGCCGGTCACATCGACGCGATTGTCGCCATCGTGATCAGTGACGTGGCCGATGCCTTCGCCCTCGATCGAGCCCGAACACACAACATCGAGGCCGCGTTCGTCGATCCGAAGCTCTTTGAAGCCAGGGAAGGATTCGACGCGGCCATCATCGACCTGCTACGGAAGCGTGACGTCGATCTGGTCTGTCTCGCCGGGTTCATGCGACTCCTGAGCCCGCTGTTGGTCCGGGAGTACCGCAATCGGATCATGAATATTCACCCCGCGCTCCTACCCGCCTTCCCTGGCCTTCATGTTCAACGCAAGGCGCTCAAACACGGAGTGAAGTTCTCCGGCTGCACCGTTCATTTCGTGGACGAGGAGACAGATACGGGCCCCATCATCATTCAGGCGGTGGTTCCGGTGTTGGAAGACGACACCGACGAGAGCCTCTCGGCCAGAATCCTCACCTATGAGCATCAGATCTACCCGAAGGCGATCCAACTGTTTGCCGAGGGACGGCTGGAGGTTCGAGGCCGGCGGGTATTCTGCCATGGGATGCCGGCCTCCGAGCAGGATGAAAAGCGGAACTGGGGGGTGATAAACCCATGACCGTCCCGGACGACCATCGGTCCGATCAGGGGTTGGTGCATGTCCGCCGGGCATTGGTCAGCGTTTCTGACAAGACTGGGGTGATCGAACTTGCGGCAACGCTGAAGGATCTCACGATCGAGATCTTGTCAACCGGCGGAACGGCCCGCGCTCTAAGACAGGCAGGAATTGCCGTGGTGGATGTGGCTGACATCACGGGCTTTCCAGAGATGTTGGACGGGAGGGTCAAGACGCTCCATCCGAAGATTCACGCAGGCATCTTGGCGAGTCGACGCGAGCCGGAGCATCTGAGGCAACTGCGAGAACACGTCATCGCTCCCATCGACCTCGTGGTCATCACCCTGTATCCCTTCGAGGCCACGGTCGCCCGCACAAACGTTTCCTTCGAGGAAGCGGTGGAGCAGATCGACATCGGCGGGCCAAGCCTGATCCGGGCTGGGGCAAAGAATTTCGAGGATGTCGCGGTGCTTGTTGATCCGGGCGATTACACCGGGCTGCTCGCGGAGCTGCGGCAGCATAAAGGCCGTCTTTCGAGAGTTACGCGACTCCATCTGGCCAGGAAAGCCTTCGCGCATGTTGCCCGCTACGATGCGCTGATCGCGGGCTACCTTGAGCGGAACATCACGACGGGTGGAGAGAGCACGCTTCCAGACGTCCTCGATCTCCGCCTGTTCAAGGCTCAGTCGCTTCGTTACGGCGAGAATCCGCACCAGCGGGCGGCCCTCTACCGAGGAGCCGAGGCGGATGAGCCCTCTGTAGCATCCGCCAAGCAGCTTCAAGGCAAGGGGCTCTCGTTCAACAACCTCTTGGACCTGGACGCGGCCCTCGCCCTCGCGAGAGAATTCGAGGAGCCGGTCGCCGTCATCGTCAAGCATACCAACCCCTGCGGCGTCGGCCATGCTTCTCGGTTGATCGATGCCTATCTCCATGCCAGGGCCGCCGATCCGGCTTCGGCCTACGGGGGGGTGCTCGGGCTCAACCGTGCCGTGGACGTAGAGACGGCTGGGGCGCTAAGCGCCACCTTTGTGGAGGCAATCGTGGCCCCTGGCTACGAGGAGGCGGCGCTCGCCACCCTCAAGGAAAAGAAGGCGCTGCGACTCCTCCAGATCGAACCCTGGCCCGGCATGATGCGCGCCGATCAGCCGGGCAGAGCGCTTCGGTCGATCGCCGGCGGTATGTTGGTGCAGGAACGCGACGCCATTGACCTGAACCTCGACGACCTTCGAACCGTGACGCGCCGTCCACCCACCACGGGAGAAATACGAGCCCTCCGCTTTGCCTGGAAGGTGGCAAAGCACGTCAAGTCAAACGCGATCGTCCTGGCGAACGAGCACGCGACGGTAGGAATCGGCGCCGGACAGATGAGCCGAGTGGACGCCTGCCGCCTCGCGGTGATGAAGGCCGCCTCCCCCACCCGTGGAACTGTCATGGCGTCAGACGGCTTCTTTCCGTTTCGCGACGGGATCGATGCGGCAGCAGCAGCCGGTGTCACAGCGATCATCCAACCGGGCGGTTCCATTCGTGACGCAGCGGTGATCCAGGCGGCCGATGAGGCCGACATCGCCATGGTCTTCACGGGGATTCGACATTTCCGCCACTGAGTCGGGGATCGGAGGAGGATCAGGAAGGTCCATGCAGGTGCTCGTGATCGGCTCCGGTGGGAGAGAGCATGCGCTCGCCTGGAAGATCGCCCAGAGCCCGAGAGTGGCCAAGGTCTGGGCCGCGCCTGGAAACGCCGGGATCAGCGAGATCGCCGAGTGCATCAATATCAGCCCCTCCGACATTCGACCGCTGGCGGATTTCGCTGAGCGGAAACGGATAGACCTGACCGTCGTCGGCCCCGAAGTGGCGCTCACCTTGGGCATCGTGGATGAGTTCGAGCGGCTCGGACTCCGCATTTTCGGCCCAAGCAAGGCCGCGGCCATCATCGAGGGGAGCAAGGTCTTCGCGAAGAATCTCATGAAGAAGTACCAAATCCCCAGCGGCTTCTATCAGTCGTTTTATCGGGCGGAAGACGCCAGGCGGTACATCCAGGACATTGGGGCGCCCATCGTCGTCAAGGCCGACGGTCTGGCGGCGGGAAAGGGAGCGATCGTCTGCATGGAGGTGTCGGAGGCCCTTGACGCCGTTAAGAAGATCATGGAGGAACGGGTCTTCGGAGACGCCGGCGAACGCGTCGTCATTGAGGAGTACCTGGATGGAGAGGAGGCTTCCTTCCTCGCGTTCACGGACGGGCAGACGGTCTTGCCGATGGCGTCGTCCCAGGACCACAAACGAGTCTTCGATGACGACCAGGGCCCCAACACCGGTGGAATGGGCGCCTATTCCCCCGCCCCTGTCATCACCGAGTCGATACATAGGCAGGTCATGGAGCGCGTGATGATCCCCGTGGTCAAGGGAATGGCGGCCGAGGGCCGACGCTACAAGGGGGTCCTCTACGCGGGCCTTATGATCAAGGCGGGTGAGGTCATGGTGTTGGAGTTCAATGCCAGATTCGGCGACCCAGAGGCGCAACCGCTCCTGATCCGAATGGAATCGGACCTTGTCCCGATCCTGGAGGCGGGGGTGGAGGGGCGGCTCCACGAGAAGACAATCGAGTGGAAACCTGATCCGAGCGTCTGCGTCGTCATGGCCTCAGCGGGCTATCCAGGCCCGTATGAGAAGGGATTTCCGATTTCCGGGCTCCGAGAGGCGGCGGCGGAGCCACGGGTCTTGGTCTTCCACGCGGGCACAAGCCGCAAGAATGACCAAGTCGTGACCGCAGGGGGTCGAGTTCTCGGGGTGACCGCCCTCGGACGGGATATTCGCGATGCGATTGCAGGTGCCTACCGTGCAGCGAAAAGGATTCACTGGGAGGGCGCGCACTACAGGACAGACATCGGGCGGCGCGCCCTTGACCGTACATCCTAGCCCCATGACGAGGCGACCCTTGGTCGGAATCGTTATGGGGAGCGACTCGGACCTCCCCGTGATGGAGGCGGCCTCCAAGGCGCTCGATCGCTTCGGCATCCCGTTCGAGCTCAAGATCTGCTCTGCTCACCGCTCTCTTCACGCCGCCCTGGAGTACGTCAAGAAGGCCGAGGCGAGGGGGATCCGAGTGATCATCGCCGGTGCCGGCGGCGCGGCTCATCTGGCTGGCGTCATCGCGGGCCAGACCACACTCCCGGTCATCGGGGTGCCGCTGGCCTCCAGCCCCCTCAAAGGACTTGATGCCCTTCTCTCCGTCGCCCAGATGCCAGGGGGGGTCGCGGTTGCAACCATGGCGATCGGCGAACCGGGCGCCAGAAACGCGGGGATTCTGGCCGCCCAGATCCTGGCGCTCTCAGATGCAGTGCTGCGACGTAAGCTGATTTCCTATAAGGAGGCGCTGGCCTCAGAAGTGGGGAAAAAAGATCGCACGCTCCAACGGCGTCGCCCTTGAGCTGTCTCCCCCTCGGGTGAAGGCCCCCCAGGAGCCGCCGGCACACCTGAGTGTGTCCAGCGATCCTGTCTGGGTGTATCTGTGTTTCTGGTTGTTCCTCGGCTTCGCCGTTACCTTCCACCTCTGGTTCATCGTCTCGGGTCGCCTCGACCTGGCGCCGGATGAGGCACATTACCGGACCTGGTCGAAGCGCCTTGACTGGCGCTACTACAGCAAGGGCCAGATGGTGGCCTACCTCATCGTCCTGTCCACCCGATGACGTTTCTCTTCAGCGACGAGTACGGGATTGCCAGTGAGATGATGTTGTATATCCCAGCTCATCCGGACACGTACAACATTCCGCTCGGGCGACGAATGAACCGGTTGGATGTGTGGGAGGGGACGGAGGAGGCGCTGGGCATTCGATGAGCGACGACCGCCGCCCGATCTCGAGGGACGATGATGGCCAGGCTCGCCCACCGCTTTCCATCGTTATCCCGTTCCACAACGAGGAGGAAAGTATCCCCCAACTCCACGAGGAGATCGTCCGGGCCCTCGCTGCGCGTCACGAGCCATACGAAGTCCTCGCGATAGACGATGGGAGCACCGATCGAACGCTCGCTGCCCTCGAGCAGGTCCTCGAGGTTGACTCACGCTGGAGCGTTGTCGTGCTCCGGCGCAACTTTGGACAGACAGCAGCTCTTTCAGCGGGGTTCGACCATGCGAGAGGCCAGGTGATTGTAACGCTCGACGGAGACCTCCAAAATGACCCGGCCGACATCCCGAAGTTGCTGGAGTTGATCAAGACGGTCGATCTGGTCAGTGGCTGGAGGGCTGATCGAAAGGACCCGTTCGTCTCGAGGCGATTTCCCTCCATGCTGGCCAATTGGCTGATTTCCTTGACGACCGGGATTCGGCTGCACGATTATGGGTGCACCCTGAAGGCCTACCGTCGGGATGTCGTGGAGAATCTCCGCCTCTACGGGGAACTCCATCGATTTATCCCTGCGATTGCCAGTTGGATGGGGGTCTCTATCGCAGAGGTCAAAACACACCACCGGCCAAGGCAGTTCGGCCGGTCGAAATACACCATCTCGCGAACGATCAGAGTCGTTCTAGACCTGATTACCGTAAAATTCTTCTTGAGCTTCATGACCAAACCGATCCAGATCTTCGGCCTCCTCGGGGTTACGATCGGCGCTATCGGGGGCGCCCTTCTGTTGTACCTTATCAGTCTCAAGCTGCTCATGGCCCAACAGATAGGCGGCCGCCCGCTTTTGCTGTTGTCTGTCCTCCTCGTGCTTCTCGGCGTTCAACTGGTAGGCATGGGCTTGCTCGGTGAGATGGTGGCCAGGGTGTACCACGAAGTACACGGAAAGCCGATCTACATGATCAAACGGATCATCCGGGGTCAAGGCGAGCGGAGCGGCCGTGACGACCCCTCTTGATAGGCCAAGGGCCAATCCGTGGCGGTTCTGGCTGAAGCTCCTGGTCAGCCTCGCCCTCCTTGCCTTCCTCTTCAGCCGGACCGATCTGCAGGCCATCCGGGCACTCTTTCGCTCCCTGCGTCTCCCGCTCCTGCTGAGTTCCGTCGCGCTCTATCTTCTGGCGCAGATCGTGAGCACGCTCCGTTGGCGACGCCTGTTGCAGGCTGAACAGATCAACCTCTCGACATGGCGGCTGTTTCTCCTGTACCTTGAGGGGATGTTCTTCAACCTGATGCTGCCGACCGTCATTGGCGGGGACGTCGTTCGCGGGTATCAGATCTTCCACCTGACCCAACAGAAGGAATCCTCTCTGGCTTCAATACTGGTTGAACGCCTATCGGGGTACGTCGCACTCATCATGATCGCGTGCATTGCGCTCATCCTCGGCTATTCGCATCTCCATGATCCTGTGACAATCTGGTTGACTGTAGCTTCGGCAGCAGGACTTATCGGCATTATCGCGGGGCTGCTGAATGATCGGCTTCAGATGCTGTTTTTCAGACTACTGAATCGCACCCGTCTCGGGCGCTTCAACGAGGTGCTCCAGCGTTTCTACGGGGCGCTGCAACGCTACTGGAAACATAAGCGAGCCCTGCTCCAAGCGGTTGGTCTCTCGCTGATCCTCCAGTTGCTCGTGATCATGATCTTCTACCTGATCTCACGCTCACTCAACCTGTCAGTCCCCTTGCGTTACTTTTTCCTGTTCGTCCCCCTCATCAGCGTGGTCTCGATGCTTCCGATCTCTGTCGCGGGGCTCGGTGTCCGAGAGGGCAGCTCGGTCTACTTCTTCGCCAAGGTCGGATTGGACTCGGCGGGTGCCATCAGTCTCTCCCTGCTCTGGTTCGCGGTCACGGCTTGCTGCAGCGGGCTAGGGGGCATTGTGTTCCTCGTCGGTCACCCCCACCCGGACAAACGCCCCTAAGCCAAGGAGACGCCGATGCCGGTTCCGCTATCTTTCGAACGGCTCCGGGAATGGGATATCGCCGGATTTCACCTCATCGCGATAAATTTGCAAAACGGTTTCTTCGATTTGCTGATGCCGTTCATCACCGACAAGTGGAATTTCATCGCGCCGCTGGCCCTGCTCTCGCTCTATTTGATCTTCTTCCGTCCGAGGAGAGATCTGATCCTGGCGATATCCGCTGTGGCGGTGGTTCTCCTCGCCGATGGGACCACTCAGATCTTCAAGGACCTGGTCCAACGGATCAGGCCATGTCACGTGTTCCAGCAAGTCCAGCTCCTTCATGGAGCCATCTGCACCGATTCATTCTCCTTTCCCTCAAACCACGCCAGCAACACATTTGCCCTCGCCGCGTTTATCTCCTATAATTACCGTAGGCTGGCGATCCCTTCATTTCTCATCGCCATCCTAGTGGGCTACTCTCGGATCTACCTCACTGCCCATTACCCGACCGACGTGTTGGCTGGAGCCGCCTGGGGGATGCTGTTGGGTTTCACCGTTGGCATGGTAGCCCGCCGACTGATGCGGTTTTCGCAAGCTGACGAACCACCTAGAACGGACTCGACGAAGGAGTCGCTGGTTTCCCACACGAAACCTTCTCAATAGACCGACCAATCTAGTGCCGTTCCAACTTGTTGCGGCTAATGGGAGAGAGGTATGCAGCACATACGTCGCTGTCAGCGACGCGTGACTGATTCGGCGAAAATAGTTGGAACGGCACTAGGCGTCTGAACATCTCAGCCAGTGGAACAATCATGAAAAACGATCCGATCCGACTCACCGCCCTCTCACATGGGGCTGGGTGAGCTTGCAAGATCAGCCCCGCTGATCTGGCCCAGGTCTTGGGCCACCTACCGCGCTTCGAGGACCCGAAGGTCTTGGTGGGGATGGAGACATCGGATGATGCCGCCGTGTACCAACTAGACGGTGGGCTGGCGATTGTGCAGACGGTGGACTACATCACGCCTGTGGTGGATGACCCGTATAGCTGCGGCCTGATCGCCGCAGCCAACTCCTTGAGCGACATCTACGCCATGGGAGGGAGACCCCTGTTTGCCCTTAATATCGTCGGCTTTCCCGTCGGTTCACTTCCGCTGAGCGTCTTAGAGGAGATCCTTCGGGGAGGCGCCGAGAAGGTCCGAGAGGCCGGGGCCTCGATCATCGGAGGACACACCATCGATGATCCCGAGCCGAAGTACGGTCTTGTGGTCACCGGGCTGATCGACCCGGCCAAGATCTTCAGGAACTCTACCGCCCGGACGGGCGATGATCTGGTCCTGACTAAACCTATTGGCCTCGGGATCATCACCACCGGGATCAAGCGGGAGAAGGTTTCCAAGACAACCATCGATGCCGCAATCTCCCTGATGAGCACCCTGAACAGAGGCGCCTCCGACGCCATGGCGGAGGTGGGGGCGCACGCCTGTACAGACGTGACAGGATTTGGACTCCTCGGTCACCTGCGCGAAATGACCGCGGGAGCCAAGGTCGGAGCGCGAGTCTCCCTCTCGAAGGTTCCCATTCTCCCCGAGGCCTGGGGGTTGGTTCAGAGCGGGATTTGCCCCGGCGGGACGCAACGAAACCATGACTCACTGCGGGAAGCCATCGTCTGGGATCGCAGAATTTCGAAAGAGGCTCAGCTCATCCTATGCGATGCCCAGACCTCCGGCGGCCTTCTGATCGCGGTGCCCAAGGACATGACCGCAGCGCTGATCCAGCGCTTGAAAGACCGTCAGACACCGGCCGCGGCCGTAATCGGCGAGGTGATCGAAGATCCCGACGGCCGGATCTGGGTGGGGCCATAGCTCGAAGGTCCCGGAATCCTAAAGAACGCGATATTCAACCTCTATTTTCCCACCTCATCTGTCTGTCCTACGCCTACAGTTCGTCTTATCTTCCTTCCTAGTGCCGTTCCAACTATGTGGGTAACAGAACATCGCTTGGCGATTAGTGCCGTTCCAACTATGTGGGTAACAGAACATCGCTTGGCGATTAGCCGAAACGAGTTGGAACGGCATTAGCTGCAACACGTTGGAACGGCATTGGCCGAAACCACTTGGAACGGCATTGGCCGCAACAGGTTGGAACGGTACTAGTGCCGTTCCAACCACGTACGCCGGCTTCACCCTCCCCGCCTCAGGCCCAGCAACACACAAATGCAACGATCTCGGAACCCATGAAGGACTGGAGTTCACCGGCACTCACAACCAGAGTCACGCCATAACGGATGGCTCACATGGCGGGTCTCAGAGATTTCCCGAATGGTGAATCCGATGAAGAACGCGAAGAGGCCGTGCGGTATTAGAGCGCGCGTGGAGGACGGGGAGGGGCTGAGGCTTGCCTCGGGACGATCCGCAAAGCCAGCGCGGCGGCCATAGCAGCAAGAAGGAGCAAGAGGGCTCCATCCGAGAGCGTCGGGATAATAGGTGTGGTGGAAGGTGTCGTGGCGACACCAGTGGGACTCACTCCCACCGAGATCGTGGCAGTGACCGTGTTGCTAGCGGTCGAGATGACCGAGACAGTGTTAGAGTTTTGATTCGGCACGAACACGGATACACCATTAAGGCTCACGGCAAGGAAATCCGGCCTCTGCCCTACCGAGATGGTGGTGGTGACCGTGTTGGTGGCCGTGGCGATGACCGAGACGGTGTTGGATACAAAGTTGGCCACATAGGCCGAGAGGCCATTGGGGGTGATCGCGACGCCGGCGGGGCCGGTTCCCACGAAGATCGTGGCGATGACCGTGTTGGTGGCCGTGGCGATGACCGAGACGGTGTTGGACCCCGAGTTGGCCACATAGACGAAGGCCCCGTCGGGGGTGATCGCGACGCCGGCGGGGCCGGTTCCCACGACGATCGTGGCGGTGACCGTGTTGGTGGCCGTGGCGATGACGGAGACGGTGTTGGATACGAAGTTGGCCACATAGGCCGAGAGGCCATTGGGGGTGATCGCGACCCCGGCGGGGCCGGTTCCCACGAAGATCGTGGCGGTGACCGTGTTGGTGGCCGTGGCGATGACCGAGACGGTGTTGGAGCCGGAGTTGGCCACATAGACGAAGGCCCCGTCTGGGGTGATCGCGACTCCAGCGGGGCCGGTTCCCACGAAGATCGTGGCGATGACCGTGTTGGTGGCCGTGGCGATGACGGAGACGGTGTTGGAACCAGGGTTAGAGACGTAGGCGAGGAGCCCGTTCGGGGTAATCGCGACCTGTTCTGGCGTCAACCCAACCGCCACGGTGGTGATCACCGCGTTGGTCGCCATGTTGATGACAGAGACATTCCCCGAACCAGCATTCGTGACATAGGCGAATGGAGCAGCGTACGCCGCAGCACCCAGCATCTGGTAGATGGAGAAAACCAGATAAAGGATACCAATGCGAACGCAGCGGCCCAGGGGGGCAACGCTTGAAGGAGAAGATTCCCTATGGGTGATGGCTTCGCCTAGGCCCATTTTCAGTCGGGCATACCCCCACTGCCTGTAACTTCCCCCCCTCCGCTCGCTTCCTCGACCCCCGAGAACAATAATTGAGTCGATCAAGGCCTGTCAAGGGAATTCTCCCCATTGACCTCACCTGATAATAAGGCCGGCGTACCCGACCACGCTTGTATAATCATTCGTCACATCTCCAGAGGTGGCGTAGCCGACCAGCTCCCCAGAGCTTGCTCCCAACTCTTTGGCAGCTATGAGCATCGCGGTGGTCGGGTGAAAACCGCACATGGTAATCCTCTCCCTTCTCACGACTCGATGCAACCGTTCGGGGTCGCACGCAAGGATGGCATTGATCGCCTGTTGATCCTTGACCCTCGCCTGCTCCCGGTCGATGTAATGGCTCATATCAGTGGTGGCTACCAGAAGCGTCGCTCGATCCGACCCCGCGACCGCCTCAGCAATGGCTAACCCAACGTCCTGACACGCCGCGTACTCACTACTGAAGAGACAGATCGGCACAAAGGTAAATGGAAGACCCACCGCCTGAAGCAGCGGGAGCTGAACCTCGATTGAATGTTCCCGTTGGTGGCCCATGTGATCCTCCTCGATCGTTCGTGAGCTCCGCTGAATCGCCCTCGCGAGGTCGGTGTCGATGGGGACATGGCCCAAGGGCGTCTCCCATGCGCCGTAGGTCATGATCGCCACCCCCGCCCCTAGGCCGGTGTGATTTGGTCCCAAAATGACAAACACATCGGGAAAGGCAAGGCGGGCATAGACCGCTCCGGCGACCCTCCCGGAATACGCGTAACCCGCGTGCGGGACGATGGCTCCGATGGCGCGCGCCTTCCGGGGTTCCGCCTTGATCAGATCACCGGCCTGAGTCCTCAGCAGCTCCCGGGTGCCTCCGTAGAACGAGCCCGCCACCGCTGCCCGTCGAATCATCGAGAGTCCCCATCCTCGAACTGCGTTCCCCAGCCCTCTCGGACCCCGCGCTGCCAGGCCTGATGAAAGACGAGATCAATTTCATCAAGGATGGTCACAAGGTCGGCCTGCAGGAGATCGGCCTCGATACATCGGAAGGCGGAGCGTGAGAGGAGGCCAACCAGGTTGGACTCCTTCCGCCAGCGCGGGTAGAGATCGATGAATCCATCGAGGCCGACTACCTCATGCCCCTCAGCGAGCCGTCTCTCGCGGAGGTGGGACCCTATGAACCCTCCGGCACCGGTCCAAAGCGATCGTGGCTTGGCCGACATCTCGAACCTGTGGCCAGGATCGCCGAGGCAGCTTCTGCCACATCCTCTTCCGAGATGGAGCGCATGCACAGACGATCGTCCTGGATCTGGCATCGACGCTTTAGACACGGGCTGCATGGGAGAGGCACACGGAGGATGGTGCCACCCACCCCATATGGGCCATTCAGTCTGGGGTCCGTTGGGCCGAAGAGGGCCACAAGGGGGGTGCCAAGCGCCGCTGCCAGGTGCATGGGGCCTGAATCCAGCGTCACAAGCAGGTCAATCCGCTTCAAAACGGCAATCAGCAGCCTGAGGTCCGTCCGGCCCGCGACGAGGAATGGGGTGGGGTCCATCCGGGCTGCGAGCCGGCGTGCAAGTGGCAGGTCCGACAATGATCCCGTCACAAGGATCCTTGCACGACATCGCCGCGCAAGCATCTCCCCCACGCGCGCGAATCGATCCTCCTCCCAGAGTTTGGTCCGCCACCGCGCCCGAGGATTCAGAGCGACGACTCGATCGCCAGGCCTCACGCCGGCCTCGGCAAGGAGCGCCTCCGCCTTCGCCTCGTCCTCAGGCCCCGAAGGAAAGATAAACGTTTTCGCAGACGGATCAGCTCCCAAGAACCTGGCCGCCTCCAGGTACCGGTCCACCGCATGCATGGGCGCCGATGGAACCGGCACAAGATGGGTGAGAGCTCGGTGGCTCCCCTCCCGGGCGTCTGCCAGGCCGACCCGAAAGCGCGCCCCCGCGAAAAGAAGCATCAAGGCACTCTTCAGTAGTCCCTGTAGATCGACAACCAAGTCATACCGGCCCCGGCGCAGCTCAACGACGAGCGCTCCGATCTCCCGTAGCGTCGACGGCCAGCACAGCGGTGCCAGGGCTTCCCGCCCCCATCGCCTGCGTCCTGACACGATGACCCGGTCCAGCAGTGGATGCCCAAGCAGCACGCCCGATGCCTCTTCCTCAACCAACCAGGCGATATGTCGGTCAGGATAGCGCCGTCGCAATGATGCAAGGAACGGGAGCGCGTTCACCACATCGCCCAGCGAGCTCGGCTTGAGGATGAGGATCCGCTTGACCTGTTCCATCGGCGGAGGGCCGTTGTAAGCCACTGCACTCATCCGGTCCCGCTCCTTCCGACAATCCACTCCGTTGCGGACAGTAGATCCGATGCCACGTGGCTAGGCCTGGGACCGCCCGCCGCCTCAAGTTGCCGCAAGGTGTCGTGTCCGAACCCGGTCAGCACCAATACTGAGGGGAGGCCCATTCGGTGACCAAGCATGAGGTCGGTTATCTGGTCTCCCACAACATAGGACCTGGTCAGGTCTACCTGGTGCTCATGCACCGCCTGTTGGACCAGTCCTGGACCAGGTTTGCGGCACAGGCACGTGCGTTTAAACGGGAAGCGCCCTTCTTCAGGGTGATGAGGGCAGTAATAGAACGCATCCGTCGATCCTCCCTCTTGGCGAAGGAGGTGCAGGAGGCGCTGATGGGTCGCTTCGACGAGCTCTTCCGTCGCATCACCCCTGGCCACCCGCGATTGGTTGCTCACCACGATGCGGAGGAACCCAGCCTCACCAAGGCGCTTCAACGCGGCCGGCGTGCCCTGAATCGGTCGCATGTGCTCCGGGTATTGAAGCGGTCCCACCTCCTCATTCAAGGTGCCGTCCCTATCAAGGAAGACCGCAGGTGCCAGACGGACGCCGCCTCGCTCATTGAAGACCGATCCCTCGAAAAGAGCCTCTGCAGCGGCAACCACGTCCTTGACCTCGATCGCCCGCATGCATCGATGATCAATGGGGCAGTCACGGTAGTGACAGGGACTGCAGGGCGGAGGATGGGAAAGGCGATGGTGTCCAGACCCCAGTGGGCCGGTAAGGTGCGGATCCGTGGGACCGAATATCGCGACGCATGGTACGTTGAGGGTTGCGGCCAGATGCATTGCCCCTGTGTCATTCGTCAACAGGAGACGGCACCGCCTCAGCAAGCTCGCCAAGGTTGAAAGAGACGTTTTGCCGCCGAGGTCCACGGCCGCTCGCCGCATCCGCGCTCGGATGGCCCGTGTTACTGAGGCTTCCTTAGGCGATCCGAATAGGAGGGCGATCGTGCCCAGGCGATCGCTGAGAAGGTCGGCTGCTTCAGCGAATCGCTCGGCCGGCCAGCGCTTCGCAGTCCCGTAGGCCCCTCCGGGATTAATCCCGATGAATGAGGCGTCAGGTCCAAGCCCTGCCGCGGCGAGAAGGCGCTCGGCGTCCCCGTCGCCTCCAGGCGGAAATGTGAGACCGGTCGGTTGTTCCCACGCATCCCACCTGAACGCACGGAGCAGGCCAAGGTAGGCGTCAGCCTGGTGGAGCGATCGCTTGCCCGGGGTGCACACGCCCACCGTCAGTAGCGGCCCCCGCCCCCCGGTCACATACCCGATCCGGTGCGTGATTCCGGCCAGCGCGCTGATCAACGCGGCCCGAAAGCTATTCGGCAAGAGAATGGCCAACTGAAAGCGCCGTCGCCTCAGGGCAGTCACCGCCCATGCGAACTGATTCCGGCTTGGAATCACGAGGAGATCGTCGATGAACGGTGAAGCCTGAAAGAGGTCGCTCAACCATGGGCGCACGAGGAGAGAGATTCTTGCGGCGGGAAAGGAGCGGCGGAGGTTGGCGAGCATGGGCAGGGCAAGGACTGCATCGCCCAGCCAATTTGGGCCCCTGACCAGAATCGAACGAAGCCGATCGGCTTCGAAAGTCCGCCTAATACACAGTGTCATCCGGTGCACCTTCTGGTTCAAGCAGCAGGCTTTTCGAGAGCACCGGTGCGCACAGGAATCCGAGGTAGGCAGTCATGCCAGCCCCGACCTCTCGCTTCATGAGTCACTCACTCCTAGAAGACACGTGAGCATGCGACCCAATGCCTCCTCTCCCTCCAGCATCTCGAGTGAGATCGCCAGCGCGTAGAGGGGCGTCACCATCTTTTCCAGGTTCAGTCGCGTCAATTTTACCATATCTTTTTCCGTCGTAACCATACAGGCGGCGCGGCCCTTCATCGCCGCCGCAGAGAGGGCCTCAAGATCGGCGGCGGAATAGACGTAGTGATCTGGGAACACATGGTGGGCCAAGATCACTGCGCCAAGTCGGACGAGGCTTGTCTCAAATCCTCGCGGGTTGCCAATGCCAGAGAATGCCACCAGGCGCTGGCCGTCGAGATGTGATGGGGAGAGGTGTTCTTCTCCAAAGAGGCCAATCAGGCCAAGAGGTCTATGGACAGCGAGTGCGATCGGTGCCGAGGGAGCATACCGTCGGAGCGATCGCTTGATCGCGTCCGCGTCAGAAACCGAGTCGGCGTGCGTGACCACCAGGAGATCGGCGCGCCCGAGGCCATCCGGCCGCTCTCGCAACAATCCGGAGGGAAGCAGTCGGCCATACCCAAGCGGATTGGCGGCATCAAGCAGCACAATATCCAAATCGCGATATAATCTGAGATGCTGAAACCCATCATCTAAGACGATGACCCCGCATTTCAAC
This sequence comes from Candidatus Methylomirabilota bacterium, assembly GCA_016207095.1. Classification (GTDB taxonomy): domain Bacteria; phylum Methylomirabilota; class Methylomirabilia; order Methylomirabilales; family Methylomirabilaceae; genus Methylomirabilis. The sequence goes on along the minus strand of JACQQF010000044.1, from coordinate 23,587 downwards.
TGTTCCAGGGCAATCTGGCCGACCCGGTAACGATCTGCGCCGGTCAGCACGGCAACCCCCGGAAGGTGACAAGCCAATAGGTACGCCTCATCAGCCGCCACCGGGGGCTCACACAGCAACCGCCGGCCATCGGAGATGATCATTGGTGTGGTGGACCGACCCCGATACCCCCGCAGGACGATGGCGACCTGATGACCCTGCGTCTGCAGCCGACGCGCGAGCATCTCGACGAAGGGGGTCTTTCCGGTGCCACCTGCGATCAGATTCCCTACGCTCAAGACCGGGACCGGCAGTCGCCGAACACTGGCGACGCCGCGGGCGAAGAGTGCCGCACGGAGCAAAACCAACCCTCCATACACGTGTGAGGCAAGCCGCAGAAAAGCCAGCCAGCAGCGAGCGGCCCACGTTGTCTGGCCGGCTGCCATACAGCGGACGGTCCAGGCGGACAACCCTTCGACTGCCTTCATGAGACGTACTGTTCCAGCAGGGCTACCGTTCGTTCGCACGCCCCGCGATGCGCCACCAGCGCCTCCAATGCCGCCTTGCCCATGCGATCCCTGGCCGCAGGGTCGCGGAGAAGCCCCGCAAGCTGCTCGGCCAGTTTCTCTGTATTCTTGACCTGGAGAGCGGCCCCACGCTCGACGAAGAATGCGCTGGCTTCGGCGAAATTCTCCATGTAGGGGCCGAAGACCACCGGACGACCATGGAGCGCCGGCTCCAGCAGATTATGCCCACCCCGGGGGATCAGACTTCCCCCAACGAAGGCGACACTCCCTACGGCATAGAGCGCCGACAGCTCCCCGATGGTGTCCAGCAGGACGATCTGCGTTGCGCCGTCCCGTGTGCTGGCCAGTTGGCTCCGCCTGACTGCAGTCAGACCGTTCCCGGCGATCAGCGCCTCCACCCCAGCCAGCCGATCGGGATGGCGAGGGGCCAGAATGAGCAACAGGCCGGGAAACTCCTGGCGCAGGCGCATAAAAGCCCGAAGCAGGGCCTCTTCCTCGCCGGCATGGGTGCTGCCTGCAACCACGACCGGTTGCCCCGATTCGATCTTCAACTCCCGGCGCCATTGTTCGGCTCGGGAGGAGGCATCGGCCGGAGGGGTCACGTCGAATTTGAGGTTTCCAACCACACGGACCCGCTCGGGCGAGGCGCCCAGGGCAAGAATCCGCTCGGCGTCTGCGGCGCTCTGCATACAGAAGAGATCGATGCCCTGGAGCACGTGGCGAAAGAAAGGCTGGACGAGGCGGTAGCGCTGAAACGACCGCGGGGAGATCCGCCCATTGATCAGAACGACGGGGATCTTCGAGGCCGCACAGGCACGGAGGAAGTTCGGCCATATCTCGGTCTCGGTCAGGAGGATCAGGCGTGGGCTCACTGCCGCCAAGGCCTCGTGAACGATCATGGGAAGGTCAAGGGGAAAATACACGACCCCCGCAGCCTTGGGGAAAGACCGTTTGGCGACCTCACGCCCGGTATCGGTGACCGTCGAGACCAGAAGCGATAGGGTCGGCCGACGGGTCGTCCACAGAGCGGCCAGGACTGAGGCTGCGGCGACCTCACCCACCGACACCGCATGCAGCCAGACCGGATGGACCCCCTGAAGCCGAGCGACGAGTGGTTCAGGGTATCTGCCCAGGCGCTCCCGCCACCCGTCGCGGCGCCGCCGGATCCCCAGGGCGCCCAGGAGGAGCGAGGGGGACCAAGCGAGCAGAACAAGAGTCAGTAGCAGCGAGTAGGCAGCGTACATCCTGAGACACCGCCTCTTACCGACTCGACTTGAAGTATTCGTCGGCCTTCATCGTGAGGAGATCGAGGCGCTCTGCAAGAATGTCCTGGTATTTTGCCACCTCCTCCTTCGTCGCCATGGGTTCCACATACATGGGATCGCCCCAGATGTAGACGGCGCGGGAGAATGGCAGAGGAATGAGGAACGCGTCCCAGCTCTTGAGAGCCCGGCGTCGTGCCGCACTAAAGGTCACCGGCACAATAGGGGCTCCGGTGAGCTTGGCCAGCTCAATGACCCCTGACTTGACCTTTGCCTGCGGACCCCTTGGCCCGTCCGGGGTGATCACGAGGTCGAACCCTTCCTTGAGGGCCAGAATCATCTGCTTGAACGCACGCACACCCCCGCGCGTGGCGGAACCACGGATCACACGGGAACCGAACAGCGCTGCAATGCGACTGATGTACTCCCCGTCCCGATGCTGGCTGATCAGAGTCGCCACTGGTGCCCCGGGATACGCAAACGGCATCATCAGGAGGCGTCCATGCCAGAAGGCGAAAATAATTCGCTCCCCCCGTGTCCAGCAAGCCTCCGGCGAGCCACGGTTGACATGAACGATCCGGAGCAGCCGATACAGGCCAATCATGAGCCATGCAGCAATCCGAGGGACGACCTGCAAGACGAGGCGGTGTTCCCTCAGGGTCGTCACCAGATGCGAGATTCGTGACGTGCCCATTACCCCTTCCAGACGGATGCCGCCGCCCCAGCGTTCAACTGCAGCATCTCCAAGACGGCTTCCGCGGCCCTGGCCGTGGCTCCCGGCGGCCCCAACCGATCGCGCACCTCCCCGAGTCTCTGCTGCATCCATCGCCGGCGCTCTGGCGATTCCAGCAACCGGCGCGCTTCGTCGGCAATTCGCTCGGGAGTCGCCTGAAACTGGATCAGCTCTGGCGCAATGGGCTCTCCAGCCACTAGGTTCGCCATGCCGATGTACGGAACTCTGATCAGCAGTCGACCCAGCAGCCATGAGATGAACGCAACGCGATACACGATCACCATGGGGGTGCCGATGATGGCCGCCTCCAGCGTCGCAGTTCCCGACGCCACGAGTATGAGGTCCGAGGCGGCTATGACCTCGTGGGTTCGACCCTGCACGACTCTGGCCGAAGAACCCTCCCGCCTCAGATAGGAACTGATCAGATCCAATGGGATACCCTCGGCGGCAGCAATGATGACGCGAAGGTCCGGTTGGCTCCCCTCGAGCCGCCTGGTCGCTCTGAGCAGGAGTGGCAGATGCCTCGTGATCTCACCGATGCGGCTGCCGGGCAACAGACCCACAACGGAGGCCGCACGCTCCAGACCCAGGTGCCGTCTGGCGTCATCCATCGTCGGCGGAGGCGATAACCGATCAAGGAGCGGATGGCCGACGTATAGGGCCTCGACCCCCCATTCTCGATAAAAGGCCTCCTCAAAGGGAAAAATGACCAGAAGGCGACGGACCAGGCGTGCAATCGACCGGACTCGACCCGTACGCCAGGCCCATACCTGAGGACTGATGAAGTACAGGACAGGGATCTGGTGCCGATACGCACGACGGGCCAAGAGCAGGTTGAAATCCGGGAAGTCCACGAGCATCAGCAGATCGGGAGGCGTATCACGAAGGAGACGGGTCATGCCCCGGTATGCGCGCACGAGGGCGGGAAGCCTAACCGCGACCTCAGCCAAGCCGACCACCGCCAGGTCGTTAGAATGGGCATGGAGCCTGACCCCCGCCTCTCGCATCCTGTCCCCACCAATCCCTTCAACGGTGATGTGGGGCGCGCGGCGCAACAGCTCCTGAACCACGCTGGCCGCGTGGAGGTCTCCTGATGCCTCCCCCGCCACGATGAGGATCCGACCGGTGCCCATCTCGCTCAGAGGAACTCCAACCAATTCTGCCGATGGTTGTTGGACATTGTGCCGGGCCAAGTAGCGAGCCTAGCAAGGCGCGGCTTCCTGGGCCGCACCCACTTTGCGGGTACCCGGCGTACACAGTCAGGTACGTCGCAGGGAGCGCCCAGGGAGCCAGCAACGCGGCTAGGCGAAGTTAGTTGGCACGGCACTAGAGGTGCTCCACGATTTGAGAAGCCACCTTCAGCGCGTCCCGACCTTCTTCCCCAGAGACCAGTGGCCTTTTTCGGCTGCGGACACACTCGATAAAACTCTCCAACTCGATGCGAAGCGGTTCCGCTTTGTCGATGAAGATATCCTCCTTCACGATCTTGGGGGTTGTCCCAGGAGCGGTGTCCCCTTCGCCCGGGATACGATGGTAGACCGCAATCTCCTGCTGCGCGTAGTCGAGGGAGATGAAGGTGTCACGCTGAAAGATCCGTATCCGGCGGACACGTTCGACGCTCACCCGGCTGGCCGTCAGGTTCGCGACGCAGCCGGACTCGAACTGCAGCCGTGCGTTGGCGATGTCCACCTGATCCGAGATGACGGGGACGCCAACAGCGCTCACCGCTATCACGCGAGAGTTGATCAGGTTCAGGATAATGTCGATGTCGTGGATCATCAGGTCTAGAACCACATCCACATCGGTGTTGCGTGCGGCGAAAGGGCCCAGCCGGTGGCATTCGATGAACCCCGGGCTCTTCACGATGGCCTCGAGCGCCTTGACAGCTCCGTTGAATCGCTCGATATGACCGACCTGAAAGATCCGTTCGTCGGCCTTGGCGATCTCCACTAGCTCATCGGCCTGGGTCAGCGACTGCGCGATCGGTTTCTCCACCAGGACGTCTACGCCGAACTCCAGGAATTCCTTGGCGATAGGGTAGTGGAGGAGCGTCGGGACGGCCACGCTGACTGCGTCCACCTTTCCCAGGAGTTCGCGGTAATCGCGACACAGTTGGACACGGTGGCGCGCCCCCAACTCTCGCAGGCGGGCCTCATCGATATCGACCACCCCAACAAGTTCAACACCGGGCAGCTCCGTATAGATCCTGGCGTGGTGCTGGCCTACATAGCCGACACCCACCACGCCTACTCGAACCGACTCTCCGTTATTCATTTAGGATGGTCCTCACCATCTCATCGGGTCCATTTCCGCGATCAGGCTGTGAGCTGTCAGCCCTCAGCTTTCAGGGGCCATTCTCTGGCTGATCGCTGATGGCTGAAAGCCGAATGCTGACATTCCACTAGTCCGCCACGATCGCGAGCCCCAAACGATCGGCAGTCGTCATCACTCGATCCCGCTCGAGCATCAGGGTCTGATCGGCATCCAGGCCGAGGGCCGTCGCGCCCGCCTCTTCGAGGGCCGCGACCGTATCTGGACCCACCACAGGCAGATCAAAGCGCATGTCTTGGTCAGGGCGCCCCACCTTCACCACCACAACGCCACCCTTCCCGAGAGCCCCTCCGCGACGAATGGTGGCATCAGTCCCCTCGATCGATTCCACAGCCAGAACAGTACGCCGTTTGACCACGACAGTCTGGCCGATCCTCAGGCCTGCGATCGCCCGGGCGATCTCCCGGCCGAAGCTGATATCCCGTTGCTCCTCAGCCCCTGGCGCGCGCGCCGTCAACAACCCTTTGCTGATAACGATCGAGGAGAGGAACCGCCGACAGTCGTGCAGGGTAATCCCCTCCTGTGTCAGGACATCCCCCAACGCCGAGAGGATTGTATCACCGCGTCGGTCTTTGAGCTTCAGGATGAACAAGATCCCCCTCAAATCGGTCTTGAAGCGCGAGAAGAGCAGCGTCAGAGGGATCTTTCCGAGCATCACGGCGTCCGCCACCTGCTCGCGACGGAGCGCCGCCATGAGCCGCCCCAGCTGGCCGGCCCCCACCCAGGAGATCGCATCCACTTCGTCGGCCAGGTCGGAGGAGGCAGCCTCTTCTATGGCCACCGCGACGACCTTCAACCCTTGGGCGCGCGCCTCCCGTGCCGCAACGATCGGGAGAGGGCCTCCGCCGGCGATGATTCCCAAACGTTCCATTACGAACCAGTGCGGGGTGCGGGGTGCGGGGTGCGGAGTTCGAAGTACCTCATAAGGCGACCCTCGCCCCTTCCACTCCGCAGCTCGCACGGTTCACTTCGCACTTCGGACTTCGCACCTCGCACGGTCTTTCTCGCACGGTTCACTTCGCACTTCGGACTTCGCACGTCGCACGGTCTTTCTCGCACGTCGCACGTTTCACTTCGCACTTCGCACCACGCACGGTCTTCCTCGCACGGTTCACTTCGCACTTCGCACCACGCACGGTCTTCCTCGCACGGTTCACTTCGCACTTCGGACTTCGCACGTCGCACGGTTCTTAACGGGCGATTCCTCTCGACGAGGTTTTGATGAAGTGAATCAGATGTTCCACCTCGGGGCAGGACCCGACCTCCGTCGCTACCCTTTCCAAAGCCTGGGAGGTGTTGAGCTTGGAATGAAAGATGAGTCGATAAGCTTGCTTGAGCCGACGGACCGTCTGCTCGGAGACACCATTCCGGCGAAGGCCCACCGTATTCAAACCATAACACCTCGCGCGATCCCCATTGGCCATCATAAAAGGGGGGATATCCTGTGACACCGCAGAGCAGGCACCGACCATAGCGTATTTTCCGATCCGGACGAACTGATGGATACCAGCTTGCCCTCCGATGACCGCCCGCTCCTCGACCTCAACGTGTCCAGCCAACCCGGCTTGGCTAGACACGATCACGTCATCCCCCAACACACAATCATGGCCGACGTGGGCGTAGGCCATGATGTAGTTCCGCTGCCCCAGCATCGTGGTACCCCTCCCTTTCAACGAGCCGCGATGAACCGAGGCGTATTCCCGGATGACTGTCTCGTCACCTATCACCAGCCGGGTCGTCTCGCTCTGATCCTCAAGGATTTGTGGCGGGGCGCCTAGCACCACGTGAGAGGAAATACGACATCTCTCGCCGATCTCCACAATCCCGTCGATGATGACGTGTGAGCCAATGGACGTTCCACGACCCACGACAACACCGGGACCGATGACCGAAAACGCCCCAACACTGACATCCGAGCCGAGTTTTGCCTCGGGTGCCGCGACGGCCCAAGGGTGGACGTGTGTCATTTCTCTTCCACCGTTGAGTCGGCGTCATGGGAGAAGTCCTGGGACTCTCGGTCAACGATCGCGCACGATATCTCGGCCTCCGCCACCACCTTTCCTTCCACGTAGGCGCGCGCTCGCATCTTGCTGTTTCGGCTTCTGAGGTGGACGAGCTCCAACTCGAATCTAACCTGATCTCCCGGCAGTACCGGCCTTCGAAACCTGGCCCGATCGATGCCGGTGAAATACATGAGCTTCTTCTCAAGGCTCGCATTCAGAGTCCGCATCAGGAGGATCCCTCCGACCTGCGCCATGGCCTCGATGATCAGGACGCCCGGCATGATCGGCTGCCCGGGAAAGTGGCCCTGGAAAAAGGCCTCGTTGATCGTCACATTCTTGAGGCCCACCACCCTCCGTCCAGGTTCGATCTCCAAGATCCTGTCAACCAGCAGGAAGGGGTACCGATGCGGAAGCACCTCCTGAATCTGCCGAATGTCCATTAGCTCGGCCTCCCCTCCGGCGAGGACCCCGAAGAGGCCATCGGGTCTCCGCCTCGACGAAAGGCGTCCTCCAGGGCGCCAAGGCGCGCCTCGATCGCATGCAGCTTTTTAAGGAGCCGAGGAAGTTGATTTGCCGCGGCGACACCGCGCTTGAATTCTTGGTGAGGCACCGCGGGGGACCCCAAGAACACCATGCCTGACGGGATGTCTTTGGTAACCCCGGCCTGAGCCCCTACAGTAACATCGTCGCCGATCTCGACGTGATCGACAATCCCGACTTGGCCGGCGAGGGTCACTCGATCTCCGATCTTCGTGCTGCCTGAGATCCCGGTCATAGCCGCAATCACGGTATCCTCTCCCACGGTAACGTTGTGGGCGATCTGGACCAGATTGTCGATCTTCGTCCCACGCTTGAGCCGCGTCGTCCCCAACGTGGCCCGGTCAATCGTCACGTTGGCGCCGATCTCTACGTCATCCTCGAGGATCACCCGCCCCACCTGAGGAATCTTGACGCGGACGCCGCTCTGATCCCTCAGATACCCGAACCCGTCGGATCCGATCACGGCACCGCTATGGAGAATGACCCGATCGCCGATCTCGACACCCTCCCGGATTATGACCTGTGGGTAGATCTGGCAATCGGCGCCCATGCTGGATCCCCTTCCGATATAGACCTGAGGGCCGACCGCGCTCCTCGGACCGATGACAACGCCCTCCTCGATATATGAGAGCGGGCCGATCGAGACCCCCTCTGCAACGCGCACCCCTGGCCCAAGTATAGCCGAGGGATGGACCCCAGACGTCGGCCGCTCCGGAGGATAAAAGAGGCGAAGGGCCCTGACGAAGGTCAGATATGGTTCGCTTGCTAGGAGGATAGGCTTGGATGAGGACGGAACTCCCTCTTTGAGGATCACCGCGGATGCCCGGGTCGCTTCTAGTTTCAAGAGGTAGCGCGGATGCGCCACAAAGGTCACATCACCATCCTGGGCCTCATCGAACGGGGCGAGACCCCGCACGTCTATCTCCCCGTCGCCCACCAGCCGGCACCCCAGCTTCTCGGCCAGCTCTCGTAGTCGCATTGCCACGGCTACTTCTTACTTGGACGGTTGTTGTAGCGCTCCAGGATCTCTTTGCTGAGGTCGGCGGGATCGCTGCCGTAGATCACTCCGCCCTGCCCTTTCTCGACGATGAGCGTGAGCCCCTTCTCCTTGCCATAGTCCCGAATCACAGCCGTGACATCTCTGAGCAGGTCGCTGAGAAGCTCGCTTTCGCGCTTGGCCAGATCGCGGTTGAAATCCTCGGTCAGCCGCTTGAGGTCCCGCAGCTTGCGTCGAATGTCCTCTTCACGGTCTTTCTTCCCGGCATCGCTCAAGACAGGAGCTTGCTTCTGGAGCTCCGCATCCATCTGCTTGATCTCCGCCTCTTTGAGGCCGATCTCTTTCTGCTTCTCGGCCGCCTCGGCAGCCACCTTGTTCCTCGCCGCCTGGCCCTCTTTTGATTGGGAAATCACCGACTGGATATCCACGAATCCCAGCTTTACGACTGGCTCCGCAGCGAAGCTCGAGGACGCCACCAACATCCACGCTGCGAAGCCCCAACGAAGCCACCCCCATCGTCGGCCCCGGTTCGATTGCCCCATCAATAGTTCCCTCCCGATGCTAAAAGACCGACCCGACCGTCAAATGCGCCGCGCCACTCGGTTCCCCAGGCCGTTGATCCAAGTTGAAACCATACTCGACCCGGACTAACCCAAAGGGGGTCGCCACCCTAAGTCCGCCGCCGGCGGTCGGCCGCAACGACAGTGAAAAGCGTTCATCCTCGGCGAACACATTTCCAGCATCGATGAAGAGCAGCCCCTTGGCGCCCAACGGTTCATAGATGGGAAACAAGAGCTCGTTATTGAAGTAGATTGCCTTGTTGCCCCCGATCCGGTTCCCACTTGCATCAACGGGGCTAAGGGTAAAGGTCTTGAACCCACGGACGGTGTTGGTGCCTCCGAGGAAGACCCGCTCTTGCGTAGGAATCTTCTGGCTATTACCGAAGGGCTCCACGACGATCAGGTTCCCCCGGATATGTCCCACGAACTTCCAAAACAGAGGGTGATAGTACCCCAGCTCGAGATTGAACCGGTTGAACTCGTTTTCCCCACCCAGGAAGCCTGCGGCAAGTTGATAGCTCGCCGTGCCGCTGAAGCCGCGGGTGGGATCCCGGCGATTGTCCCTGAGGTCCATCGCTACGCCGACGCCAACGCTTGCAGTCGTGTTCGTCCCTTCCTTGATCAGGCCGGCTGGGTCGACAACGAGATTGGGGATGAGATTGAAGATCCGGACCTGCTCGTACTTATAGGACACCGATCCGAACAGCTCTTTGTAGACCCTCCGACCCAGGGTGAGCATGCCGCCCGTCGAATCCTGGTCGAAGCCGGTCAAGCTCTGGAAGAGCAACCGCTGATTGTAGAGGGACAGGTCGAGGGAGGTTTCTGTGTCCAGGATATGAGGATCTTGATAGCGCAGGACGAAGCGGTTGGCGTTGCTGCCGAGCTGACCCGAGAACGACACTCGCGTCCCAAGACCAAGAAAGTTGTTCTGGGAGATCGATCCCGCGCCCAGGACGCCATCGATCGAGCTGAAGCCGGCGCCGATGGCAAAGGAGCCGGTCGCTTTCTCCTTCACTGTCACCTCGATGTCAACCCGATCCTCGGCCGTCCCGCGACGGGTGTCGATCTTGACGTCCTCAAAATAGCCCAGATTATTGAGATTCTGGCGGCTGCGCGCCAGCAAGCGGCTGTTGTACAGGTCGCCCTCGATCAGGGCGATGTCCCGCCGGATGACTTTGTCACGGGTCTTCGTGTTCCCCGAGATCTCAATCCGTTCGACGAAGACCTGCTTCCCCTCGCTGATCTCCAGGCCCAGATCGACGATATGGTTGACCCGATCCGTGTTGATGATCGGGGCGATGTCAGCGAACAGATACCCACGCTCCGAATACCGGTCCGTGAGGGTCAGAATGTCGCGCTGAAACACCTCACGACTGAAGATGCCACGCTTGGCGATCTGAAGCGGCCTCAGGATCTCATCGGTGGCAAAGACCGTGTTCCCCGCGAGCCGCACCTCTCCGACTCTATACTGGGGTCCCTCCTCTACCCGTATGTTGATCTCCAGCCTCCGCTTCGCCTCGAGCACCCGGATCTCCGGCTCATCGACCTTGATGTCCAGGAAGCCGTTATCCAGGTAGAACGCCTTGATTCTGTCTAGATCGCGCTGCAACTCCTCCCGCTTCAGCGTCCCATAGAAGAAGAACAGGAACAGCTCCTTGGTGGCCAAATGATCCTTGATGTCTCTCTCACTCAGCCCCTTGGTTCCAAGGATCCGAACGCTGGAGATCTCAAACTTCCCCCCCTCGTCGATCTGGAAGACAACGGAGACATCGCCTTCGGCGACCTTTTCCACCTTAGGGACGATCTTCGCCTGGTAATACCCCTCTTCCTCGTAGAGCAGCCTCGCCCGCTCCGCATTGCTCGCAACCACTTGCGGACTGAACACCCCACCCTCTGTCAGTGCGATTTTTTCCTTGATCTTGTCGGTGGCAATCTGCTTGTTGCCGCGGATTTTGATCTCCCGGATGGTCGGCTTTTCAGTGAGGATGAAGGTCACCTTCAGGCCCCCTTCAAAGACTTCGGCGTCCACCGCCACATCGTCAAAGAAGCCCAGCCGATAGAGGGCCTTCACATCCTCGCGGGTCTTTTCCAGAGAGAAAGGCTCTCCGAGTTTGGTTTTCAGCCTGAACCGGATAGTGGCCTCGTCGATCTTCCGGCTTCCTTTGATGTCAAGCTGCTTGACCACCGCTTGCTCCTGGCCATAGGCTCTGCCGAACGCGAACGCCAAGAACAAAAGGATCCAGCCCGCAGTGACAACCTGCACGAGCCTGGTCAAAGATCGCACTTGGCTACGTCCCTCCTCCTGGAGTCAAAACGCACTACACACCGTCTGAACGGCGCCAGGAGTTTAACAGCGTTCCCGAGAAAAGGCAAGCAGAAACTCGCCTGGAGCGGCCCAAAATCGAGGAGTTATGGGGTGAAGAGGGGTGGGGCTATTTGGGGGCTTCGAGAAGGCTGACCTCCTCGAAGGTCAAGGCATCTCCTTCAAGCGTGATCTTCAGGGTTCCCCCCTCTGGGAACCGGCCCTTCAGGACCTCTTCGGCCAATGGATCCTCCACGTACCGCTGGATGGCGCGGCGAAGGGGTCTGGCACCGAAGGTTGGATCGTACCCGCGATCAATGAGGAAGTCTTTCGCGTCCTGATCGACCGCAAGCGAGATCTTTCGCTCGCTGAGCTGCTGCTGGAGCCGATCGAGCATGAGGTCCACGATCTTGCGGAGGTCGTCCTTGCTTAACTGGTGGAAGACGATCACTTCATCCAGCCGGTTGAGCAGTTCCGGATTGAAGACCCGTTTCAGCTCACCCAGGACGGTTTCCTTCATCTTGTCGTAGCTCACCGCCTCGTCACCGCCCTTGGAGAAACCTAATGGCGTGTGCAGACCGATCTGGCGGGCACCGATATTGCTCGTCATGATCAGGATCGTGTTCTTGAAATCGACGATCCGCCCGTAGCTATCAGTCAGACGGCCATCTTCAAAAATCTGAAGCAGGAGATTGAACACCTCCGGGTGGGCCTTCTCGATCTCATCGAGGAGGATGACAGAGAACGGGCGACGCCGAACCTTCTCCGTGAGCTGACCCGAGTCGTCGTACCCGATGTACCCCGGGGGCGCGCCGATGAGACGGGAGGTGGAGAAGCGCTCCATGTATTCCGACATATCGACGCGGATGAGGGCCTCTTCGGCCCCGAAGAGGAATTCGGCCAGCGCCTTGGCCAGCTCGGTCTTCCCCACGCCGGTCGGCCCGAGGAAGACGAAGGACCCAACCGGTCGGCTCGGGTTCTTGATCCCGGCTCGCGAGCGGCGAATCGCTCGGCTCACGCCATGGATCGCCTCGGTCTGCCCGACTACTCGTTTGGCCAGCTCCTGCTCCATCCGGATGAGCTTGGCCGACTCCTCCTCCTCGATCTGATAGAGCGGAATGCCGGTCCACTTGGAAACGATGTAGGCGATCTCCTCGGCCGTGACAACCGTCTTCTCCTTCGCCCGCCCCTCCTTCCATCGCGCTTTCTTCTCCTCCAGGTCGGCCCGCAACTTGCGCTCCGAGTCGCGGAGCCTCGCCGCCACCTCGAATGCCTGAGTCCGGATGGCATCCTCCTTCTGGCTCCGCAGCCGCTCCACCTCGTTCTCCATCTCGCGCAGCTCCTGGGGCAGCATCAAGTTCTTCAGTCGCGCCCGTGATCCGGCCTCATCGATCACGTCGATCGCCTTGTCAGGCAGGAACCGGTCGGCGATGTACCGCTGGGACAGGCGCGCCGCCGCAACCACTGCCTCGTCGGTGATGACGGCGGAGTGGTGCGCCTCGTAGCGGTCCTTGATCTCCATCAGGATCCGAATGGTCTCCTCCACGCTGGGCGGCCCAACCTGAATCGCCTGAAACCGCCGCTCCAGTGCCCGATCCTTTTCGATATGGCGACGGTACTCCTCGAGGGTGGTGGCGCCGATGCACTGCAGCTCACCGCGGGCGAGCGCCGGCTTCAACATATTGGAGGCGTCGATCGCCCCCTCGGCAGCACCCGCGCCCACCAGCGTATGCAACTCATCGATGAACAGAACAATATTCTGCGACTGTTGAATCTCTTTGATGACCGCCTTCAGACGCTCTTCAAACTGGCCTCGATACTTGGTCCCGGCCACCATGCCCGCCAGGTCGAGCTGGACCACTCGTTTCCGCAGCAGGGTCTCAGGCACGTTGCTCGCCACGATCCGCTGGGCGAGGCCCTCGACGATGGCGGTCTTCCCGACGCCGGCCTCCCCGATCAGGACCGGGTTGTTCTTCGTTCGACGCGAGAGAATTTGGATCACCCGCTCGATCTCCGCCTCCCGCCCGATCACCGGGTCCAGCTTGTCCTGTCTCGCCATCGCGGTCAGGTCGACGCCGAACTCATCCAGTGCCGGTGTCCTGGTTGAGGTCGAAGACTTGGAGGCCTGCTCACCCAGCAACTCCTGGGCTTGGGTTTTGGCTGCGGCCACGCTCACGCCGAAGTCTCGCAGGACCAGCGACGCCGTCCCCTCGCCCTCACGGATCAGCCCGAGCAACAGGTGCTCGGTCCCGATATAGTTGTGTCCTAACGACCTCGCCTCCGAGATGGCATACTCCAACACCTTTTTGGCCTGCGGTGTAAAGGGGATCTCCCCGGCAGGGCTGAACTCAGAGCCAGCCGAGACAACCTTCTCGATCTCTGCCTTCACCGCGGAGATGTTGACGTTCAACTTCTTGAGGATCGCGACCGCGAGTCCATCGCCCTCACGGATGAGCCCGAGCAACAGGTGCTCGGTCCCGACGAAGTTGTGCCCGAGGCGGATCGCCTCCTCCCGGGCCAGGATGATCACCTTGCGGGCTCGCTCTGTGAATCGCTCGAACATCTGCTCGCTCCCCCCGTCAGTGCCAGGTCAAAAGGTTCGTGTCTAGTATACCCGATGGCGCCAGAATTTCAAGTCCTCTCTGCGATTCGCCCGTCCAGCATCGGGATGATCCGATCGCAGCGCCGCGCCAGCCCCTCGTTGTGCGTCACCATGATGAAGGTGAGTCCGCGTTCCCGATTCAGCCGCCGGAGCAGCTCGTACGCCGCCTCACCTGTTTTCGTATCCAGGTTGCCGGTCGGCTCATCCGCCAGGATCACCTTGGGTCCAACCGCCAGCGCCCTCGCGATGGCCACTCGCTGCTGCTCCCCCCCGGACAGCTCGGGGGGGCGATGCTCGAGCCTGTGCTCCAGCCCCACCTCCCTCAGCAGTGAGGCGGCGATCTCCTGTGCCTCCGACCGCTTCCGCCGCGCCACCAGCAGCGGCATCATGACATTCTCCAGGGCCGTAAATTCTGGCAGCAGGTGATGAAACTGGAAGATGAAGCCCACGGTCTGATTCCGAAAGGCGGCCAGTCGCCCGTTGTCCAAACCCGCCAGGCTGACATCCTCGTACAGGATGTCACCCGCAGTCGGGCGGTCCAGGGCGCCGAGAAGGTGCAAGAGCGTGCTCTTGCCGACACCTGAAGGCCCGACGATGGCGGCGAACTCGCCTTTCTCAATGCTGAGATCGACCCCCTTGAGGACCTCGACTGTTCCACCGCCGATCTGGAACGACTTGTAGACCTCCCTGGCCCTGATGTACTCACTCATAGCGTATCGCGACAACAGGGTCGAGCCTGGATGCCTGCCAAGAAGGATAGAGCGTCGCAAGGAAGCTGAGGACCAGCGCCGCGGAGGCAATCAAGACCAGGTCGGTCTCTTTCATCAAGATCGGGAGGGCGTCGAGCAAATAGACATCGCCACGTAGTCTCACGATCTTGTAGGTCGCTTGAAGCTTGCAGATGAGGGCACCAGCCGCGGTTCCCAGAAGGGTGCCGACAAGGCCGATCACCACCCCTTCCACCATGAAGATCGCCATGATGCTCCTGGAGGTGGCCCCGATCGATTTCAAGATCCCGATCTCCGCCCCCTTATCCATCACCTTCATAATCAGGGTGCTGACGATGTTGAATGCCGCCACCAGGACAATCATGGCCAGGATGATAAACATGGCGATCTTTTCAAGCTTCAGGGCTGCGAAGAGGTTCCGATGCAGTTGCATCCAGTCCCTGGTGAAGTAGGGGAAGCCCAGCCGGCGCGTGATCTCGGCCCCGACCTCCTTCGCCTTATAGAGATCGTCCAGCTTCACCTCGATCCCGGTCACCGCAGTCCCCATCCTGAAAAACTGTTGCGCCGTCGGGATGGTCACGTAGGCCAGCGTGCTGTCGTACTCGTACATCCCGAGCTCGAAGATCCCTGCCACGGTGAAGCTTCTCATTCGGGGCCCCATCCCGAAGGGCGTCAGCACGCTTCCGAAGGGAGAGATGACGTTCACGCGGTTCCCAAGGCCGATCCCGAGGTTCGACGCGAGGGCGCGGCCGATGATGATCCCGTCAGGTTCAAGACGCCATCCGCCTCCGTCGGCCGGCCGCGTTAATCGCGCAGGATCGACCTCAGTGAAGCTCTTGGTCAGCGCCGTCACCTTCTGCGCCGAGTCGATATCCAGGCCGCGAAGGACCGCCCCCGCCGCCCCACGATCCGCGCTCAGCATCACCTGGTGGTAGGTGAACGGAGAGACGGCCACCACATGCGGAACGCCCCGAATCTGCTCCAGCGCCCGATCCGGTTCCTCCATCCCCCGATCTCCGTGCCGCAGGACCCAGAGGTGGGCGTTCGTCCCCAGGATCTTCGCGCGAAGATCATGCTCGAAACCGCTCATCACTGCCAGGACAACGATGAGCGCCATCACACCCAGCGCCACCCCCCCGATCGAGATCACGGTGATCAGCGAGATGAACGCCTGCTTCCGCCTCGCCTTGAGATACCGAAGCCCCACGAACAGCTCAAACGGCATCGGCTGTCCCTCGTTCCCCCTGGGCCCCCTGTGCCGGCCTCATAAGCGGGAAGAGAATCACTTCCCGGATCGAGGGGGAGTCGGTGAAGAGCATCGCGAGCCGGTCGATCCCGATCCCCTCCCCGGCCGCAGGCGGCATCCCGTACTCCATCGCGAGCAGGTAGTCCTCATCCAGGCCATGGGTCTCCAGGTCCCCTTGATCCCTGCGGCCCAACTGCTCGAGGAAGCGGGCGCGCTGCTCGCGCGGATCGTTGAGCTCGGAATAGGCGTTGGCGATCTCCATCCCCCCGGCGTACAATTCGAAGCGCTGGACGACCGCGGCGTCTGCCGCTTTGGCTTTCGCCAGAGGCGAGAGTTCGGTGGGAAAGTCGATGATAAAGGTGGGCTGATGCAGCGTTGGCCCCACGAGGGCGTCGAAGAGCTCCCCCAGAATCTTCCCCCTGCCCCATCCGGGGACCGAAATCACCCCGTGACGTCGCGCCGTCTCTCTCGCGCCCGCCTCCGTACTGAGGGTCTCTGCGTCCAGCCGGGCCAGCTTGACGAGGGCTTCCTCCAAGGTCAGCCTGGGCCAGGGGGGCGCGAAGGAGAGGCGCTGCCCCTGATAGGGAATCTCTTGGCCACCCATCATGGCCTGCGCCAGGTGCGAAAGGAGCTCTTCCGTCACCGTCATCAGATCGTGGTAATCCGCATAGGCTTGATAGAACTCCAGCATCGTGAACTCTGGGTTGTGTTGAGTGGAGACCCCTTCATTCCTGAAGCTCCGGTTGATCTCGTAGACCCGGTCGAACCCGCCCACGATGAGACGCTTCAGGTAGAGTTCCGGCGCAATCCGAAGGTACAGGGTCAGGTCTAACGCGTTGTGATGCGTGATAAAGGGACGCGCCATGGCGCCGCCGGCCATCGCCTGCATCATCGGGGTTTCGACCTCAAGAAATCCCCTCTCGTCGAAGAAACGGCGGATCTCGGCAATCAACCGGCTGCGCTTCCTGAAGGTGTCGGCAACGGGGCGGTTGGCAATAAGGTCGAGGTAGCGCTGGCGGAAGCGGGTCTCGACGTCGGTCAGACCGTGCCACTTTTCCGGGAGGGGCCGAAGCGACTTGGAGAGAAACTGAAACGTCCGGGCTCGCACGGTCAGCTCCCCCGTCTTCGTGCGAAAGAGTGAGCCCTCAACCCCCAGGTGATCCCCTACGTCCAGCTTTTTGCAGAGTTCGTATGCCTCGGGACCGACGGTATCCCGTACGATATAGATCTGAATCCTCCCCGATCCGTCCTGGAGGTGAGCGAAAGTCGCCTTCCCGTGACTTCGAAGAGACATCAGCCGTCCGGCGATCACCACCTCGGGGCCCGCAGCCTGTTCTTCAGACAGGGCGGCATATTCCCGATGGAGATCGGCGGCCAGGTGTCGAACGGTGAACCGGGCCGGGTACGGGTCCACCCCGGCCCGTTCAAGCTCCTCCAACTTCCGCAACCGCTCGCGAACTAAGACGTTCTGTTCGTCCACCAATCCTCCGATCGTCAGGTTCGCCCGATTATAGATAGGGGGGCGAAGACTGTCAAGGAAGCTTCAGACCTCACAACAACAGAAATAGGAAGCGTCATTGCTCCTAAATTCTCGGGTCATTGCGAGGAGCGGGATCCCTCGCCTGTCATTGCGAGGAGCGATGCGACCCTTCGGTTGCGCTCAGGGCAGGCTCCGCAATCTCGCCGTGAAACTACGCTGAGATTGCACGCACCCTCCGGGTGCTCGCAATACCTCATGTATCTGCGGCACGCCCATGGGCATCAAAGTCCAGCATCCTCCCCTCAGGTCCCCTCTCCCCATCTGTGGGAGAGGGTCTGGGTGAGGGGGACTTCCAGAACAATGAGAGATACTTCAGGCCGTTGGTAAGTCTATCTCTGTTCTCGGGAAACCTGACTTCTTGCTCTTATGAGAGGTGGTCGCCATTCAGGTGGACATGAACGACGTCATTTCCCTGGTAGCGAGCCGGCGGCTGGACAGAAGGAGTCAGCCGAGGGATCAGCGAGGAGAAAGCTGAGAGGGTTTCAACTGGGGTGGAGAGAGACAGGAGACACGGAGGGAGAAATCGAGGGGTGGAGGAACACCCAATAGGGCTACGGCTCCTTTCAGCAGACACGAGGGAAGTTCTTTGGAGAAGGCGACCGCGTGATCTCTGAGCACACCGTGGGGGCATTTCCGGGTCTGGAAACCTACTTTGCCCCGCGCAGCGCGTAACGGATATCGAACTCAGCGGCGCCACACCAGCGGCGTCCGCTGTAGTGAGGGTTATGGCGCAGCACTGCGGCGAATCGACGAAAAAATCAGGGTTCGAATGATGTTGTGAAGTGTGATACCTTTCTCTGAAACTCTCCACCAAAAACCCCCCTCTGGTTCCGGTCGTACTTCCGCGAGCAGGCCGACTTCCTGAAGTTTCTTCAGGTTCTTATCGGTAACCTCCTCACCCTTATACGTTATGTGTGCCCTTTGTTTGCCTACCACCAAGAAGAGCTGCAGTTGTTCGTCACTTAGCCCCTCCAAGGCACGTAGTTGGGGACCCAGATTCGCTGAATCCGCATTCTCCCGTAGCTGGACTTCGAACGAACCGAGTTTCAGCGTTTGCGCCTTTCTTAGCACATCGAATAGAGGTTCCCTGACCGTGAACAGCCATGTGACTAGAAACAGGCCGATAAGCAGAATAACCGCTGGACGGCTTCCATGCTCGATCAAGGTAAGCAGCACCTCGGGTTTTGCATCCTGTGTCTTCGACTCTTCTTCGCTTTTTTTTGACGACAACTCCTTCTCAGACATGATTTCCTCCTGCGGCATACTGGATCGGCGCTCAGCCTCAGTGTGGCTGATCTGCTCCCAAAACAATGGACACGGTTTCCGCCGTCAATCTCTCATATTCTTTGGGCGTGTGGTAGTCAATCCCACAGTCACGGCTGGCCGCACTAAAAGCGGACCGAGGTCAGCGCCGGAAGACGAAGAAGACCGCGCCGCAGAGGCACAGGCCTGCCCATAGATAATTGGTTCTTACTGGCTCCTTCATATACAACAGCGCGAAGGGAACAAACACCGTCAGCGTGATGACTTCCTGCAGGATCTTGAGTTGGCCCAGCTCCATCTGGGTGTGCCCGATTCGATTTGCCGGCACCTGTAGTAGGTACTCAAACAGCGCGATGCCCCAGCTAGCGAGCGCAGCAACGATCCACGATCGGTTGCTGAGGTTACGAAGATGAGCGTACCAGGCAAATGTCATGAAGATGTTCGAGAGAACGAGTAGGAGTACCGTCTTGGAAACAACCGGCATAAGCCCTCCTTGCTAGTGACAAAAATATTTGTCAGTGCGACCTCACACCTAGATCAGCGGCGAGGCTCCATGGTTAGGTTTGGGTCTCCACTTTATTGGGGGAGGTACTGCACGCCGTATCCGTGCACGCGAACGAGGAAGTTCGCGAAGTGCTGCTGAAACGTGAGCTCGGACAGTTTCACGCGCTTGGGCATGGTCAAAGATTCCGAGGCTGGGCGTGGTCTTCCGACGGAGCCTCCCGCGCCATCGTCGCGGCCCGTTCTGCGGCGGCGGCGCGGATGACGCGAACCCTATCGCGCAGCACGTCCAGCAGGGCCAGTTTCTCCGCCACCGGACGCTGCGCCAGCGAGCGCCGCAAGGCGCGTTTGCTTTCGAGAATACGTTGAAGGTCGAACGTCATGACGAACCCTGCAGAAATCTTTGTTCAAATGTCTGCCAGCGGTCAAGCAGCCCGTGCCGGCGCACCAAGCTCTGAAACCGCTCCGCGTTGATCGCCGCAGCCTCGATGAATTGGAGCAATCTGGCGTGATCCTTGGCCCGGCCGGTCTGCAAGGCGATCGCCGCCAGATGCTCCGCCGTGAAAACCCGCGCCGGTGTGCCCTCCACACCCACGGTCACGGCCTCGGCCAGCGCCTCCTCCACAAGCGGACTCGTGGCCGGCAGAAATTGAACCGGCCATCCGGCCAAGACGATGTACTCGCCTTCGACCACACCGCCGCGGGCGGTGAGGTAGTCAAAAATGGGATGCGGGCTGACCACGACGTGACCGGCCTGGTGATGGAACGCGACAAAGATGTCCACGTCCAGCGTGGCCACCGGCTCCAGGTAAAACGTCGCCCCTACCGCCCCGCCGATGGCGTAGCGCGCCACTACACCCGCGGCCTCCATCTGATTGATGAGGCTGATGACCTGGGCAATGCTCACTGCCATGTCCTTTCCGCCGTCAGTCTCTCAAACTCTTCGGGCGTGTGGTAGTCAATCCCACAGTCATGGCTGAGCGCAACTGTTAGGCCCGAGAACCCGCATGAGTGGGCACTCCCGCCCACGGTCTGATCTTTGCCAGGGTCTTGGCGAGGGCTTCTTCCGCCACCTCGGTGTCATAGGCCGCCTGCGCCCGCAGCCAATAGCCGTTGGAAAGACCGAAGAACCGGCACAGGCGCAGGTCGGTGTCCGCCGTGATGGCACGCTTGCCCCCCACGATGTCACCGATCCGCTGGGCGGGCACACCGATTTCCTTGGCCAGGCCGTATTGCGTGAGGCCCATCGGGATCAGGAACTCTTCGCGCAGCAACTCGCCGGGCGTCACGGGCTTGAGCTTACGCATGGTCTCCCTCCGTCAATGATAGTCCACGATCTCAACGTCCTCGGCGCCCGCCGCGGTCCAGCGGAAACACATCCGAAATTGATCGTTCACGCGGATACTGTGTTGCCCGGGTACGCTTCGACGATCTCGTAGCTCTCCACAGTGTCGAGGATGGCCTTGCGCGGGATGAACCGCCCCTTGAGACGCATGTTCACGTGATAGGTCCACAGGACCCGCCCATTCCGGACATGTTTGGATGAAGCGCAAGGGGTCATCGGGCAACCTCTAGTAGTCTGGCGGTTTCATGCGCGGCCCAATAGCTCCTCCCGTTCGGCCGGTCTAACGGCCAAGCTCAGCGGCGCGCGGCTTCTGGCGCGTCCGCTGGAGCGACCTGATTAGCCGTTATTTTTTAAGAGGAGCGACGTTGCTTCAACGTCAGTCGTCCTGCATTCATCGAGCGCCTTCTTGAGGATGTCCGCGAGAACAGCATAGCCCCTCGAACGCACCCCGTCTGAATAGTACTCATTGGTGTACACGAAATCCCCACTTCCCTCGCGTTCAGTGACTTTTATAGCTCCGGGCAATGCTTCATACGCACGGCTATACTTCCAGGGCCCATCCGGCGTTACCTCGACTTGGTCGGGGAGATGTTTCAAAACTGCCTCAACCAGCCGCGTGCGCAGATGTGGGCAAAAGCGATAACGATATAGGTTTGTGGCAAGTTCGTGACGAATGCGCTCCTTGTCAAAGGCGAACACATAACCGCTGCGCAGAAGCCCTGCCTTCTGCCAACGTCCATACGAGAACCACTGCGCCCAGTCCGTCCATTCCATCCGTGCCTGCTTACATCCCCAAGGGTTGATTCGATTCTCGTCCTTGCCGAAACAGTATTCGATAGGCCGGTAAGCTGCGGCTCTTTGAGCGGCGCACCATATGAAGCCGAAGACTTCATCCCACGCAACTTCCCGGCCATCGAGATATACCTTGCGATTTCTTATACCGCCCAAGGAAGACGCGATCGGGACCATATCTGCGAAACGGTTAGATGGGAACGTGACCAAATACCAGGTCTTCTTGTTCTTCGTGGCTGTTTGCATCGTTCCTGTCGCTTTGGCAAGTTCCACGGCGCTCGCGAATCCGCCTGCCGTGGATTCACAGAATTCGATGGCATAGCCCTCCTTCGGAATTTCAAACCCAACCTGCACAGAAGCCGCGTCCGCAGATGCCAGAGTGTGACCGCATGACGGACAGAAACGCGCCTGCGCCGTGACCGATGTCGAGCAAGAAGGGCATGTGATTTCGTGATTGGCTGCGTCGCAGCGGCGTGACGTTTCGGTGATGAGCTGATCAAGTTGACCTTGGCTGACGCCGATGAGGCGGGTAAACTCATGGATCAATCGGTTTTCGCTCTCGTTGAGGTCTTGGTCCATCAGCGCGACGAAAAGCATATCTTCTAAGTTCTTCACCTGGTCGGCAAACGATGCTGCCTTAACGAAGGCATATGAGCCACTTTCCACTGCCTTCTGTGCCGTTGCGAGCATCCCTTTCTTGGCATCAATACTTTTCCGAACTTCCTCCAATGCAGCGGTCTCCCTCGCCGATAAGGACTTGTCGGCGAACGCCACGCGTAACACATTCGCCAAGTAGTGAACCTTGTCTTGCTCAGTCAGTGGCATAGAACCTCCGGCGGCTAACGCTTGCGATAACCTGCGGCGGCAGAGCAAAGCGGAGCCGCCGACAGGTTAATCGCGTAGTTGGGCAGCTACCCTCCGAGAAGTCGATCGAACATGTGCCGAAGCTCTGTGATCTTGTCTGCGGTGACCGCGTTGTTAAGCAGCTTAGATATCACGTGGAGCGATTTCAGGTCTCTCCGCTTCGCCCGGGCGATCCCCAGGAAGTCCTCAAGGCAGCTCGGGAAAGACTCAATCTGGATCGTGAGGTCCGTGCGATTCTCGCCGATGAAGCCGTTGACCACGTCATGGATACCGGCATCGCCATCCCGATCAAAGAGCACTGAATGTCGGATCCCGAGCCCGCTGAGCAGCGCCATGTGACGATGAATATTGAACTTGCCCAAGGCATCAGCGAGGTACACATTTCGGTCACCGAGGTCTCGCCAGGCCGTATCGATCAAGAACTCGAACATGGCCTTTTCGGTAGGTCCCTCGCACAGCACCACGTGCCGTGCGAAGAACAACGCCGCCCGTTCGGCGTTTAGCCAAAGAAGGGATCGCGTGGCCTCATCTTCGAGACCGGGATCCTCTTCCGGGGAGTCTTCCCCAAGACCACGTTTCCTTATCTCCCCCTTCAATGGCGCGGAAACGCCGGGATCTTGGAGCATGTCCGAAAAGCGCTGATAAAGCCCGCGGTTCCGATCGAGCATCCTCGTGAGTTGATCTTCTGACAATTGAAAGTGCTCGGTCACCGCTGCCATCTTCTGGAGCCGGATGATGGTCGTCAACTCGGAGACCTGCTTGCTCACGAACCGAGGCGAATGGGTGGTAATGAGGATCTGCTGGGTCGCTTCGGCCGCGAGGGCCCTCAGGCTAGCGTTGAGCCGTTCCTGTTGTGAGGGGTGAAGGAAGGCTTCGGGCTCCTCGAAGAGGATCAGGGTGAAGTCCGGTGCGAACTCCTTCTTTTTCTCGGTGCGCGGCTCCACGAAGCGAGCGGATAGCCGGATCAGCGTGTAAATGAGGTGGCGCTGTAGACCCTGCCCGTAGGACCCGAGGCTGACGCGCTTGCCCTCCAGGTTCTCGTCCTCGATGAAGTGCGTGAGAAGGGTCTTTACGATGTCCTCCGGGCGAAGAGGGTTGACATCCACGCCGAAGCGGATCTTCCAGTGACCCACCTCACGATTGATCTCCTCGATCAGGCTGTTGACAGAGAAGCCGTCTGCGGAGGCCTCTTCTTTGAACTTCTCGTTGAAGGTCGTGAAGGCAGTGTTGAGATCCCCGAAGCTCCGGCTGTCAAGCACGGCTCGCTTCATGACGAAGTTGACCATGTCGCGGAAGGGTGACGGACCCGAGAGTTTGAGGGCGTCGTCCGAACGGTTGACCTCTGGGACGTACAGCACCGAGCCGAGCTTGGCCTGGGATACGTTCTTGGCTCCATAGAACAGCGAGGTTGAGAGTGTGCCGTTCTCGTAGCCGTAGATGTTGCTTTGGTTCGCCTTGACCAAATCCTTGTT
>JACQQF010000050.1 GCA_016207095.1 Candidatus Methylomirabilota bacterium | reverse complement strand
GCGGGTCGGGGATATGCCGATTCTTGAGATGAGCCGGTGCGTGGGGCCGATGCTCCCGATGGAGGACTTCGAAGACCCCGAAGCTGCGCGCGAACGGTTCGAGTTGCTCTGCGGGGACGAGGCGCCCTGTCGAGGTTTCTCCAGCGCCGCCGCACAGAGCCCCCGTGTAGTCCTTATTGATCGAACCCCCGGCAAGCGTGTGCGCGCGGCGATGCAGGTCCCCATGTCAGCCCCGTTCTTTGCGGACCATTTCCCGCGGAAGCCGGTCCTTCCAGGGACGCTCTTGGTCGACGCGCAGCTACGGCTCGCAGTGGAACTCGCAGCGGAGGCGATTGACCCGAGCGGGCGAACGCTGTTCAGGGCCGCGCGCGTCTACAACCTGAAACTGCGCTCACTCGTACATCCCGGTCAGGCGGTGGAGATTTGTGCGGAGGTGCTGGCGGTGAGTCCAGCTTCAGCCGACATCGCGCTCACAGCGGCGGTCGGGGGCCAACGGGTGTCAACCGCTCGGGCGCAAGCGGGCGCGTGGGGGCAATCGTGACAGGGCGACCACGCCGGGTAGCGATTACCGGGCTGGGTCTCCTGACCCCGCTCGGCAACGATGCCGCGACCACATGGCAAGCGCTCCTGGCTGGTCGCAGCGGGGTCGCTCCTATCACATGTTTTGATGCTGGCGGCTTTCCAGTGCGGATCGCTGCCGAGGTCAAGGGATTTGATCCGGGAACCGCCATCGAGGACCGTAAGCTCCTCAAGTTCACAAACCGTTATCATCGCTTTGCGCTTGCGGCGGCCGAGGAAGCGGTTCGCGACGCGGGCATTCTCCCGGAGAAAGGCACCGCGGTGCGCTGGGGCTGCGTCGTCGGGAGCGCGATGACGACGGTCGAGTTCGCGGAGCTTGAAGAGGTCCATCGACGTTTCGCTGTGGACGGTAGACTCGCCGTGGAGCGACTTGGAGCCTCGGGGATGGCGGCCGCAGACCCGCTTGCGTTCTGCCGAAGCCAAGCGAATGCCGGGCTCTCGCTCTTCCTTCGTCATTTCGGGATCCGCGGCTATGCCAGCTCGGTTCACACGGCATGTGCATCGGGGGGGCAGGCGGTCGGAACGGCCATGAAGCTGATCCGCCGTGGGACCAGCGATTTCGTCCTCGCCGGCGGCTTTGATTCGATGTTGAACCCGGTCGGGCTCGCGGGGTTCTGTCTCCTCGGTGCCCTTTCGCCGGACAATGATGCGCCCGAGCGGGCGAGCCGGCCGTTCGATCGAACCCGAAACGGCTTCGTGCTGGGCGAAGGGGCCGGTTTCCTCGTTCTAGAGGAGTGGGGGTCGGCCTGTCGGCGGGGTGCGCGGATTTACGCCGAGCTCGCCGGTGACGGAAACTCCCTGAGTAGCTACAGAATCACCGATTCTCATCCATCGGGTGATGGGCCGATCCAGGCAATGCGCTGGGCCCTCGCCGATGCCGGTGCGCGACCGGAGGATGTGGACTATCTGAACGCCCACGGGACCTCGACCCCCATGAACGACAGGAGCGAGTGCGCGGCGGTCCGGGCGGTATTCGGAACGCATACGCTACGGACCGCGGTCAGCTCCACGAAGAGCCTGATGGGACACCTCATCGCGGGGGCTGGGGCGGTGGAGGCCGCGATCTGTGCCCTGGCCATTCATCATGGCGTCCTGCCGCTCAATGCGAACCTCACAGAGCGGGACCCTGACTGCGACCTTGACTTCGTGCACGACGGGCCGCGCGTCCGAAGGGTCGGCGTTGCCATGTCGAACTCCTTCGGCTTCGGTGGGTCGAACAACTGCGTCGTGCTTCGGAACCCTGAGGACGTTCGCGCATGAGCCGGCGGGTGATGGTGACCGGCCTAGGGGCCATCTGCGCTGCCGGCAAGAATCCTGACGAGGTCTGGGAAGCGGCGAGGGGCGGGCGATCGGCGATTGCGCCGATCCAGCAGTGGGACTCGTCCGATTGGCCGGCGAAGCTGGCGGGAGAGATACGTGACCTCAACCCGCGTGAATTGGTGGAGGACCGTAAGCTGCACAAGCTGGTCAGACGCACCGATCTCCTCGGGCTGTACGCCGCAGCCAAGGCGATCGATGGCGCCGGACTCGTTGCTTTCCGCGACACCCTTGATGCTGCCCGGGCCGATCGGTTCAACGAACGCACCGCTGTCTACGTCGGCTCCGGAGGAGCCGCTTATCAGGACCAGTACGAGTTCTTCCCGCTTCTCACCGCCGCAGCGGGGGATCTGAGGGCCTTCGGTCGCGAGCTCACCGCAACCGTCAACCCGATGTGGCTCCTCCGCTCGCTCCCCAACAATGTCCTCTGCCACATTGGGATCCGTTACGGCTTCAAAGGGCCGAATGGGTGCATCACGAACCACAGCATCGGCGGGATGCTCTCGGTCGCCGAGGCTGGGGCCGCGCTTCGGGCAGGGGAGGCTGACCGGGCGATCGCGGTCGGGCACGATGCGCCGGTCGAGCCGGAGCAGATCTTCTATTATCATGCGCTCGGCCTCCTCGCCAACGACACGATTCGACCCTTTGACGCCGCGCGAAGCGGGAGCCTCCTGGGAGAAGGGGCTGCGGCGCTGGTGCTCGAGACGGAGTCTGCGGCTCGTGCGCGAGAGGCGAAGGTCCTCGGCGAACTGCTCGGGACGGGCTCCGTCGCCGAAGGGGAGGGGCTCCTTTCGGTTCGCGGCGATGGAGAGGGGCTTGCGCGCGCAATCGCCGTTGCTCTCGATGAAGCCGGGTTGGGCCCCAAAGACGTCGGCATGATCGTGGCTCATGGCAACGGGACGCCGCTGTCTGACGCATCAGAGGCCTCGGCAATTCGCGGGGTCTTTGGCGCCGCGTCACCTCCGCTGACGGCATTCAAATGGGTGTTTGGACACGTGCTGGCTGCCTCCGGGATCATTGATGTGGCACTCGCCCTCACGTCGCTGCGGCGTGGGGAGGTCCCGGGGGTCGCAACACTCCGCCGGCTCGACCCGAGCTGCGCCGACGTGCCCGTGTCGCCCATCGGGCGACCGCCGCGCAGCAATGTCGCGCTCGTCCTCTGCCGAGGATTTGCCGGGACGAACGCCGCACTTCTTCTGCGGGCCTCGCTTGGCTAAGGGACGGAGGATGGCCGATTCCAGCCCGCTTGTGCGGTGTGGCATCGACACCGTGGAGATCGCGCGAATGGAGCGACTGCTGTGTGAGACCGCCCGTGAGGACCTCCTGCGGATCTTCTCCGAGGAGGAATTCCGGGACGTCGGAGAAGGGGCCGGTCGGGTGCCCAGCCTTGCGGCACGGTTCGCAGCCAAAGAGGCCTGCCTCAAGCTCTTTCCCCGTGAGGCCGCGCTCGGGAAGATCGGGTTAGAGGACTTTGCGGTCGCGAGGGACGGGTACGGCGCGCCGCGCATCGTGCCAGGCCAGAAGGTCCAGGAACTCCTCGATCGCTACCGGCTGAAGACGATCGTCCTCTCGCTCACGCATGACGGGACCGCCGCGTCGGCGGTTGCGGTCACCGAGCCGGCGGAGACCCCGGTGCCGCTCGTCGGTAA
The DNA here is from genome assembly GCA_016207095.1 of Candidatus Methylomirabilota bacterium. Lineage (GTDB taxonomy): Bacteria > Methylomirabilota > Methylomirabilia > Methylomirabilales > Methylomirabilaceae > Methylomirabilis. The sequence goes on along the minus strand of JACQQF010000050.1, from coordinate 11,342 downwards.
GCTCTTCAGTCACCTTCTTCCCATCCGCCGCCGCGTGGTCCTCTCGAACCTCCGTCGCGTCTTTGGGGAAAAGGTCCCGGAGCAAGAAATCCTGCGGCTGGCGCAAGCCTTCTACGGGCACGTGGCCCGTTCCCTGTTCGAGTTCCTGCGCTTTCCATGGCTCTCGGCGGCACGGCGAGCCGCGTTGGTCCGGGTGGACAACATCGAGGCAATGCTTCGCGCCGGCGGACAAGGGAGGGGCGTGCTCGTTCTGACGGGCCACTTCGGGAACTGGGAGCTGGCGACCGTCGCGGGGATGGCGAACTTCCCGGAATACCGCGGTCGGTTCCACATTCTTCGAAAACCCGTTCGTCCTCCTTGGCTCGATGCCCTGGTCACCGGACGGTTCCGCCGTGCGGGCCTCGGGGTCCTTGCCAAGAAAGGCGCACTTGAGGCGATCCTCGACCGACTCGCTGCCAACGAGGTCGTTGTGGTCATCCTCGACCAGCACGCTGGAGGGAGGGATGGAGTGGAGGTGGAGTTCTTTGGGCACCCAGCCTCGACCTTTCGAAGCCTCGCGACCATTGCGCTTTCGACTGGGGCTCCGGTTGTTCCGGCCGCCAGCTGGCGGGAGCCGGATGGCCACCACGTGCTTCGCTTCGAGGAGGCGCTTCCGGTTGTCGAGTGTGAGAACCCAAGCGAGGCGATTCTGGCGAACACGCGCGCCTATAATGCGGCAATCGAGCGGTTCGTTCTTAGGCATCCCGAGCAATGGTTCTGGATGCATCGCCGCTGGAAGACCCCTCGCTGATCCCTGCGTGATGGCCGTCGGTGAGTTGATAGAGCTCTAGTGCCGGCCGCACGCGTGCTCCCTCCTTGAGCCTCAGGCAGGATCCGGTGACCCGGCCCCTATCCTCGATGATCTTCGGCCGGGAGACGTAAGCAGCTCAGTGACGGGAAATCGTCCGTGGGGCTGGAGGGGGGGCGGGCGTGTCTCCTGGGCGCGTTGGCATCATGGTTATGAAGGCACGAGGGATCGTAGCCAGAGGCCGCTGGCCAGGAAGAGCTTCCGGGATCGGGGGATGGTGAAATCGCATTCAAAGACATTGTAGCCGTGCTGCTCGATCTTCAGTAAGAGGCGGTAGTAAATGGTCCGCATGATCTCGGCGGCCAGGAGCGACCGCCGGTCCTCGGCTGGCAAAGCCTCCATCGCCGCGCGGAAATAATTTCGAGCACGCTCGCACTGAAAGCGCATCAGCTCCACGAACGCGTCGTTGTATTTCCCCGCCAGCAGCTCCTCTTCCGAGTAGCCGATTCGCCTCAGCTCATCCTGGGGCAGGTAGATCCGTCCTCGCGCAGCATCCACTGCTAGGTCCCGGAGGATGTTGGTGAGCTGGAACGCAATGCCCAGCCGTTCGGCATACTCTCTGGTCCTCGGGTTACGATAGCCGAAGATCTCGATGCAGATGAGGCCCACAACCGAGGCTACCCGGTAACAGTACGAGTACAACTCCTCAAACGTCGCATATCGCGCCCGCGTGAGGTCCATCTCCATGCCGTTGAGCAGCTCCTCGAAGTGGGTCTTCGGGATGTTGAACCGGCGCGCGGTTTGACCAGCGGCCACGATGACGGGGTGGCCGACGCTGTCCCGAAAGTAGCCGTCGAGTTCCTTGCGCCACCGGGTCAGCGCTGCCGCAGGGTCACCTCCGGCCTTCGCCTCGTCCACCAGATCGTCGCTCAGGCGGCAGAAGGCATAGACCGCGTAGATCGCCTCCCGCTTCGGCTTAGGCAGGAAGAGAAACGCGTAGTAGAAGTTCGAGCCGCTCGCCTTGGTCAATTTGCGGCTGACGGTCCGGGCATCGTCCGGCTGATTCATGGTCAGTATTATAGAGAGAACAACGCCTGGAGGCAAACAGACAGATCGCAGATCGATCGCCGCGCTCCCTGCTTTTCGATTGACAGGTGCGGAGGCTTTCCTGTACCCTGCAAGCGGTTTTGTCCCTGCGCGTGCCGCATCCCTGCAGATCGGAGGACTTCCCACCTGATCAAAGCGGCGCTTGTCGATCCGCCCGGCACCAGGTCTGGCTCGGCTATGCTGCCGAGTTGATCACGGACGGTGGGCAGGCGTAATACTCGCGTGGTGCAGACGGCAATGAAGCAATTCGGGCGCCCGGGCCATGGTTGATCCGTCAGGGATGGATGGACCTTGCTCGGGTGTCGTGTTTTGAGGGCGGAGTAGGGCGTTGGCGCAACTGATCGTGACGGGGGACGATTTTGGCCTGTCGCCCGCGGTGAATCAGGCGATCGTACAGGCCCACGAGCAGGGGCTGCTCACCAGCGCAAGCCTGATGGTGAGCGGCCCGGCCGCCCCTGAAGCGATCGCGCTGGCAAAGGCCCATCCGACGCTTGCCGTTGGACTCCACCTTGTCCTCTGTGAGGGCCGCTCAACGCTCACGCCCAACCTGATTCCGGGCTTGGTCGATGCTGATGGACACTTCACCGGAAGCGCCACGCTTGCGGGTTTACGGTATTTCTTCGTCAGGTCGCTCCGGCCCCAGCTCCGCAGTGAGATCGAGGCCCAGCTCGCGGCGTTTCACGCCACGGGCCTTGTCCTCTCCCATCTGGACGGTCACCTGAATCTTCACCTGCATCCGGCCGTGCTCTCGATCCTTCTGGAGTTGGCGGGGCAGTATCGAATTCGCGCAATGCGCCTGCCCCGAGACGATCTTCGAGTGACCCTTACACTGGACAAAAAACGGCTCCTGTACAAGCTGTCTCACGCCTTGATCTTCGGAGCCCTGTGTCGCTACGCCAGCCGCCGACTAGCCGTGGCGGGGGTCCGGACGGCCGAGCGGGTCTACGGGCTGCTACAAAGCGGAGAGATGACCGAGGCGTTCCTTCTGGGGCTCTTGCCGAGAATTCGAGGCGGCCTGGTCGAGTGGTACTGTCACGTGGGGCTGCCGCCCTGTCGGGAGCTTGAGCGCTGGATGCCTGCGTACCGGCACCGCGAGGAGTTCGAGGCCCTGACGAGCCGGCGGGTCATGACGGCGGTGGCGGCGCAGGGCCTCACGCTTACCTCCTATCGGGAGCTACTCGAGTGCTTGACCTCCTCCAGCTCGATCATCCGTCCACCGTCAACAATCCGGTAGAGGGTGCCGCGCCAACGGATTCGATTCCCGGCGAAGCTCAGAACCCAGGCCGTGAAGGTGAGGAGATCGCCCGGTAACAGAAGCCAGAGGCGAGCCGTGGCCTGTCGTGACTTGAGGATGAGCGCATCGACGACAAAGGCTGCAGTGGCCCTGACGCCGATCGCGGCGGACGCAGCGGCCCACGCCGCTGGAGAGAAGCGGTCGAGGGCGAGGTAGAGGAGCGAGAAGATAGTGCCATGGCTGATCCCGGAGAGGAGGTAGCCGACCGGCCGTGAGGCCCGGTTCGTCCTGCTCCAGCGGAGGAGGCGGCCGAACACCCCTGAGAACTGCAGTCGCCCCAGGATGCAGGCGACCGGGTAGTCAGACAGGAGCAATCGGTATCCCTGTCGGCGTGTCTCTTGGGCCAGGTGGTAGTCGTCGGCGAGCAGGTCGGCGAACGGCGTGAAGCCGCCGATCTGTTCCAGGATCTTCCGGCGAAGGGCGAGGGTGGAGCCAAAGGCGAACGTCACCCCCTCCGTCGCATACGCGGCCATGACGGACGGGGCGAAGGTGTCGTTAATGGCCCAGGCCTCGAGGCGGGCCGCGAAGCCCTCAGCGGCGTCACCGCGGTAGAGGCAGGTGACCAACCCGACCGTCTCGTCGAGGAAGGGGGGCGCGATGTGGCGCAGGTACTCGGGTCCGACCCTGACGTCGCTGTCGCTGATCACCACAATCTCGTGGGCTGCAAACGGGAGCATCTGTTGCAGCAGGCTGACCTTGCGGTTCGGCCCATAGACCTCAGGTCCGATGACCAGCCGGTGCCGCTCTCCCGGCGATTCCGCGAGCACGGATTGCAGCAATGGGATCGCCGGGTCCTGAGGGTCGGACACGCCGAAGATCACCTGGTAGACCGGATAGTCCTGTCGGCAGACGGCGCGACAGTTGTCTGCCAGATCCGGATCGAGCCCCCTGACCGGCTTCAGGATCGTCGCGGGCGGTGTACCCTCCGCGCGCTCGCCTGGCCGCCTGGAGAGGAACTTGAGCGCACCGATGATGCAGAGCACCCAGTACGCGATCGATGCCGTCAGTAGACCGAATGTGAGCAGCTTTGCGAGAGCCATCGCCCCTCCGCTTGAGGGCATCATACCGTATATCGGCCGGAGGGGACAGTCCGAAGTGTCAGGCCGGTGGCACAGATTTGTATCCCGGCGTGAAAAGGAGTTGACACCCACGCTCCTGGTATCCCTATACTAATGGCTTCCAGCCTTCCCTCGCCCCCGTTGGGGGGAGAGGGTTGAGGGTGAGGCGGGATAAGGGGAGTCATATTCGTGTCCTGGCTGAAGAGTTCAACCCCCGGAGATGACATGTGGAGAAAGGAGCTGAGCATGGTGCACAGGTGGCGAGTCGGCCTGACCTTCTGGACGGCAGTCGCCGTTATCGCCACGGGCGGGTCAGTCGCAGCCGCGGCGGAGCAGGAAAACCTCATTATCAAAGAGGAGTTTTTGGTGCAGGGAAGGGACCCGGGGATCAAGCTGTACGTTCGAGAGAAGCGGCTGACAAACCTGCCAAAGATCACCAAGGAGAATGTGGTCCTCTTCGTCCATGGAATTCCCGACCCGGCGTCCATCATGTTTGACCTTTCTGTTCCCGGATATTCCTGGCTGGACTATGTGGCCGAACGCGGCTTTGACGGCTTCACCGTGGACATCAGGGGGTTCGGGCGGTCGACCCGCCCCCCGGAGATGAAGGACCCGCGGGATCAGAACCTCCCACTTGTTCGGGCGGACCAGGTCATGCGCGACATCGATGCAGTCATCGATTACATTCGGTCCAAGCGGAAGGTGGATCGGGTCAACCTCGTCGGATATTCCATCGGCGCCTCCTGGTGCGCGCTGTACGCCAGCCTGCACCCGGAGAAGGTCAACAAGCTAGTGATGTACGGGGCGATCTACGGGAAGAACCCGCACTACGTCAAGGCCCTGGGCGACCCCGCCAACCCTGACCGGCCCGATTACGAGATGGGAGCGTACCGCTACGTCCCGCGACGAGAGCTGCTGGATCGCTGGGACGGCTGGATCAAGCCGGAGCTGCGAGACGTCTGGCGGGAGAAGGAGGTGATCGATGTCTGGATCGACGCCGTCCTCGTCTCCGACAGCACATCGAAGCAGCGGAGCCCGGAGTCGATCCAGGTTCCCAACGGCCCGTACATCGACTGGCACGAGATCCATTCCGGCCGGTCGCTCTTCGATCCGGCAAGGATCAAGGTCCCGACCATGATCGTTCGGGGGAGCGCGGAGGAGATGATCAGCAGCGAGGCGGCCGACGAGCTACTCCAGAAGCTGGCATCCGCGCCGTTCAAGCGGCGCCTGGACATCGGGGACTCGACCCATTACGCGTTGTTGGAGAAGAACCGCCTCCAGATCTATCGCGGCGTGCAGGCCTTTTTAGAAGAATGATCCTCGCATTCACCCCGTCGCCTGCAGCATTCGCCTCTCTACGATTCCCTCTCCCCAGGTTGGGGAGAGGGTGAGGGGCAATCGTGAGTAAATCGAAGCAAGTTCCCCTGTGGCTCCAACGCCTTCGGCTGGTGAAATCAGAGCTGAAGAGCGTGCGCTTTCCTCGTACCGCGGAAGAGGGGTTTCGCCAAGTGGCAGCCCTCTCAACGGCTAGCCTGCGCATCCTGGAAGAAGACGTACGATCCGCCATGCCCCGGGCTACTGAAAAGCAAGTGAGGGTCGCCGTGCGCGGGCTGCTGGCCCGAATCTCGCGTGCCGAGGCCCAGCACACCAATTTCTGGCAAGAGGAACGTGCCCGCCACTTCGGGTCATGAGCTGCTGCACGCTCTGCGCCGAGCCGTGGACTGCTTCCGGCGGGCGCGAGTGCCGTACGCGCTGATCGGTGCCTGGGCCTTGGGTATGTGGGGTAGGCCGCGGGCCACTCTCGACATTGATTTCCTGGTGATGGTTAGCGAGGAGGGCCTGGAACACCTGGGGAGCCGGATGGCGCGGGCAGCCATAGTGGTGGATGAGGCCTGGCGAGAATCGAACCCGCTGCTCAGGACGAGTCAACTGCGAGCCCTGTGCCGGGGTGTAACAATTGATCTTCTGCGCCCACGGGATGCGCATGATCGTCGAATCTTTCGACGCCGGCGAAAGAAGCGAGTGGAGGGCCACTACTACTGGGTAATTGCTCCAGAGGACTTCATCATTCAAAAACTCAAAGTCGGTCGTCCTCGGGACTATGAGGATGCTCTCACCGTTCTGGAGCGGTGCCGAGGTAAACTGGATCGGACATATCTCCTGCGTTGGGCGAGGCGCCTGGGAATCTTCAGAGAGCTGGACTACCTCCTGAATGTTCCTGGAGAGGAGTAGCCGCGATCTTGCCGGACGGGAGCCCCTCCCGTGCCAGCACACACCCTCTCCCGGCCTTTTCCCTTGAAATGCCGTTGGTGTTTCTGAACACAGTTGCTGTTGCGCTACCGGGTGGCGCAGGAAGGAGCAGAACAATGGGAACGGCGGTAGCGGAGATTCGAATTGATCAGCGGGTGAGCCGCTTCGTGGGTCAGCCCAGAAAGATGCTGATCGGGAACAAATGGGTAGCGGCTGCATCGGGAAAGACCTTTCCCACCTATAATCCAGCCACGGGCGATATTCTGGCCCAAGTCGCTGAGGGTGATAGGGAGGATATTGATCGTGCCGTGAAGGCCGCTCGCAGAGCCTTCGAGAGCGGTCAATGGCGCGGGATGACGCCGTCCGAGCGGGGGCGGATGATCTGGAAGCTCGCCGATATGGTGGAGGCGCACCTCGAGGAGCTCGCCCAGATCGAGACCCTGGACAACGGGAAGCCGATTACCGTCTCGCGCGCGGCCGATGTCCCGCTGGCGGTGGACCTATTCCGCTATATGGCCGGCTGGGCGACCAAGATCGAAGGGAACACGATCCCCATTTCAGTCCCCTACACCCCCGGCGCGCGCTATCTTGCCTACACGTTGCGTGAGCCCGTCGGTGTGGTCGGTCAGATCATTCCGTGGAACTTCCCACTCTTGATGGCGGCCTGGAAGCTCGGGCCGGCGCTTGCGGCAGGCTGCACGGTCGTCTTGAAGCCGGCCGAGCAGACGCCGCTCTCGGCCCTTCGGCTGGGCGAGCTGATCCTCGAGGCGGGATTCCCCGAGGGGGTCGTCAATATCGTCACCGGCTACGGTGAGACCGCAGGGGCGGCCCTCGCCGCGCACCCGGATGTGGAGAAGGTTGCGTTCACCGGGTCAACCGCGGTCGGCAAGCTGATCCTGGGCGCAGCCTCGGGCAACCTGAAGAAGGTGTCGCTCGAGCTCGGTGGGAAGTCGCCGAATATCGTGCTCAGGGATGCGGACCTCGATGTGGCGATTCCAGGGGCGGCGAGCGGCATCTTCTTCAACCACGGCCAGTGTTGTTGTGCAGGCTCCCGGCTCTTTATAGAACAACCGATGTTCGACAAGGTCGTTGAGGGGGTGGCCAAGCAGGCGAAGAAGATCAAGATCGGTCCCGGGCTCGACCCGACCACCCAGATGGGGCCGCTTGTCTCTGATGAACAACTTGCTCGGGTGTGCGGGTATCTGGAATCAGGCTTTGCGGAAGGGGCGAAGGCGGTTGTCGGCGGGCGGAAACTGGGCGAGAAGGGGTACTTTGTTGAGCCGACGGTCCTCGTGAATACCAAGCCGGACATGCAGGTCATTCGGGAAGAGATCTTCGGTCCCGTGGTCGCGGCCATTCCGTTCAAAGATGTGGACGAGGTCGTCTCGGCCGCGAATGACACGATCTATGGCCTGGCCGCTGCGGTCTGGACGCGTGATATCAGCAAGGCCCACCGGATAGCGGCGGAGCTTCGTTCGGGAACGGTCTGGATCAACTGCTACAATATCTTTGATGCGGCGCTGCCCTTTGGCGGGTATAAGCAGTCGGGCTGGGGCCGCGAGATGGGTCACGACGCGCTGGAGCTGTACACGCAGGTGAAGGCGGTCTGCGCCAGGCTGTAGCAGAAGCGACGTCAACATACTGCACAATCAGAGCAGACTGAAAAGGGACAAGCAACGGGTGGGTCGTTAGTGACCTGCCCTTTGTGCGTTGGCGTGCGCGATCTGGAGATTAGGCTGGGGTCCCAACGGCATTGGGGTGCGGCAAACGCCGTGAATCTGGGCGGGTGCGGTCTCGAACGAGCTCCTTCGGGAGGGCGAAGTTCACCTCTTCCTTGATCGGCTCGATCTCCTCGATATCAGTGACCCCAAGATCCTTGAAGTAGTTGACCACCCCCTGGACGAGATGCTCCGGGGCCGAGGCGCCCGCTGTCACACCGATCACCCGCGCGCCCTCCAGCCACTCCGGCTTGATCTCACTCACGTCGTCGATCAGGTAGGAATTGACCCCCACACCCTGAGCGACCTCGATCAGTCGCTTGGAATTGGAGCTGTTCTGCGAGCCCAAGGCGAGAATCAGGTCCACCTGCGCGGCGAGGGCCTTCAGGGCGGTCTGCCGGTTGGTCGTGGCGTAGCAGATGTCTTCACTCGGCGGAAAGGCGATGTGCGGGAACTTTCGCCTCAGCGCCTCGACGATTCCTGTGGTCTCATCGACGCTAAGCGTCGTTTGGGTGATGACCGCCACCTTGCTCGGATCGGGGACGTTCAGATCCGCAACCTGGTCCTCTGATCCGATCAGGGTGATCGCGTCGGGCGCCTCGCCCATCGTTCCGATCACCTCGTCATGTCCTTCGTGGCCCACAAGGATGATGGTGCGGCCTTGCTGAGCGAACCTGATCGCTTCGTTGTGGACCTTTGTGACGAGAGGGCACGTGGCATCGATGACCTTCAGTCCACGGCCCTCCGCCTGGGCCCACACCTCCGGGGAGACGCCGTGGGCGCTGAAGATGGCGATCGCGCCGTTCGGGACCTCATCGAGTTCGTCCACGAAGATCGCGCCCTTTTGCCGGAGCTCCTCCACGACATGGCGGTTGTGGACGATCTCCCTCCGGACATACACCGGTTCCTCGTACAGGTCCAGGGCGATCTTCACCACATCAATGGCACGATCGACCCCGGCGCAGAACCCTCTCGGTTTGGCCAGGATCAGCTTCTCAACCGTCATTCTCACCTCGCGTAGCTGCGTTCGGTTGGCGCGATCGCCGTTAAGAATCGCCCCAAAAGCATACCAGGGCAGGGGCCAACTGTCAAATACGGATAAGGTCCGGTAGTGGGCCAGTTTGCCAGAGATCCTTCACGGAGCCTGCCCTGAGATTCTTCACTTCGTTCAGAATGACAGGCGAAGGGTTCAGGATGACAAGTCTCGCTAGTGTCATTCTTGAGCCCTTCGGCCCTGAGCGGGCCTCAAGGGCTGGCTCCGCGAAGGGGAAGAATCTGAGTTCCTGTTGCGCAATGACTCGCAAGCCTCAAACTGACCCACTACCTAAGGTCCAGCATTGACTCGGCGAGACCCTCGTTCCGCCTGTGTCAACTCGCCTTTTCCAGGGCCTTGATGATCTCGCGGCAAAACGCTGGCAGGTCCTTCGGCTCCCTCGACGTGATGAGGTTGCCGTCTACAACCACTTCCTGATCGACGTAACGGGCCCCTGCATTCACCAGGTCGTCTTTGATAGAGTGGTAGCAGGTGGCGGTCTTTCCCTTCAACACCCCCGCCGAACAGAGCATCCAGGCGGCGTGACAGATCGCCGCGACGACCTTTCCTTTCACGAAGGCGTCCTTCACCAGCCTGACCATGGCTGGGGAGCGCCGCATCATGTCAGGGGCGTAACCTCCGGGGATGATGACGGCGTCGAGGTCGGCCGCCGTGACCTCCTCAGCCGACACATCGGCGCTCACCGGATATCCCATCTTGCTGGTGTAGCTCTTCGCGCCGGTCCCGACGACCTTGACCTCGGCCCCCTCCTCCTTCAGGCGGTAATAGGGGACCCACAGCTCCATCTCCTGGTACATATTCTCCGCCAGGATCGCGACCTTCTTCCCTTTGAGCCTCATGACGTCCTCCTCCGATACCCCGATGAAACTGTCACGTTGAACCAGCGTTCGCCTCACCTTAGCCCGCAAGAGCCCCATGTGTCAAGCGAGTGATCGCAGCCAACGGCTTCCGGGAAGGGGGAACCGGCCTTGACAGGGGTGCGCTCGCACGGTATAAGAGCCTAATAGTTGTGTCTCTGTGCAGGGGAGAGATCGATGGCGTTAAAAGCTGTCCTGTTCGACGCCGGCAATACGGTGATGTTGGTTAATTACGCGGTGGTGACCGGGGCGCTGGCCGCAGAAGGATTCGATGTCGAGGAGGATCGGGTCCGCAACGCCGAGTATCAGGCCCGCGTGCGGCTCGATCCGATCCTAGCCCAACGCAGTTCCACCGAAGCGCCGAAGATCTTCCAGACCTACATCCAGTTTGTCTGCGAGGGTCTGGGGGTGGAGTGGGGGGCAGCCACAGAGCGGGCCTTCCAGCAAATCGCCGAGTACAACCGGGCGCATAACCTCTGGAACCGGCCGAACCCTCAGGCCCCGGCCGTCCTCGAGCGGTTACAGCGCCGCGACCTGGCCGTCGGGATGATCTCCAACTCTGATGGCACCGTTGAGCGGATGCTCACGAAGGAAGGATTAGCTCCCTATTTCCGGTTCATTCTGGACTCGCACGTCGTGGGGGTGGAAAAGCCCGATCCCAGGATCTTTCAGATGGCGCTCGAGCGGGCGGGGGTCGAACCCGCCGAGGCTGTCTACGTCGGCGACCTCTACTCGATTGATGTCGTGGGGTCGAGGGCGGCCGGCCTGGATGCGATCCTGCTCGATCCCGCGGGCCTGTGGGGCCATGTAGACTGTCCCAAGGCTCGGGACCTCTCAGCGGCTGCCACCATCATACTGCAACGGCTTTCTTGAAGGATCAGCCAGCCCACGATGACGTTCAGTCTGATGAGCCCTCTCGACTCTCACGCCCTGTCGTGCGCTCTTGAATGAGTGCGGGACCTCTCGAAACGCCTGCCAGAGCCCAAGGGACGCCACATAACCCATTCCCACGGTATAGAGAATGATGAAGGAAACGATCAGATAGGAGGAGAGTCACGACGACCTCCGGCCAGCGGATTGACCGAGCAGGCCTGACCCAACCCCGCGGAGCCTTTCGACCTGCCAGGCCCAGAGTGCGAGGAGGTAGAAGGGGAGGTACTCCAGGATGCCGGCCCACAACGGCATGCGCAGGTGGTCATCGGTGTACTTCAGATAGG
>JACQQF010000042.1 GCA_016207095.1 Candidatus Methylomirabilota bacterium | reverse complement strand
GTGGCATTCGAGAATCAAACGGGCGTACCGGCAGCACGCCGGCTTGAGTCAAAGACACAAGATTCAATTCTTGAAATGGTACAGTTACTTTGAAAATCAACAAAAGACCAACAATCCATGACCTTTATACCCATTGCGAGGACCCTGAGCGAGTCGAAGGGGACGAAGCAATCCCAGAGCTCGGGGCAGGCTCCGCAATCCCAGAGCTCGGGGCAGGTCCCGCCATCTCAAGAGGACGGGATTGCCACCCCTTCGCGGAGTTTATCCTGAGTGAAGCCGAAGGGCTCAGGGCTTCGGCTCGTTTGGTCGCTCGCAATGACAAACGCCTAGGTGATCGGGAGATGCTTCACGGGGCAAAAGAGGGCGTGCTGAAAGAGGTGAGGCCGTTGGCCATTCATGGGTCACCCTACTGTGACGTCTACTTTCAGCTCGCCGGACAGCCCGGAGGGCAGATCGGCAGCGGCCGGATCGGCACGGAATCGATTTACCCGAATGCGAGGTCGGGCGATCGGGTGACGCTGCACTTTGTCATGAACCTCCTGGTCCGGGTTGAGCGAGCAGAGGCGTGACATCTCGTCTGTGGTGATGAGCCAGATCGAGAATCAGAACATCGAAGAGGCGCGCGACTATCACGGCGCGACCAAGCATTCCTACTGGAGCGTCCGGTCGGGAGGCCACTTCCTCGACTGGGAGACCAAGCCGTCCCTCTTCAAGCTCTATCCGACCTTGCCGGTGATTCCGCTGCCTCATGACGTAGAGCCGCCCGATGCGCAGGCGCTTGCCGCCGTCAGCGCGTTTGAGCCGGTCGGGGATGGGCCGGTCGACCTTGGCCGCCTTGCCCAGGTCCTGTTCTATTGCGCAGGCCTGACCAAGAAGAAGATCTATCCCGGCGGCGAGGAGCATTACTTCCGGGCGGCTGCCTGCACCGGGGCGCTCTATGAAGTAGAGATCTACGTCGTCTCCAGCGACCTGCCAGGGCTTGCCGCAGGCGTCTACCACTTCTCTCCGGCCGACTTCGCGCTCCGGCACCTGCGCGAAGGGGATTTCCGGGGCGAGCTTGTGCGAGCGGCGGCAGGGGAAGAGGCGGTCTCCCGCGCCCCTGTCACGCTGATCCTGACGGCCATCTTTTGGCGGAACGCCTGGAAGTACCAGGCCAGGGCCTATCGGCACTTTTACTGGAACAGCGGAACGATCCTGGCAAACCTCCTGGCCACCACAGCCTCTGCATCCATTTCCGCCCGGGTGGTCTCGGGCTTCATCGACGCGCGCGTGGACCGCCTGCTCGGTATTGACGCGGAACGGGAGGCAAGCCTCTGCCTTGTCCCTTTGGGGGCGCATTCGCCGGCCCCCGACCCACCCGATGTCCCGCCGATCTCGCCCGAGACCGTTCCCCTGTCGAAGGAGGAGGTGGACTATCCGGAGATCCGCCGGATGCGTGCTGCGTCGATGCTTGTAAGCGAGGAGGAGGTTCAGGCGTGGCGAGCCGCCTTCTCCAGGCCGCCCTCGCCGCCGTCCGGTGGCACGCGCTATCCCCTGGATCCTCTTGCGGAGGGCATCGATTCGGGCCGGGCTCTTGGCGACGTCATTCTGCGGCGGGGCTCAACGCGCCGGTTCGCCAGCACGGCGATCTCCTTCCCGCAACTCTCCACCATCCTTGACCGATCGACCCGGGGAGTGCCTGCAGACTTTCTCGGCGGGCCAGGGACCAGCCTCATTGACACCTATCTCATCGCCAATGACGTCGAGGGCCTCCCGGGCGGCGCCTTCTACTTCTCGCCATCGGACCGGGCCCTTGAGTTGCTGAAAGAGGGCGGATTTCGGCGCGAGGCCGGCTATCTCTGCCTCGAGCAGCAGCTCGGCGCCGATGCCAGCGTGGTCGTCTTCTTCCTCGCGGACCTGTCGAGGCTCCTCGACCGCTACGGGAATCGGGGCTACGCCGCGGCCCAGCTCGAGGCGGGAATCGTCGGCGGGAAGATCTACCTCTGCGCCTACGCCCTGGGGCTCGGGACCACGGGCACGACCTTTTACGATGACGACGTCACCGCCTTCTTCTCGCCCCATGCCCAGGGCAAGTCTGCGATCTTCGCCGTGGCGCTGGGGCGGGCGGCCCGCGTCCCCGGGAGGGCCGAGCCTCTCTCGCCGGGGGCACACTGAGCAGGTTCGTGAATGTCCGCCTCGAGCGAGGTCGTTGCCGGGGTCTCCCTATCGCTCAGCGGGAGATTCCGGCTGCAGGGGCAAGCAGCCCTGAACGGCATCCGGCTCTGGGTTGATCAGACCTCCCCATTCCTCCCGCTCCGACTGATCGTCCTGGACGATGAAAGCCGCTCGGAACAGGCAAGGGAGCATGTTCTCCGCCTCGTGACCCGGGATCGCGTTGATCTCCTTCTAGGTCCCTATTCCAGCGTGCTCACGATGGCCGTTGCGCCACTCGCCGAGGGCCATGGGAAGATCCTCTGGAACCACGGCGGCGCCTCGGATGCGATCTACGAGCAGGGTTGGCGCCATCTCGTCAGCTTGCCCAGCCCTGCGAGCGACTACCTCCGAGCCCTCCCCATCCTGGTGCGGCAGACGGACCCCGAGATCGGCAGGATCGGCATTCTTCACGCCAAGGCCGGCAGCTTCGCCGCCCATGTCGCCCGTGGCGCGACGGAGGGCGCAAAGGCCGCCGGGTTTGGCCACATCCAGGTGAACCCTTTTGACTCGCCGATCGCAGATCCAGGCGCGCTCCTCCGAGAGGCATTCGTTGGGGAGCCGGAACTTCTCATCGGGGTGGGGAGCTTTCAGGACGATGTCGCGATCCTCCGGCAGCGGGGAGGCATGTCGAGCGTGAAGGCGCTCTGCGTCGTTGCGGCGGGGCTTGGAGTGATGCACCGGGAGGTCGGAGCATTGGCGGAGGGGGTGATCGCCCCGAGCCAATGGGAGCCGGGGGTGAAGTACCACAACATCGTTGGACCCGACCTGGCGTGGTTTCTCTCCGAATACCGGGCGCGCTTCCAGCATCATCCTGACTATCCGGCCGTCCAGGCCTTCGCTGCCGGCGTCGTCTTCATGGAGTGCTTCCGTGTGGCCGGAAGCCTCGAGGATGAGCGTCTCCTTGCTGCTGCGCGCGCTATTGACCTCACGACCCTGTTCGGGCGGTTCCGACTGGACCCCACGACCGGCCGGCAGGTCGGCCACCAGCCGCTCTTGATTCAGTGGCAGGATGGCAGGAAGCGGGTCATCTGGCCCGAAGAGTCTGCGCAAGCCACCCTGCGCTACCCGCTCTCCTGATCATCGCCCTCGTGATAAAGCCACTGCTCTCTGGCTCAGTTGACTCCGACTGAAATAGTGTGTATATATACTCTAGAACAGTACACAACTGTGGAGGCCGAGCATGGGGCAGAATAAGAAAGGTCACACTCGGAAGAACCTGGTAGTCAGTCCGGTGAGTATTCAGCAACTTCAAAGGCTCTTGAATGTAAGCAGCGAATCTGAAGCCGTCCGGATCGCCGTCGAAGACCGTTTGCTGGCGGAAAGGCTCGCCTCCGCAGCGGACCGGATTGCGAAGCGGGGGGGGCTTGTCGACCTGTTTGAGAGAAGCGCTGGTTCCAGGCGGAAGCCGCTCCACGCGGCTCGCCGCCGGGCGTAGCGGTGAGATCGCGGCCCGTTGTGTTCGACACCTCGATCTATATCCCGTACTTTCGACGAGAAGCATATAGAAGTCTGATCGAGGCTCAAACGCGTAAGGGCAGGAACCGACTCTCTTCAGTCGTCCTTCAGGAGCTGTACGCCGGGGCGCGATCACCCACCGACAAACGGCTGCTGGATGGGCTGAATCAGGCCTTCACCGCCAGCGGCTACGTAGTGACGCCGGGGCACGAGGAGTGGGCGCTGGCCGGACAGCTCTTGAATCTGTATGCTCGGCGGCACGGGTTCTTGAATCCGCGGAGTCACGTTGCCGACGTCCTGATCCTCGTGTCTGCGTTCGGGACAGGAGCAGTGCTCGTCACCGAAAACGTGCGACACTTTTCCACATGGTTGCGGTTGCTGGGGCGTCGCCGTATCAGCGGTGCCATTCTTGGAGTCCGAAGAGAAGACCATCTCGAGCCATGACCCTGCGATGGGAAGGATGACTGGTCTGAAGCCCTCCATGGGGACAAGGGCTATTAGAACAAGGGAGCTCCTAGGATGACCACTCGCGTCACGATCTCAGATCTGCAGTTCCTCCAGAAGCCGCCCCAGTCCGGCTCCAGGTCCCCAAGCCAGCAGAGATAGGGTCAAGAGCAACAGCGCATCCGCCTGCCGCCAGAGCCTTGACTCGCCACCCTCTATGGTGGTCATGCTGGCAACAACCCTGCAAGGAACTGAGGTTGCCTCCAATCCCACACCCTAGCCGGTTGCCGATCGACATCGAATGGGACAACGTTCCACATCCTTGCGGCAAAAAGAAGGCGCGCCACGCGCCCCAATGTGCTTGACCCTGTATGACAACGGTGATAGGGTAAGAAAAACCTGCATTTCCATAAGGAGGGCGCGGCGATGGCCACGTACATCATGCTGAGCACGCTTACAGACGAGGGTCGGAAGACGGTGAAGGCCAACCCTGGCCGGATCCGGGAGGTGAACAAGGAGATCGAATCGCTCGGGGCAAAGGTCATCGCGCAATACGCGGTCCTCGGGCCGTATGACTTCGTCAATGTGGTCGAGGCGCCGGACAACGAGACCATCGCCAAGGTCTCGATGGAACTCGGCTCCCGCGGGACAGTTCAGATCATGACGCTTCCGGCTCTCCCGGTCGAGACCTTTACCAAAAAGGTGAAGGGGAGGTAGGACGCCGTACACCAGACGTCGACACCGATGGGAGGGCGACCCCACGCCTTGGGGTCGCTTGTGTGACAGGTACCAGGCTGGCCTCCCTCGTCCTGATGTTTGCCTGCCCGCGCGTTCCTGGTATGACGAACGTCTTTCAACCAAGGCTGCTCAACGGGATCTTCGGGGACCCAGGCCTCCTCGTGCGGCTTCGATGGGAGCGCCGTTCGCTCCTGGTGGACCTTGGTGACCTTATGGCGCAGTCGCCCGCCGACCTGCTGAAGGTCACCGATGTCTTTGTCTCTCACACCCACGTCGATCACTTCATTGGATTCGACCACCTGTTGCGGATTGCGCTCGGCCGCGATCGGGCGATCCGTCTCTTCGGGCCCCCGGGGATCATCGCCAACGTCGAGGGGAAGCTTTCCGGCTACACCTGGAATCTGGTGGAGGGATACACCCTCGCGTTCGAGGTCCACGAGGTCAGCCCGGAGAAGGTCATCACAGCCCGCTTCCCATGTGGCGCTCGGTTCGAGCGGATCGATCTGCTGCCGCCATCGGTGTTCCGTGGCGTGCTGCTCGACGATCCGTTGTTCCGGGTCGAGGCCGTGCACCTCGATCATAAGATCCCCTGCCTGGCCTTCGCGATCACCGAAGTGCAGCGCATCAATGTCGACGCCGACCGTGTGAAGCGTCTCGGCCTGACGACCGGACCTTGGCTGACCGAATTCAAACGGCTGCTCCGCGCAGGCGCTCCCGACGAGACGATGATCCGCGCCTCGTGCGCGGATGAGCACGGCGAGTGTGTTCGGACGATCACGCTCGGCGATCTGAGGCATACGATTGCGACCATCACGAGCGGT
Source organism: Candidatus Methylomirabilota bacterium (assembly GCA_016207095.1). Taxonomy (GTDB): domain Bacteria; phylum Methylomirabilota; class Methylomirabilia; order Methylomirabilales; family Methylomirabilaceae; genus Methylomirabilis. Next base: position 61,243 of record JACQQF010000042.1, on the reverse strand, counting down.
CAGAGGCTCGCCTATGTCACCGACACCCTGTATTCGCGCGACAATAGGCACAAGATCACCTCCCTGGCCCGCGACGCGGACATCCTCTTCTGTGAGGCGGTTTACCTGGAGCAGGATCGGCATCTGGCCACCGAGCGACACCACTTGACGGCTCGACAGGCGGGACTTCTCGCGGCCGAAGCCAACGTGAGAGAGCTGGCGTTGTTTCATTTTTCACCCAGGTATCAGGAGTGCGCCGAGGCCCTCTATCGCGAGGCGGCAGAGGCGTTCGGCGGACCGGTCCGCTAGTGCCGTTCCAACTACTTACGCCGACGCAGTGAGGCTGAGGCGAATGACATCTATGTGCTGCATACCGGTCGCCATTCGCTACAACAAGTTGGAACGGCACGAGTGCCGGCACTATTGGCTACGGCCTTATGCACGGCCGGGAAAGTCCTGTTGATTTGATACCCTGAGAAGGAGGATCGATGCCGGATAATTTCAGCTTCGTGATTGAGGGGAGGCTGGCCGGGATGGCGCGCCCAGGACGCTCGAGTCCTTTGGAGGAAGACCTTGCCTTCCTGATGGTCCGGGGGATCGGCGCGATCGTCTCCATGACCGAGAGGCCGCTGGATGAAGGGATGGTGAGCGGCTTCGGGCTCCGCTACCTTCATCTGCCGGTTCCGGATTTCTGCGCTCCAACGATCCAGCAGATCGAGGCGTTCCTGATATTCTTGGATGATGCCGATCAGAATGGCGGTGTTGTCGTCCACTGCTATGCGGGGCAGGGGCGGACCGGCACCATGCTGGCCTGCGCCCTCGTACACCAAGGAATGAGCGCCGAAGAAGCGATCCGCCTCGTGAGGGCCAAGCGCCCGCCATCCATTGACACGTTGGTTCAAGAGCAGATCATCTTTGACTTTGCCGCCCTCCGTGTTGAGGTCACACCACACGTCCAAGGAGACCGTCATGGCTGAAGCGCTGTACGCGACCATGAAGACCAGTATGGGGGAGATTGTCATCCACCTCTTCGAGGATAGGGCGCCGAAGACCGTGGCCAACTTCGTCGAGCTCGCCACGGGCACCAAGGCCTGGTCCGATCCGAAGAGCGGACAGCAGGTGAAGCGGCCGCTCTATAACGGCACGATCTTTCACCGGGTGATTCCGAACTTCATGATCCAGGGCGGTGACCCGCTCGGCATTGGGAGCGGCGGCCCAGGGTACCGATTTCCGGACGAATTTCACCCCGAACTCCGCCACGATAAGCCCGGCATTCTCTCCATGGCGAATGCCGGCCCCAACAGCAACGGCAGCCAGTTTTTCATCATCCATCAAGCCACTCCATGGCTGGATGGCAAGCACTCGGTCTTCGGCGAGGTGGTCAAGGGGCAGGAGGTGGTCGAGGCGATCGGGAACGCACCCCGCGATGCGCGCGACAAACCGCTCACAGACATCGTCCTGACCGAGGTGGTAGTCTCGCGCACAAGCCGATAGGAGATCGCTGGCGTGGATTTTGGCCGAATGGCATTCATCGAGCTCATGGCGTCGAGGGATCCGTCAATCAGGCGCGTGCTCGAGGAGGGGTATGATTTTGTCACGAATGCCTTCACGTCCGAGGCGAGGCCGGCGGGCGTCCGCGTCAAAGATGCAGCAACCGTTGCCTCACAGCTCGAACAGGAGGGATACCTGATCGAGCTCTGCCCGGCCTACAATGAGACTGGGAATCCCATTCCGGGGATGCAGTCGGTCTGGCGCAAGCGGTGAGGGGTGGCCATGACTATGAGCCGCATGGCGAAGGTTCTGATCTCCCTCGGCGTATGCCTTGTGCTGTTCACCGGCGGCGCGATCGTCGCCTACAGATTCCTGGCGCGGACGATCCAGACGCGCCTCCTGGCGGCGCTTGGGCCGGACGCCGTTATGGACGGGGTCGAGATCGGCTTCAGGGATGTCACGATAACAAATCTCAGAATCAAGGGTAAAGGTAAGAGCGGCCTTGATCCCTTAAGCGTCGAGCGGATCATCGTCACCCCGAGCCTGCGTAGCCTGCCCACCGGCCAGATCCGCCTCTCGAGCGTCGAACTTGAGCGGCCGATCGTCGCAATTACGCTTAAGGCAAACGGAAAGGTGGAGCTCCCCCTGCCGTTGCCCGCCCCGGGAGCGGGAGAGGCGGGGGGAAAACAGGGACCACAGGTGGCGATTTCACAGCTCCGCGTCCATGACGCTCGGATCGACCTGACCGACCTGTCGGTCCCCCACCGTCCTGTTCGTCTTCGCCTGGAGAAGGTCGAGGCGGCTGTGCAGCAGCTTGCGATCCCGCTTGCGCCGGAAAAGAGCCCTTTGGAATTTGAGGGCCTGCTCCGTGGGAGACAGGCAGACGGCCGGGTTCGGCTGTCCGGTTGGGTCGAGCCGATCACCCAAGACGCCTCCGTCAAGGCAAACCTCCGATCGATTGATTTGACCCTGTTCACTCCCTATCTGCTCAGGGTACAGGAGGTCAAGGTGGATCGTGGGCGTCTCGACATGGACCTCGATTTTCAGGTTCGCAAGAGAAAGGTCCATGCGCCGGGGAAGGCCACCATGTCGGACCTCCAACTTCGCTCCGCTCCAGGCCTGGTGAACAGCTTCATGGGCCTACCGCGACAGGGGGTCCTGAACCTGCTGAAAAGCCGGGACGGAAAGATCGAGCTCGCATTCCTGGTTGAAGGCGATCTGAACGACCCCCGTTTTAGGCTCCAGCAGTCCTTCGTCACGGCCATGGCCACGGGACTGGCCGAGCAGCTTGGCGTCAGCGTGAAGGGTGTCGGTGGTGGCGTCGTTGGGCTCGGACAAAAAGGCGCAGAGGCGCTGGGGGATACGGCGCAGCAGCTTGGCAGGGGACTGAAAGGCCTGTTCGAGAGAGGGCCCTAACGGAGGCCGGTCGCAGAAAGGACTGCGCATCTCTCGCTAAACGTCTCCAGGGTGCCGCGTGTCAGATCGTAGGAAGGCGCTCAATTAGGCCTTCGGCATCCATGGGGGCATGGGGCCTTCGGGTGTCGAGAGCCAGCTCATACGGGGGTAAGAACTATGCGACAGATTGTGACAGCCGTGCTGGTCATGGCTGGTGTTCTGGGATCGGCCGTTCCGTCCGCGTTGAACCAGATGGCGTCGGCCGACGAGGGCTGCGGCGGTCCGGGGGTAATGCGGGGCATGGGAATGCGCGGCTCCTGGGGTCATGGGCGCGGCGGCCACCAGGGACCGCTGATCAGCATGATGCTCCACTGGAAGGACCAGCTTGCATTAACCAGTGATCAGGAGCGTTCGCTGAGGGGATTGCGGGCAAACTTCGAGAAAGAGGCGATCAAGCGCACTTCGGAGATCGATGTGGCTGAGCTGGAGCTAAAGGGGTTGCTGGAGCAGGAAAAGGTCGATCTGATCAACGTTGAGGCCTCGACAAAGAAGGTCGCTCTCCTGCGTGCCGATCTGCGCCTGGCTCGAATCAAGACCATCGAGTCCGGTAAAACCTTGCTCACCCCGGAACAGCAGAGAAAACTTGAGCGGCTTGGCCACGATGCAAGGATGAGTGAACCAGGAAAGGGGATGATGGGCCCCGGCATGCGCATGATGCCTCCGACCTACTGACGCGTTGGGTAGTGAGATGGCGCGGTGGCTAGTGCTCCTCCAACCATTTCGCCCTAGGTTCATGGGCACACCGTGCCGGGCCAAGGAGCGAGCATAGCAAGGCGCGGCCCCCGCGGGCCGCACCCACTGCGCGGGTACCCGGCGTACGTTATCAGGTACGTCGCAGGGAGGTCCCGGGGGCCAGCAACACCGCTAGGCGATGTTAATTGGACCGGCACTACTTCTGGGGGCGGGGCGCGGTAAAACTGGCTGCCTTGCGGTGACCTTGGGCGAACTTGCCGGCCAGCAAGATCGCCTCCACCATGCTGCGTGGATTCGCTGTGCCGGTGCCCGCGATGTCCAAGGCGGTGCCGTGATCGACCGAGGTGCGGATGATCGGGAGGCCCACGGTGACGTTGACCCCCCGATCGAAGCCGATCAGCTTCAGCGGGATATGCCCCTGATCGTGGTACATAGCGACCACGGCGTCGAATTCGCCGCCCTTGAGGCGGTAGAAGAGGGTATCGGGCGAGTAGGGGCCGCTGGCCTCGAGCCCCTCGGCCCTCGCGGCCTCGATTGCCGGCGCGATTTCATCGATCTCTTCCCGGCCGAATAGGCCGCCCTCTCCGGCATGAGGGTTCAGCCCGGCGACAGCGATCCGCTTTTTCCGCGATCCCACATCGCGCAGCGCCTTGTGCGCCAGTCGGATGGTCGTCAGGATCCGCCCCCTTTTCACTTTCTCGCAGGCGCTGCGAAGCGACGCGTGCGCGGAGACATGGATGACCCGCATTCGACCGACCACCAGCATCATCGCGTAGTCCTTGGTACCGGTCCGCTGGGCGAATAGCTCGGTGTGCCCCTCGTACTTGAACCCTGCCTGGACCATGGCCTCCTTGTTGATGGGGGCCGTGACGACACCGTCAAGTTCCCGCGCCATCGCGAGGTCGATCGCCTTGTAGAGGTACTCGACCGCGGCCCGCCCGCACTGGGGGGAAAGGACGCCTGGTGGACAACTCGCTGCGTCGATGTTTTTCAGGTCGAGTACTTCCAGCACACCGGGGTCTCCGGTCGCCTCGGCCGGTGAGGCGATGGCCCGCACGGGCAGGTCCAGGTGGCAGAGGCGGATCGCCCGCCGCATGATCCCGGCCTCGCCAATGACGAGCGGACGGCAGGCGACCCTCACCTCCTCCTGGGTCAGGGTCTTGGCCACGATCTCCGGACCAATCCCCGCCGGATCTCCAATCGTCAATCCCAAGAACGGACGAAACAACTCACGCATGCGCATCGGCTCCTCAAAGCGGACGCATCATAGCACAAACCGCTTCCTTGCCCTAGCCCTTTCTGGTATAGTGGCTCCGCATCACAGCGTCTTGTACAACCTCCCTGATGTATTAGCCCTGTGCCGCCCGTGGACGTTTGCGCCTCTTTGACGAGGCACCATGCCCAGCCGTCGAACGATGAAGGTCGGTTCTAGCTGGTCTAGGAAAGGAGGCAAGAATGCGCCAGGTGAGACGACTCATGGTATTCCTTGTTGCCGTCCTGACGGTCACTGGGTTCGTGCTCCAGGCGTGCGCCCCCACGGCCACCCGCGAGAGCACCGGGGAGTATTTCGATGACGCCGCCATCACAACCAAGATAAAGACGAAACTTCTGGGGGATCCCGTGGTGAGCGGGTTCGCGGTGTCAGTGGAAACCTTCCGCAGTCGGGTGGTCCTGTCGGGGTTTGTCAACTCTCAAACCCAGGCCGATCGGGCGGTCGCCTTGGCCCGAGAGGTCCCGGGAGTCCGGGAGGTTCAGTCGGCCCTGGTGATCAAGAGCAAGTAGGCGATCGACCGGGATTCCGATTCGTCGGCGCTCGGGTCCTTTACCTGGCCTGAGGGGCCCGCAGTCGCGCGCCGAGCTCTGACTGCTGGGTTGCTGACTTGGTTATCATCGCCTCTGATCGTGGTGTATGATATCTGAACAGTCTTTCAGGAGCCGGGAACCAGCAGGGTCATGAAGTCCATCTTCTGCTTGTCTTGCTTCTCTTGCCCCAACTCTTGTCCCCCTTATTTCCGAGCTGTTGAGAGGCCTGCTAGTGCCGTTCCAACTTGTTGCGGCTAACTGTCGACAGGTGTCGTGCTAAGAACTATCGCTTTCCCCGGCCTTACCATTTAGGCGTAAATAGTTGGAACGGCACTACGTAACAGATGATCGCAGAACCAGGTGGATTCTATGGGAGTATCCGACCAATGGCGCGATCTGACGCTTCGCTTGTGAAGATGGAATGAGAGAGGCGCTACAGACAGTCCAGGCGTTGATCGGGCAGGCGCTCGACCTGATCTTCGCGCTCGCTGATTTCCTGCGGACATCGTCTGTCTCCCTCCCAGTCCCGGCGTTCGTTGGTGTGAGCATCGTGGCCTTCTTGATGGGACTGATCCTCGGGCGAATCTCGAAGAAGGGAGGCTCTGAAGCGTTAGAGAGTTCGCACCAAGGGCGGGATGACCGGGTCGTGCTGGATCTGGAAAGGCTGACGCCGCTTGGCGTTTCTGCAGAGGAAGAGGCAGAGGCCAAGGTGATGGATATCTCTAACCTCCAGGCTGAGGAGACAGCCGAAGGAACCCTGCAGAGTGATCTCGGACAGGCGCAGCAAACAAAAATAGCTCCCCAGCGGTAGGCCCCAAACATTGTTTGAGAACCTTCGGTCTGTAAGATGGTGTTGAGTCGCTCATCATCGCATTCGTTTGAATTTTTTTCTTGACAACTTAGCTCAAGATTCGGGAGAATGACACCATCCATTCCTGCTAGGTTCAGCTATATTCCTTTCTTTTCCTTCCTTTATTGGAACTGCATCCCTTTTGTTGACCATATAAACGGGTTGAGTGCTGCCGGTATAGTGGGAAACGGAATCCTCGGTAAAACGGCATTTGAATCTGATATTTGAAGTGTAAGGCTCCATAAACGAAAGAGTCCACCTCCCCGCTCACAGTGTGCGGACAGAATAGAAAGGAGTTCGGAGATGGCAGTCTCCAGGCGTGATTTCCTGAAAGTCTCGGGGGCTACGACGGGCGGCGCAGTTGTGGGGAGTCTCGCCGGCCTCGGGTTTGACCTGAAGCCGGTGCAGGCGGCCGCCACTTCACTTCGCATCAAGAACGCCAAAGCAGTTCCGGGAGTCTGCCCCTATTGCGCGGTAGGGTGCGCCCAGCTCATCTACGTGGCCAATAACAAGATCATCGACATCGAGGGCGATCCGGATTGCCCGCATACGGAGGGCGCGCTCTGCCCGAAAGGCTCTTCGACGTTCCAGCTTTCGATCAACGAGACCCGAATTACCAAGCCGCTTTACAGGGCGCCAGGCAGCGACAAGTGGGAGGAGAAACCGCTCGACTGGATGATGGATCGGATCGCCCAACTGGTCAAGAAGACGCGCGACGCGACCTTTGTGGAGCAGGAAAAGGGAATCACTGTGAATCGCTGTGATGGCCTCGCGGTCCTGGGCTCCTCGGTGCTGGACAACGAGGAAAACTATCTCATCGCCAAGCTGGCCAGATCCATGGGTGTTGTCTACCTTGAGAACTCAGCCAGGATCTGCCATTCGGCCACTGTTCCGGCCCTCGGCACCACATTCGGTCGCGGCGCGATGACAACGAATCTGATCGATGTCCAGTTTGCCGATGTCGTTATGCCCACCTCGAACTGGGCGGAGTGCCACCCGGTCAGTTACAAGTGGGTCATGAAGGCCAAGGAGCGCGGGGCGAAGATCATCCACGTCGATCCTCGCTACACTCGCACCTCGGCCACTGCGGATATCTGGGCGCCAATCCGGTCCGGCACGAACATCGTGTATTTCGGGGGCCTGATCAACTACGCCATCCAGCGCAAGAAGTACTTCCATGATTATGTCGTGGCGTTCACGAACGCCCCGTTTCTGATCGACCCGAACTTCAAGACACCGACCGACTTGGCCGGGCTATTCACCGGGTATGAAAAAGCGAAGCGGAGCTACAACAGAGCGACTTGGAAGTACCAGCTTGACGCAGACGGGAACGTCAAGCGGGACCCCACCATGAATGACCCCAACTGCGTCTTCCAACTCCTGAAGCGCCACTACAGCCGCTATACCCCGGAGATGGTGGAACGGGTCTGTGGCCTGCCCAAAGCCAAGTTCCTCCAGGTGGCCGATCTGTTCTGCTCGAATAGCGGGCGGGACAAGACCGGGAACATAGGTTACGCGCTCCAGCTCAACCAGTCGAGCAATGGAGTCCAGCAGATTCGCTCCCTCTGCATGCTTCAACTGATCCTTGGCAATATCGGCCGACCCGGCGGCGGTATTTCCGCCCTGCGCGGCCACAGCAATGTCCAGGGCGCCACAGATATGTCTACCCTCTACCATATCCTTCCGGGGTATATGGCCCAGCCGCTGAGAGACCCACATCCAACGTTCAAAGATTACGTCGAAAAGGAGACCCCGAAGAGCAGCTACTGGGTTAACAAGCCGAAGTTCCTGATCAGCCTTCTGAAGGCTTGGTATGGCGATGCCGCCACCAAGGAGAACGACTGGGCGTATGATTACGTTCCTAAACGGGCGAGCGCCGACGATTATTCCCATCAGCATATGCTGGTCGCCATGCTGAAGGGGAAGGTCAAAGGGTTTATCTGTATTGGACAGAACCCCGGCGTGGATAGCCCCAATGCCGGCATGGGGCGGCTCGGCTTTGCCAAGCTCGACTGGATGGTGGTCCAGGACCTGTTCGAAACCGAGACAGCCGCTTTCTGGCGTCAGAAGGGGGTCCACGAGAAGGACAAGTCGATCGATCCGAAGACCGTGAAGACCGAGGTGTTCTTGCTACCGGGCGCTCCCGCGGCCGAAAAGGATGGATCGCTCACGAATACGATGCGGTTGCTTCAGTGGCACGACAGGGCGGTGGAGCCACCGGGAGACGCCAGGTCGGATGCCGCCTTCATCTACGACCTTGGCCTGCGCCTGAAGAAGCTGTACGCTGTCTCCAAGGCCAAGAAGGACCGTCCGATCCTGGACATGGTCTGGGACTACCAGCACGACCCGAAAGACCGGAAGCGCGAGCCGAAGATGGAGCTGGTCCTGAAGGAGGTCAACGGGTACGCGACCCGCGACATCCTGGACAAGGAAGGTAAGGTGGTCTTCAAGAAAGGCCAGCATCTTCCGGGCTTCGCCGCCATCAAAGACGACGGTTCGACCGCGTGCGGCAACTGGATCTATTCCGGGGTCTATCCCGAGGAGGGGAAAAACCTGGCCGCCCGGCGCGAGAAGGCAACTGCTCCTGGCGACTACATGAACCACAACTGGGGCTTTGTCTGGCCGGCTAACCGTCGCATTCTGTATAACCGTTGCTCGGCCGATCCGTCGGGGAAGCCGTGGAGCGAGAAGAAGAAACTGATCTGGTGGGATCCAGAGCAAAAGAAGTGGGTGGGCAATGACGTGCCGGACTTTAAGCCCGATATGGCCCCCGATGCGCCGAAGCTGAAGGAGGGGCCTCTGAAGGGAATCGGAGGGCTCGATGCTTTCATCATGCGGGCCGATGGTAAGGGGGCGTTGTTTGGCCCCCTCAACGACGGACCCTTCCCCGAGCACTATGAGCCGTTCGAGTCGCCCACGGTCAACCTGCTGTCCAAGACCCAGAACAACCCGGTGGCCAAGGTCTGGGACATCGGGGACCTGAACAAGCTGGGCAAACCGGACCGGTACCCGATCGTCCTCACCACCTATCGCCTGACCGAGCACCACGCGGCCGGCATGTCGCGCCATGTCCCGTGGTTGTCGGCGATGTTCTCGGGCCACTTTGCCGAGATCAGCCACGAGCTGGCGGCGGAGCGGGGGATTGCGAACGGCGACATGATCACCGTCAGCACCCCGCGGGGCAAGATCCACCTCCGGGCCATGGTGACCGAGCGGTTCCAGACGTTCATCATCAACGGGAAGAAAGTCCACCATATGGGGATTCCCTGGCATTGGGGCTGGTTGGGCGTCATGCCGGCCGCCATCGGCGACGTCACGAACGACTTGGTCGCCAGCATCGGCGATCCCACCACGTATATCCAGGAGAGCAAGGCGCTCCTCTGCGACGTGAAGAAGGGGGAGGTGTAAAATGGCCAGAACCCTTGCGATGTTCACGGACACCTCGGTCTGTATCGGCTGCCGCGCCTGTGAGGTGGCGTGCAAGCAGTGGAACCAGCTTCCGGCGGAGACGCCCGTGTGGACGGGAGGCTACCAAGCGCAATCCCACTTCACCGACAAGACCTGGCGCCACGTCAAGTTCATCGAGAAAAAGGACGAGCGGAACGAGCCCAAGTGGCTCCTCATGAGCGATGTCTGCAAGCACTGCAACAACGCAGGCTGCCTGGAGGCCTGCCCGACTGGCGCCATCTACCGCACGCCGTTCGGCACCGTGGACATCAGCCAGGATATCTGCAACGGCTGTCGCTACTGTGTGTCGGCCTGTCCCTTCGGTGTCGTCGCCTTCAACCACGGAACGGGGCGGGTCAACAAGTGTAGTTTCTGTGTCGATCGGACCTCGGAGGGGATGCAGACCGCCTGCGCCAAGACCTGCCCCACCAAGTCGATCGAGTTCGGCTATCGGGACGAGTTGGCCGCCAAGGCGAAAAAGCGGCTGGCCGCCCTGCGCGCGCAGGGGGTCAAAGAGGCCAATCTCTACGGTGAGGATGAGAACGGCCCTCTGGGTGGCCTGAATGCCTTCTTCCTCCTGATGGATAAGCCTGAGGTCTACGGACTGCCCGTCGAACCCAGGCTGCCCCAGAAGCCGATCTTTAAGGACGCCGGCCTGAGCGCGGGCACCGCCATCCTGGTGGGGTTGGGCGCGATCGTCGCGTTCCGGCAGCGAGGCGGCGGCGATAATGGAGGGGAGGAGTAGCCATGCCGAACTTACAGAGCCCTCACTGGCCGCTGCTGATCGATATCTACTTCTTTCTGGTGGGTCTCGCCGGCGGTGCCTTTATGGCCGCCGGTGTCGCCGACATCTTCGGGAGCAGGAAGGATCGTGTGGTGACGAAGGTCGGGACCTACCTGGCCCTCCTGGCTATGCTTCCCGGGCCGCTCTTCCTGATCATCGACCTGGGGATGCCGTCCCGGTTCCTGCACATGCTGATGGTCCCGAAGGCCGCCACAACCATCGGCATGAGCGCCATTAACATCGGTCCGTTTCACATCAAACCCTACTCTCCAATGAACATGGGGGCGTGGGCGCTCCTGGGCTTCGGCGTGTGCGCGTTCATCGTTGCCCTGACACTCTACCTGGAAGATAAGGGCGGGACCATCAACCTCGCACCAGTTCGGGGGGCCTTCGGGGCAATCGGCGTCGCACTGGCGTTTTTCGTCGCCGCGTATCCGGGCCAATTGTTGTCTGCCACGGCCCAGCCGTTCTGGAGGAACGCACGGCCGCTGGGTGCGCTCTTTCTCGCGATCGGCGCTTCCACCGGCATGGCGACCATAGCGCTCATACTGAGCCTACGCGGCCCGGAGGTGAGCGGGAGCCTGGCGAAGGTGCGGCGGGCCTACACGATCGCCGTCGTGCTCCAGGCGCTGGCGCTGATCGCGGTGTTCATGGCGGTGGCTAGGGGACCGTTCTGGAGCGCCAGCCGTGCCGGGCTGCTGACCAGCGGCTCGTATAGTCTGGCCTTCTGGGTCGGTGCAGTGGGCATCGGCCTCTTAGCGCCGCTCATCCTGGAGGTTCGGGACGGGTTCTTCCAGGGGTATCGCCAGGGCCGGGGGATGGTTGCAGTGGCGTCCCTGTTGATTTTGGTTGGAGGGTTCCTGACCAAATATGTGATGTTTGCAGTAGGTCAGGGGTAAGTCGCTACCGTTCCCCAGATCCATTGAAAGTGATGATCGCTCGAGGGGGGCTCGCTGGCGTGACCCCGTGTGAGAAGGAATGGGAGGGAAAGCGATGCAGACCAGCCGTCAGGTGATGGGCATGGTGACACAGGTCGATCTTGGGGAAGGACACGTCCGACTCAAGGAGGACGACGAGTCGTTCTGTACGCTGTGTTGTGGCGGAGGAACCCACATTCTTGGGGAAGAGGAGCCCCTTGCGCTCGGGGGACTCCAGGCGGGCGACTATATCCGAAGCGAGTGCACCACGGCTGAGGACGGAAAGCTGTTGGCGTCGAAGATCGTCCTGATGAGGCCTGCCTGGAGAATGCTGGAAAGCCCAGAGATGTAAGAGCAGGTGTTAGGTAGTTCGGGAAGGGGTCGTGGCCGAGGCGCTAACGACCCCATTTTTTTGGCGCCACAGGAGTAGGTGCTGATGCTGAAGGATCACTCTTGGGAAGATATTGCTGCCGCTTTTGAGAAGGCCCGGACGAGGCAGCCCGCGCTGTCGGAGTTGCTTGGCTTTTACGAAAGACTCTTGAAGGAGCAACACGCGACAACGGTGAAGCTGGGGCCGATCCCTACCGACGAGGCACATTTGCGAGATCGGATCGGGAAGGGGAAGTCGCTGCTGTCACGTGAAGAGTTCCCGCTCGACCTTGTCTCTGCTGGAGCACTCCTTTGGAGCCTCTGCCGGCTGGCGAAGGAGCGGGGAGATTCGGTGCGCGCAGGAGTCGAGGAGATCGAGTCGGCGCTGGGATCGGGAACCCTCCACCTCCAGGAACTGCTTCATGGGACGGTCTCCGAGGAGGGGTATGCGTTCGCTATCGCGGACCAACTGGCTCTCGACCCAGAACTATTGAACACCCTGGCAGAGGCGAGTGTCCGCCCGGGCATCCAGGCGTGGGCGAAAACTGTGGGATCGTTCTTGGATAACGACAGGTGGCTTAAGCCGACGTGTCCTATTTGCGGATCGGAGCCCAAGTTCGCCGAGCTGCGTGGGCAGGAGCTGGCTGCCTCCCGGTACCTGCATTGCGGCTTCTGCGGATGGGCCTGGCCTGTCCGTCGCCTTGGCTGTCCCTTTTGTGAGAACAAAGATCACAATCGCCTGCAGACGCTTATCATCGAAAACCATCTGCAGTCCAAGCTGGAGGTGTGTGACGTCTGTCGCCGTTATCTGAAGCTCGTGGATAACAAGGAGTTCATCGGCCTCATCCCGGAGGTTGAGGTGCTGGCCTCCCCTCACTTGGATCTGGCGGCAATGGAGCGCGGCTACCACTAGGCTGTGGGGGGGGAACCGTGGCGCGAAAGAAGGTCATTGACGAACTGACCGTCGTCAAGCTCCTCAAGCAGGCCAAGCGCGAACTCGACGACCCGATCGAAGTAAATCGGCTATTGCGAGAGGTCGCGAAGTTCTATGACCCTATGACCGGGAAGGCGATGATCGACGGCGCGTCACGCGCGCAGGTCATGGCCCTCATCGAGCGAGGTGAGAGGGCTGAAGCGCTAGCTGCAATCGATCAATATATCGAGAACTACCAAAAGAGGGTTGAACCAGACTCGAGTCAGACGCCCCCTCCTGAGCAGCATCCCCTTCCCACCGCGTAACCTGGCTAGTAGTCTCAAGAACCATCGATGTTGAGAGATGGAGGAGAGCATTCTGAGGTCGATTCCGCGGGGACCGCAGGTCCCCCCCCACAGAACTTTCCCGCACACGGTGCGCGTGAGGTCGTCCGATTCGGCGCGACCGAACGGCTCTTCCATTGGGCCTTCGCCATTCCACTTCTCGGACTCCTGCTGAGCGGTCTCCCGATCAGCTTTCCGGTCCTTCGCTCGTGGATCAGTGGTTACTCCACAGAGATCGGCCTGCGATTGCATCTGGTCTGCGGCGCCGTCTGGGTGCTCAGTCCAGTCCTTGTCCTGATGCTTGGCGATCGAGGGGCGCTTGCGACCGTCGGGTCCGACCTCTTTGTGATCGTCAGACAGGAGTGGTCGTGGTTGCGTCAGCTACCGAGGTGGTTAGGCGGCCTGCCATGCGAGATGAGAGGTGTCGGAAGGTTCAACGCCGGGCAGAAATTGAACGCGCTGTTCGTCGCCATGACCGCCGTGCTCTTTCTTGTCACGGGCGTCATTCTGTGGGTCGCCTGGCAGTGGCCAGGTTCTGCTTCCGGTGGACAGCCGATCGTCGGGACGGTCGTTGGCTGGTCTCGAAGGTTCCACTATCTCTTCACGGTGATTATGCTGCCACCTCTGCTGGGCCACATCGCCTTGGCGACTGTCCATCCTCGGACAAGAGAGTCGCTCCGGGGAATGCTGTTCGGCGTGGTGGATGCTGAGTGGGCGAGAACACATCATCCGGGGTGGTATGATCGGATCTGCCAGGGAGCCACCGGTCTGGAACAGAGCGCGGCGAATGAAACCCAATCGAGAACTTCCTCGATAACCTCGCGTCCGCGCTAACTGCTTTACCGTTGCGGAGCGCCTGTCGGCATGAGTTGATTTGTGACTTCCGTCTGACGTGCGACTGACTGCTCATCCCTCGCTTTCGCATCTAACGCATGACACGTCTTCCCCTCGCGCCCGGCAAGGCTATTGCTTTTTCCGAGAAGCTCCGGTACCTTTATCAGGTCCTTCCCCGAATCGGAGAGGGTGCTCACGTTCGATCAAGATCGGCCGGGTGATCGACGCGACTTCAAGGTTCGATTGCTAAGGAGGTGTAACGTCATGAACCGCATTGCGACAGGTCTCTTCATTGCAGCCTTCCTCTTGGGCGCCTGTGATCTCGCGCAGGCCGCAGGGGGGAAGTCGGGTTGCTCACTGTATTATGCCACTCGTCTTGAGGGGGCGGAGATCACCTATTCCAACATCAGCTTTCGGAACTTGGCCAGTAAGGGCACCATCACCATAGAGAAGATTGATATCTATCAGTCGGACGGCACTCTCGTAGCCGGTCTCGCGTCGGGGAAGTATCCGTCCGGCTTCAGGGGATCGCTGGGTCCCCACCAATACACGTCGCTCCGCCTGACCAATGTCCTGAAGACACCCCCCGCTGTCCCGGGGTTACAGGCGATCGTCTCATGGACGACCGACTCTGCTGGTGTGTCCCCGATGGTGACGAGCGTCTTCCTCACCTTCGGCAGGGATCCTAAGACCGGCGTCGAAAAGGAATCCCGCGCTCGCCACGTACTGCCCTGTGTTACGATGGGTCGGTGAGAAGGCACTCATGGGGTGGATCCAGCACGGGTAGAAGAGGTGCGGTGATGGGTAGTCTGGGCGATCGGATGATCCGGGCCGCCAAGCTCGATGCGAGCCTCTATGAAGAGGTCGAGGCCGATCGGGGGGCGTTGGGACAGGCCACGGCGGTCGTGGTCCTGGCGAGCGTGGCCGCGGGGTTCGGTGCCTTCGCCCACGGAGGGGTTGGAGGGTTCCTCTTCGGCACCATAGCGGCGCTTGCCGGATGGTACATCTGGGCCTTTCTCACCTACTGGATCGGGACGCGATTCCTTCCCGAACCTCAGACACAGGCGGACTATGGTGAGCTGTTACGCACAACAGGTTTTTCCAGCGCGCCAGGGGTGATCCGGGTGCTGGGCGTCATTCCCGGACTGACCGGGCCGGTCTTCCTGGTGGCGTCGATCTGGATGCTGGTGGCGATGGTGATCGCAGTCAGACAGGCCCTGGACTACACCGGTACCCTCAGAGCGGTGGGGGTCTGCCTGATCGGCTGGATCGTGCAGGTTCTTATCCTCGCTGTCCTGCTTGCCCTGCTCCGGACCTTCGGCGGAGGATTGGAAACGAGCAAGGATCTGACAGACCGGTTATTCATGGTGACCTCCATTTGAGGCTAGAGATATTGGGAGGCTACGATATGGCTGTGCATCGAGACGATACCCCAGGACGTGCGACGGAAGCGCAGAACCAGGCTTGGAGCGAGGTCGTCGCATCCTTTGGGGGGGAGGCGGCGCAGGCGGAGGCCGAGGTAGTGGAGCGGTGGAACGCCATGCAGCGGGTCAATCCGGCCGCGACCCGAGATGAGGCGATCCTGTGCTTGGCGTGGGAGTACAAGCCCCGGACCATCGAGCACGTCTTCCCGGGCGATAACTGGACCTTCATGCTCAAGGCGGCGCAGTCGGGAGCCCATATCCTGCTTCTCGACCTGGAGGATGCGGTCGCGACGACCCGCAAGGAGGTTGCCCGAAAGGTAATCGTCCTCCTGATCAGGGCCTTCCGAGGCCAGGCGCTCACGAAGGGTGAGCTGGAGTTCCTGAAGGCGCATGCGATGCCGCAGGGCAAGGCAGACCAGCTCGAGCAGCAGTTCGTCGCTGCCGGTGACCGGTTCCAGCTCAAGGGACGGTTTCCCGACGATCAGATGATCCTGATCAGACCGAACAACCTGCGCACGAAATGGACTGCGGGCGATTATTACCACGTCATCCGCGAGATCGGCGATCTCATCGACGGGATCTACATGCCCAAGGTGGAGGGGCCCGACGATGTGCGCGTGGCCGCGCGGATCCTTCGGACGATTCAACAGGACCGAGGCTGGGTGCCGGGTCGCCACAAGATATTTATTCTCACCGAACTACCGAGCGCTATCCTGTCGGTGGAGCAGATCCTGGCCGCCGCTCCGGAGGTAGAGGAGGGGAACCTCGGCATCGTGGATTACACCGCCGCGACCGGCGGCCGCAGCGTCGTCCAGCAGGAGCAGTACACCTACATGCGATACCCGCTGCTCAGGTTGGTGAAGGCCGCGCGAGCGACCGGCAAGGTGGCGGGGACGGGGATCACCGTGAAGTTGAACGCGGATGACACGCAGGTAGACACCGTCCGGGCGATCGCTGTCGGCATCCACCGAAAGTGGAGCGTCCATCCGGCACATATCGAGGGGATCGCTCGGCATGACGGCGAGTTCCCTCCGGTTGTCCGCAAGCGACTGACCTACTCGGAATTAGCGCCGTTCGATCTGGAGCTTCTCAAACAACTGGCGATGGAGCAGAAGCCGGTCTTGCCGCCGAAGGTGTTTGTCCCACGCCCCATCACCCTCGCGCGTTCGGTGGTCACTGTCGATGGTCACGACCTGGGCGCAGTCCGGCGCGCCCTTGCCTCGGCTGCCGATATGATCATCATGAACGGCGATCAGTTGCTCGGGGCCAACCGGCTCGACGCGCGGCGTGAGTTGGCTGGGGCGCTGAACCAGGCGGGCCATTCCGCGAAAGTGATCGCCCTTCAGGTCAGTCTCCATCAGCCCCAGGTTGAGCGGGACCTCACGGAGCTGGTGCGTCCGCTCCGAGACGTGGTGCGTGCGCTCATCCTCCCTTCTGTGGAGCAACCTGCCCTGGTTCGCCGGGCCGATGGTCTGTTGACGGAGCTCGAGGTTGAGCTGGGTCTGCCCGCTGGCACCATCGCGTTGGGTGCGCGCCTCAGCAATCCGGAAACACTCGAGCGCGACGCTCACGCCATTGCGACGGCCAGCCGCCGGATGATGTGGCTGTTTCTAGATCTCCCACAAGGGCAGCTCAAGGAGGATCCGACTGATCCGAGCACCAAGGGGTACTACTACTACCACTCCGCGCTCATCGCCGCCACCGCCCAGGCCGACATCGATGCCATCGATGGCATGAGCGACTCCGCCCAGTTAGAGGCCGAGACGCTCTTTGTCGCCAACCTGGGATTCCATGGGAAGCTGGTGACTATGGAACAGGCGGGGCGAGTCGCCGAGATCATGAACCCCCCCCGAGCCGGTGAGCGGCCGCCCGGGCCGGCCGACGCCGGCTGGGGCGCCTACAGGACACGGTGGGTCAACTGCGTAGAGCGGGCGCTCGAGATTCTGGAACTTTATGCCACCGCAGACCAGGAGCGCAACCTAGGAGCGGTGGCGTACAACGACCCAGTGACCAATCAACCGGAGTTGGTCGATGCGGCGACTGCGCGGATCTACTATCGGCAGTTGGAACGCGCGTTGAAGGCCAAGCGGCTTACTGCCGAGGAGGCCGCACGCTACATTACTGCGCGCGAGCGGCTACTGCTGGCCCTCAGACCAGGTGGCACCGAGCAGGTCGGGACGGCGCTCTTTCCGGGCCAGCGACTAACGGGCTACGCGGTGAACGTCCGTGATTGGATGGTACGGGGGTTCGCCAAGGCCTCGGGCGACCGGAACCGATATCACTTGGACAAGGCATACGCTGAGGGATCCCGGTTTAAGGGGTTAGTGGCGCACGGCCTGTTGACGGTATCCCATCTCGTGGCCACCTTTGGCCAGCTTTTGCCGGGATACAGGCTGGAGTCGCTCGAGGCAGAGTTCAAAGCGCCCGTCTATTTCTTCGACACCCTGACGCCAGTGGTCGAGGTCGATCAGCTTCTTGACCATGCCAGGGCCAAGCTTCACATGAAGGCCGTTAATCAGGATGGAAAAACTGTGTGCGAAGGCGCCGCGACGATTAGATTGATGGCGCTGACCCAGGACGCGATCTCGCCGGGCCACGGCGATATGACATGGCTCAAGGAGTGGGCGCGAACTGTTTCCGCGTCAATCCCGACCACGATCTATGACTTTACCGACCCTGCCAGCCCCCGCCAGCAGACGTTCTCCAAGACCATCACCGAAGAGTTGGTCAGGGCGACGAGGGCGCTCTTTGGAGGGCTGAACTCCGATCACATAAGTCGCTTGCTCGCCTTGGGAACGATGGCGATGGCCTCTGCAGAGAGCGCGCCGGGCCACCTGCTGCTGAGTGTCACGCTCAAGGAGCTCGGAGAGCCGATTCAGGACGGCGACGTGCTGACCATGACGGCCACCGCGCCGTTGCACGACCAGATCAGACGGTCCCAGAAGGGCAAAGGCCAACCGATCGTCCCGATAGAGATCAAGGCGCGCAATCAGAGCGGCGAGCTTGTCCTGCGCGGCCAAGTCGTCAAGCTGATGGAGTAGAAGCCCCGGCCGCAGTTCATCCCACGGAGCCAGCCCCTGCTCCAGAAGTCCACCAAGTACCTGTTCATCGGCGGCGGCCTGGCCTGCACGCAGGCCGCCAAGCGGCGGCGATCGCACCGCCCGCACCACACCCGCAGCTCGGGAAGGAGCCTGTGAATGGAAACCTATACACCTGAGTGGCTGTGCCGACAGATTGTGGAAGGAACCCAGGATGCCATCATCTTTGCGGATCGGGACGGGATCATTCGTCTATGGAATTCAGGGGCCGAGGTTATGTTTGGCTACAAAGCCGACGAGGTCCTGGGGCAATCCTTGGATCTGATTATCCCGGATAAGCTGCGAGGACGTCACTGGGATGGGTATCGCGAGGTGATGGCCACCGGCGTCACCCGGTACGGACGCGAGCTGCTCGCGGTGCCGGGCATTCGCAAGGATGGCTCGCGGATCTCCCTCGAATTCAGCATCGCCCTCGTACGCGATGCGACAGGCGACCTTCACGGCGCGGTGGCCATCCTCCGCGATGTGACAGCGCGCTGGCAGCAAGAGAAAGCCCTGAAGGAGCGGCTGGCTGTCTTAGAGGCCAGAGTGGGAAGCCCCCCTAACATCACCTGAGAAGAATACATTATCTCTGCACACCACATGATCGTGATTCCGTCCGCGGAGCAGAGACAGTCAAGGGGGGCAGGGCTTTGCGATGGGCGTTATCCGATCACGGCAAATGGGTAGGTGAGGCCCGTGACTCTGCTGAGCAACGGACCGGTGTTACTGGGCTGGGCTGGCGTCGGAGCAGGTCGCGTTCCGCAGGAGCCTCGCCCCCCACGTGGGTGAAAGGGAGCGCCTGGTGAGGAAGGTGTCCTGGACCCGGTAGGCCTCGGCCTCGCGCTTGAGTTTGGTGGGACAGTCGTTCACGGGGGAGGCATGGTGCTGGAGCCAGTGGACGAGTTCGTGCAGGAGCTTGGACTGGGCCCATGCGTCATGCTCGAGGTCCTGCGATTCGTCGAAGTAGATCTCCTCGCCTAGCGCGTACCACCCGAAGACGCGACAGCGGCCGTTGCAAAACTCTCGTGCCTTTTCCTGAAGAACGCTCTGGGGAACGAGGTGGACGGTAGGGAGCGTCTCAGGAATCGGGTACTGAGTCAGCGCCTGGGCGAAGCGCAGTAATGCGAGGAGCAGCGTGGGCGATACCAACGTGGCCTCAGCCATTTTCGGTCTCCCTCGCGGAGCACATGAGGAGAATCGTAGCATCTGACGATGGTGAGTGCAAGTCAACAAGGAGTGGCCTATGGCTCATGGCAAGCCGGTAGTCGGGTTCATCGGTCTCGGGATCATGGGGCAGCCGATGGCGCGCAACCTCCTGAAGGCGGGCTTCGGATTGGTGGTGTATACTCGCACGAGGCGCAAGGCAAACGGACTGCTGGCTGAGGGCGCCCTGTGGGCCGACTGCCCTGCCGCGGTTGCCCGCCAGGCG
The DNA here is from genome assembly GCA_016207095.1 of Candidatus Methylomirabilota bacterium. Lineage (GTDB taxonomy): Bacteria > Methylomirabilota > Methylomirabilia > Methylomirabilales > Methylomirabilaceae > Methylomirabilis. Next base: position 41,431 of record JACQQF010000042.1, on the reverse strand, counting down.
CCGATGGTCATCACCATGGTGCCCGACTCCCCTGATGTCGAGCAGGTGGTCCTGGGACCCCAGGGCATCATCGAAGGGGTCCGTCCCGGCGGCGTGGTCATCGACATGAGCACCGTTTCTCCGCGAGTGGAGCGGGCCATCGCGCAGCAACTGGCGACCCGAGGGGTGGCCTACATGGACGCCCCTGTCAGCGGGGGCTCGTGGGGTGCGATCCAGGGGACCCTGGCCATTATGGTGGGGGGTGAGGAGGATGCCTTCCGGCGCGTCCTCCCGATCTTCGAGGTCATGGGCAAGAGCATCACCTACATGGGTCCTAGCGGCGCCGGGCAGGTGACCAAACTCGTGAATCAGGTCCTGGTTGCTGTCACCCTGAGCGGAGTGGCCGAGGCGCTGGTGTTTGGCGCCAAGGCCGGCGCCGACCTGCTCAAGACCATCGAGGCGGTCAAGGGCGGAGCGGCTGGCTCCTGGCAGCTCGCCAACTTGGGGCCGCGGATCGTCAAAGGCGATTTCGCTCCGGGGTTCATGATCACGCTCCAGCTCAAAGACCTGCGCCTCATCCTGGAGATGGCCGAGGAATTGGCGCTATCGCTACCGCTCACGGCGCTGGTGGCGCAGCTCTATCGGGCCGCGGTCGTAGACGGGAAGGGCGAGTGCGGCACTCAGGCGGTCGTCACGGTGCTGGAGCGCCTGGCAGGGGTGGAGGCTCGTCAGGGCTCGGCGTAGCGGCGATGCCCACACACGTCTTCGCAGGTTACGGCTCAGGTCTTTTCGACCGGGAATCAACACGGTGTAAGACCGAGCCTTCAGTTGAGTTTACGCAGCTCGGCAACGATCGTCTCCGGGTCCGGGCGATCGGCCTGCCCCTCCCCGACATACATGAAACGCACTGTTCCATCCCGATCGATGAGGAACGTCGAAGGCCTGGCAGTGTTGAGCGCATCGAGCCCGAAGGGGTGATAGACTCCGTACAGTTTGGTAATGGCTCGGTCGGCATCGATCAGGATCGGAAGTGCGAGGCGCTGGCCGGTCATGAAGGTCTGCACCTTCTCCGGCCGTTGCGCAAGGATCCCGAACGCCGAGGCGCCCATCTCCTGAAAGATCGCGAGATGATCCTGCAGCCCACCGAGCTGCTTCCGACAGTTGGGTCACCAGGTCCCTCGGAGGAAAAAAAGCAGGATGTGCTGACGACCTCGGTAATCTGATAGCCGAACCTCCCGACCGTCTGACAGGCGAAGGCGAAAGTCAGGCGCCGGATCTCCAATGTGAAGGACACGGTTTTCTCGCGGCAACAGGAGCCCTCCCCGACCACCAGTATATCGCAGGCTTGACCGCAATCCACCACAATCATCGCAAAAAGCCGATTGCCAAGCGGCTTCGAAGACAGTATGATATGGCCCTTCGGCGGACGGTCGCCGCCCCGAGCAGACTCACATCATGACCACGACAGCCGGTATTCTGATCATCGGGAACGAGATCCTCTCAGGGAAGGTCCAAGACGCCAACTCTCCGTATCTGTGTCGGGAGCTGCGCGCGCTGGGCGTCGAGGTCAGGCGGGTCTCGGCGATCCCTGATGAGGTGGATACCATTGCGGAAGAGTCGTCAACGTTTTCGGAAGCCTATGATATCGTCTTCACAACGGGTGGCGTCGGGCCGACGCACGACGATGTGACCGTCGAGGGAATCGCCAAGGGGTTAGGCCGACGGGTGGTTATCCATCCCGATCTCGAGCGGGTGGTGAAGGAATTGTATCCGGGGAATGTGAACAGCGCCCGGCTGCGGTTGGCACAGGTGCCGGAGGGTGCAGAGCTGCTGGGCCAGCCGGACCTTGTCTTCCCTGTGGTGCTTGTCAAGAACATCTACATCTTTCCAGGGGTCCCGGAGATACTCATTCAGAAGTTCAACGGCATCAAGGAGAGGTTTCGCGATGCTCCGTTCTTCCTTAAGACGGTGTTCGTTACCGACGGGGAGGGGGCCATCGCCGAGCACCTGAACGCCGTCATGCGCGAGTACCCCGCCCTCCTCCTTGGCTCGTATCCTGCGCTGAATAACCCGGAGTATCGGGTCAGGCTTACCCTCGAATCGAAAGACCCCGCCTATCTCGACAATGCGCTCAAGCTCCTCGTCAGCTTGCTCTCAGCGTCGTCCATCGCGAAGGTGGAATAACCGCTCCCATCTGTCGGATCCTCCTACATCAATCTTCCCGGCCGCAGGCTGCGCGCCCAGCCACCGATAAGTCCTTTGCTCTTCACAGGTCGGCGCTTTCCTGATGACTGTATGAGGCATGATAGAGTGTTTTGTGGTGGAGGGCATGGGCGAGCAGGACCTCACGAACGCGGAGAGGAAGTTTGGAAGGCTCAAAGAAGAGCCGAGCGCGAGGCCTTCATTGGGCCAGATCCAGTACGGCGTGCTTTCGCGCTTCGGGCGATAGCCGCGAATGACTCTAGTGGGGCGATAGGGAGAGGACGGCCCTGTCGCCGTATATCATCGACAGATTAAACGAGTTGCCGGAGGGCGAGCGGTCCGGAGTAAGGACAGCCACGAAGGTGGCCGTAGCGGTTTGCGCGCAACGGAGGGGAACATGATCAGAGCTAACAGGGTGTATGACCCACCGGATGCGTCAGATAGATTCCGGGTTCTCGTAGATAGACTCTGGCCCAGGGGTGTAGGGAAGGAGGAGGCGGGGGTCCATGTGGTGCGACCGGGAGAAGAAACACTCTTCCCGCGACAGCGCCGTTGTTCAAACGATATATCCTCATTCAACTTGGGACTTGCTCAATCGCAGTTCCTCAGAGCTGATGAATTCGCTGAGGCGGTGTCGAATGATAATGAGACTCCGGCCCCGCCGGTTCAGCAGCCCCATCCTTTCGAACTTGTTGAGCTGGGTTGTGACGGTCTCCCGGGTGGCCCCGATCAGATTTGCCAGATCTTCATGAGTCAGGCGCAATCTGATTAAGGTGCCAGCAGGAGTCTCCTCGCCGTACTTTTCGCCAAGATAAAGAAGCGTCCTGGCGAGTCTGTGGTAGGACCAGGAATGACTGGAATCGGCCACCCCCTTTCCCACCTTCACCAATCGTTTCGACAGGATCCTGATGAAATTCCGGCTGATGGTGGGGACCAGTGACAATAGCTCCAGGAAGCGCTCCTGCGGCACGGCAGTCACGACGGTATCTTCGTTCGCGGTTGCCGTGAAAGCTCTCACCTTCTCGGTGAGGAGGAGCTCCCCGAAAATCTCCCCTGGCTTGAGGAAATCGAGAATGGTCTCCGTTCCCTTCTCAGAGATCGACGTGAGCTTCACAAGCCCCTGCTTGACGACATAGAGCGAATCACTCGGGTCACCCTCCGAGAATATTGTTGTGCCCTTCGGTTGGGCCCTATCGAAGCAAACGCGAGCGATCCTCCGGCCTTCTTCTTCCGAAACCCCCTCGAACAACCCAGTAGCTGTCACGTAGGCCACCGACACACTGTCACGCTCCTCCCGGAGGCCCGAGAGGACCCGGCCCTGTAATTTCATCATATCACCGCCCCGGATCGCGATCAACTTCCTGGAAATGGCCCTCTGCTCCGATGTCTCCGAGTTCTGCGCCTCCGCGCACGCTCTGAGACCTCCACTCCGCCCATCGAGCCTTCAACCTAGACCGCCACCCGAACTTCACCTCGCCCAAGAAGCCCACGAGGCACACCAAACCAAGGAGCCCTACGAGACCGAGACATAAATTAGACGCTATCTGAAGGGCTTTCCGCGGATCGTCAAAGAGAGGCGGAGGCGGATCCGGGACGTAGAGAGAACCCGCGCTCATCGACCCGGCCCACAGGACCCATTCCGGATCCAGCGAGAGGAGAATGATGGCATATACGGAGAAGACAATCGTGATGAGCAGCCACTGGCCCATCGAAAAGAGCTTCTCTTCCGGTTGATCTTTCATAAGACCCCTCCTCTCGAGATCTGTTCAGTTGCGGCATCGTCAACATCCTCAGGATTTCCCAACTAGAGAATAAACATGACGCCATGCCCTTTCTGTAAGAGCTTTCACAGATGACGCTCGATTTCTCGTCAAAGTGAGAACGGGTTCATTTTTTTTGAAAAGCGTGAAAGGTTTCACAGAACATTGCTCCGCGACCGAGTTATGAGATAGGCCATTAGGCTAGGGGGTCAGTCTGTGAAACCTTCCGCGGAGACCCGCGGGCAACATGAGGAGGAGGGGCGATGGAAGAGCGGATGATGAACCGGTGGTGGCGCATCGCGGGCGGACTGTCGATGAACCTCGCCCTCGGCGCGGTCTATGCGTGGAGCATCTTCGTCGCGCCGCTCGAGAAGGAGTTCGGGTGGAAGCGGGCCGACACCTCGATGGTGTTCACCATCTTGGTCTTTGTGTTCGGGCTGACGTTCATTCTGGCCGGGCGACTCCAGGACAAGCTGGGGCCCTTCAAGATCTCGGTCATTGGCGCCGTGGCGAACGCCCTCGGGTTCTTCATGTGCGCCTATACCACTACTCAGACCTGGATGTTCTTCTGGCTGGGCGTGGTAGCCGCAACCGGCCAAGGCTTCGGCTACGCGACGCCGATCCCCGTCATGGCCAAGTGGTTCCCCGATCGGCGGGGCTTGGCGGTCGGGCTCGCGGTCGCGGGGTATGGCGGCGGGTCCGCCATTTTCGGCCCGCTCGGAGGCAACTGGCTTATCCCGACCTACGGGTGGCGGACCACCTTCACGGTCTTCGGGATCATCTTCTTCGTGATGGGCATCGTCGCGGCGTTCCTGCTCAAGAATCCGCCGCCAGGCTACAGGCCGGCGGGATGGACCCCGGCCCCGGCCGCCAAGGCCGCGGGAACGACCTATGATTTCACCCCTGGCGAGGTAGTGAAGACGACCTCGTTCTACTGGATGTGGATCGCCTATGCCCTCGGCACGTCGGCGGGCCTCATGGTGATCAGCCAACTGGTCCCGTTCGCGCGCAGCAAGGGCGTCCCGCTGGCGCTGGCGACCACCGCCATCTTCATCGGCGCTGTCGGGAATGCCTCCGGCCGGATCCTTTCAGGCTGGATGTCCGACGCCCTCGGCCGCCTTAACGTCTTGCGCCTGATGATCGCGATCGCGGCTGTGTCCATGTTTATCCTGCCCCACACGGGCGGCGTTGCCGCTGTCCCCGTGTTCTTGTACCTGATGGTGTTCGTCGCCTACTGGTGCTACGGCACCCAACTCTCGGTGAACGCCTCGACGGCCTCCGACTTTTGGGGAACCAAGAATGCGGGCGTCAACTACGGGCTGCTGTTCACCGCGTGGGGGGTGGCGGGCATCATCGGACCGAGGATTGGGGGGAGGATGTTCGACCTCTACGGGAACTATACGTACGCCTTTTACACCGCGGGTGCCATCTGCGCAGTTGCGCTGGTTGCCGAGCTGATGGCGAAGCGTCCAGCAATACCTCAGGTGCAGCAGGAGGCGCGTGCGAAGGCATAGCCTCCATTAAGGGAGCCGAAACAGGAGAGGCCATCGAGGAGAAACGATGGCCTCTCTTTTCTTTGTTTAGGATGGTTGGACCATGAGCCGGGTGTTACGTGATCAGGATCAAGAGCGTGTATGACCCTCCTGAACTGACAGATGGAGTCCGGATCCTCATTGATCGAGTCTGGCCTCAGGGGGTTAAAAGGATCGGAACAGGGGTAGACGAGTGGCGATGGGATCTCGCCCCGACCCCGGCCCTGCGCAAATGGTTTCACCGTGATCCGAAGAAGTGGGATGCGTTTACGAGCCGCTACCGGCACGAGCTTGTGGTAAGGAACAAGATAGAGGATCTTCGGAGGCTGGCCGAGCGGGCAAAACACGAAACGATCACGCTCCTCTTCGCGGCGCGGGATGAGGAGCATAACAACGCCGCGGTCCTCAAGGAACTGTTGGAGAACCTCGGGTTGTGATCGGCTTCATGGGGGAGTTCCTCGACACTCGACTTCTCTAGGTGCCGCGCCGAGGACTATCGACACCACAAGACAGCGGGACCAGGGGTTGAGCGGTGGATGTCAACCCCTGGCCCCGCAGGCGGAAGCGGTTAGGCTGCTTTAGCAAGCTTTGCCCCTTCGGCCGATTGAGGGCGTCCCGGGTCGCCCGGCATGGCTAGCGGCTCTTCAAGCCAGTCGATGCGCCTGCCATTCGCCTCCTCATCAGCGATGTAGCCGAAAAGGAGACCACCGATGGCGACCGCCAGAAGGACCGCCAAACCGACCGCAGCGATGGTCGGATTGAAGAACTGTGTCTCAAGAACCAAGCCTTCCATGGTGTTCACCTCCTCTCATTGTCCACCCTGAATATAGGACGGACGCCAGAAGGTTTCCGTGAAGGCTTTCACAACACAGACTATTGGCCAAAAGGTTCGCGAGATGTGAAAGGAGGGGGGCTTTGATTGGTGTAAGGTGGGAGGTGGAGCCCAAGCGCCTGCTCGGACGTATCACCTGGCGCGAGGGGGAACTTCATGTTGTGGCTTTGCAGGCGGGAAACCTGTTCTACGATTAGAGAACCGGAACTAGGCCATGGGCTGGTACTGGAGCTCGTAGAGGCGCGAATAGAGCCCGTCGAGGGCCAGCAGTTCCTGGTGGGTGCCTACTTCGCGGATCCGTCCCTTGTGTAGGACGATGATCCGGTCCGCGAACTGAATGGTCGAAAGGCGGTGGGCGATGATCAGCGCAGTGCGCCCGAGGAGCAATTCCCTTAAGGCGTCCTGGATCAGTAATTCCGTTGCCGTGTCCACGGAGCTGGTTGCCTCGTCCAGGATCAGGATCGGTGTGTCGAAGGCCAGTGCCCTGGCGAAGGAGAGAAGCTGGCGTTCCCCCTGGGAGAGGGTCGAGCCGCGCTCCTGGACGACGGCTTGAAGTCCACCTGGCAGCCGGTCGATAAAGCCCTGAGCGTGAACACGGTGAGCCGCTTCAGCCACCCGCTCTTGTGTGATAGTGGGATCACCCAGGCTGATATTCCGGGCGATATCCCCGGAGAAGAGAAAGACATCCTGCAGCACCAACCCGAGGTGGCGACGCAAGCTTCGCTTGTCCCATTCTCGCACGTCGATCCCATCGATGCAGATGCTGCCCCGTTCCACGTCATAGAATCGGCACAGGGCGGAGATGATCGAGGTTTTCCCGGCGCCGGTGGCGCCCACCAAGGCGACCTTCTCTCCCGGCGCCACCCGGAAGGAGATCCCCTTGAGAACCGGCTCGCCCGGCAGGTAGGAGAGCCAGACATCCTTGAATTCGATCTCGCCCCTCAGGGGTGACGGGTGAATCGGCGCGGCGGGATCGGTGAGCGACTCCCGCACATCAAGGAGCTTGAAGACCCGTTCGCTGGAAGCCATCGCCGCCTGCAGGATGTTGTATTTCTCGGCCAGGTCACGAATCGGCGTGAAGAGGCGATGGATATACTGGATGAAGGCGATCACGACCCCAGGGAGGACCCGTTCGTCGAGGATCAGGGAGCCCCCGTACCACAGCACGAGGCCAACGGTGATGGCGCTGAAGAGTTCGATCGACGGAAAGAAGACAGCATTGTAATGGATGCTCTTCAGCAGGGCGTCGCGGTGCTGGGTGTTGATCTCTTTGAATGTGCGGAAGTGGCGCGCCTCCTGGCCGAAAGCCTGAACGGTGGCCATCCCGGAGATGTTCTCTTGGAGGTACGCATTCATCCTGGCCAGAATCCTTCGGCTCTCGCGGTAGTTTTCCCGCGCCCGCTTGCGATAGGCGGCTGTCGCGCGGAGCATGAAGGGAAACGTGACGAAGGATATCAGCGCCAGGCGCCAGTCGAGTGCGAACATGGCGGCCGCGACCCCAACCAGCGTGAGCAGGTCGCCCAGCAACGCGACCACCCCCGATCCGAACAGCTCGTTCAGGGTCTCCACATCGTTGATGACCCTTGTCATCAGGCGGCCGACCGGATTCTTGTCGAAGAAGGCCAGGTCCTGCCGCCCCAAGTGCTTGAAGAGCTGTGTCCGGAGGTCGTGCATGGCCCACTGTCCGGTGTACTGCATCGTGTAGCTCTGGGCATACTGGGAGAGAAAGCCCAATAAGACCGTCGCCAGGTAGGCCAGGACCGCCAGGTTGAGGCCACCTAGGTCGTGAGCCGCGATGTAGGTGTCGATGGCGACCTTGGTGATGTACGGCCCGAGCAGTTGCATCCCGGTGGTCAGGAACAGGAGCAGGAAGGAGATCACAACCCAGAACCGGTAGGGTCGGAGGTACGTCAGAAGCCGACGCATCAAGCGGGCATCGTACGCCTTTCCCAGAACCTCTTCGTCGTGATGGTCCTGCGGTTCCTTCATGGCGTGGCGCCCCCATTGTCACCCAGCGCCTCGAGCTCCCGGGTCAGGAGCTGCCGGCGATACAGACGGTAGTAGTGACCCTTCCGGGCCAGAAGCTCCTCATGACTGCCGCGTTCGGCGATTCGACCATCTTGAAGATAGACGATCTGATCAGCCTCCTTGATCGTTGAAATCCGATGGGAGATCAGGATCGCGGTTCGTCCGCGCATGAGGCCTTTCAACTGCCCGAGGATCCGCTCTTCGGTCTCGGTGTCAACGCTTGAGAAGGCATCGTCGAGGATCAGGATGGGCGGGTTCTTGATGATGGCGCGGGCCACGGCCGTTCGCTGTTTCTGGCCGCCGGACAGTCGGACTCCCCGCTCCCCCAGTATGGTGTCAAATTGGTGCGAGAACTCCTGGATGCTCGGAAGGAGTTGGGCGAGGTCGGCCGCCATCTCCAGCTCCTCGGGGGTCGAGTTGCTGCTGCCGAACAGGATATTCTCCCTGATCGTGTCGGAGAAGAGGAAGATATCCTGGGACACGAAGCCGATCGCGCGCTTCAGGGCCTGCAGTGGAAGGTGTCGCAGCTCGATGCCGTCGATGAAGATGGTTCCCGATGGCGCCTCGAAGAGCCGCGGCAGGAGGTTGACCAGCGTGCTCTTCCCGGCGCCGGTTTCGCCCACGAGCCCACACCAGGTGCCGGCCGGTATCTTGAGGTCAATCTCGTGAAGGACCAACGGCGCCTCGGGCGCATATCGAAAGGAGAGGTCGCGGAATTCGATCTCCCCGCGAACCGTGGAGAGCTGTGCGGTGCCGGGCTCCTGGTATCCCGAAGCGACCGGCGAATCGAGGATCTCCAGAAGGCGCGCGAGGGCGGCCGAGCCCCGCTGGTAGAGATTAATGACGTAGCCCAACGCCATGACGGGCCAGGATAGCATGGCCAGGTAGCCGTAAAAGCCGACCAGCTCCCCGAGGGTCATCGCTCCCAGGGCGACCTTTCGTCCGCCTAGCCACAGGACGACTGTGGCAGCCAGGCCGGACAGGACGCTCATGAGCGGCCAGACGTATCCCCAGAGCTTGACCAGATCGAGGTTCTTGACCAGGTACTCCTTACTGAGTCCCCCGAAGCCCGCCTTTTGATTTTCCTCCTGAACGTACGCCTGCACAACCCGAATGCCGGCAAGGCTCTCCTGAACGTAGGTGCTGAGGGTGCTCAGATGCCGCTGGACATCGCGATACCGTTCGAAGATCCGGTTGCCGAAGAAGAGCACGAGGGCAGTGATACCTGGCAACGGGAGCAAGCTCCACAGCGTTAACCATGGATCGATGACCACCATCAGGATCACGCTGGTGGAGATCACGATGACGGCGTCGATGGTCGCCATGGCGCCCACACCCACCATCTCGCGGAAGGAGACCATGTCGTTGGTCAACCGCGACATCAGGTCGCCCGTTTTGGTGTGCTGGAAGTAGGTCAGTGGCAGTCGCTGGAGGTGAGAAAAGATGGCGTTCCTGAAGTCCCATTCGATGTTTCGTGAAAATCCGAAGATGTGGGTCCGCCAGAAATAGCGAAAGAGTCCCTGGAAGCAGGCGGCCACCACGATCATGGCAGGGTACTTCCACAGGGCGATATCGCGTCTTTCAACGGCAAGAAATGTGTCCAGGGCGTCCTTCGTCAACCACGGGATGGCCAAGCCGCATACGTCAGTGACGACCAACGTAGCGAGGCCAACAAATAGAAGCCGTCGATGCCGGTGGACATAGGGTCGAATCCTGGCAAATTTCTCGAAAATGTCACGCCTCCTTGTCCGAAACGTGTCCCGGTCCAGTAAATCAAATAATTCTACGTCAGGGAAGGTCTATTGCAAGGGAATTATAGGAGGTAGAGTCTCTATGGGAGGCGGAATGAGTTGAGTATGACACTGCAGAACGTGTGGGAGGTATTGGGTTAGCGTCAGTACTGGTACGCGTCCACCTATTTATCGCTATATTGACCCGCACCACTGCCGGGCCAAGGAACCAGCATAGCAAGGCGCGGCCTCCGGGGCCGACCGAGGCTTACATTTCCAGGTACGTCGCAGGGAGCGCCCCGGGGGCCAGCAACGCCACTAGGCGAAGTTCCTTGGACCGGCACTAGTGCCAGACGCCGGGGATCGGGGTGTGACAGTCTGGGCAGGCGCCGTTCTCGAGCACGTTCTTCAGAATGGTATAGCCGTACCGTTCAATGAGGAGGGCTTGGCAGGAGGGGCAGTAGGTGTTCTCGAGCGTCCCGACACGACCGGGTAGATTGCCGGCATAGACGTAGCGGAGGCCGGCCCGCCTCCCAATCTCGGCCGCTTTGATCAGACTGGTGGCTGCTGTGTCGTCCCGATCCCGCATCTTGTAATCTTGGTGGAAGGCCGTGACATGCCAGGGGAGATCGACGGAGACTGAGGCCAGGAACTCTGCGATCTGGGTCAGCTCCGCATCTGAGTCGTTGAACCCCGGTACCACGAGCGTCACGATCTCGACCCAGAACCGCTTCTCGACGAGCAGTTTGATAGTGTCCAGGACATTTTGCAGCACCCCACCCAGCTTCCGGTAGTTCAGGTCGTTGAACCCTTTCAGGTCAACCTTGTACAGATCCACCCAGGGTTTGAGGTAGTCCATCACCTGGGGCGTGCCGTTGCCGTTGCTGATGTAAGCGGTCTTCAAGCCCCGCTCCTTGGCGAGACGGAAGACCTCAACGGCCCACTCGCTGGTGATCAGCGGCTCATTATAGGTGCTGGCGATGATCGGCGCGTCATAGTGCTCAGCCGCGCCAACGAGGTAGTCCGGCGACACCAATTCAGGCGGACTCACCGCATTAGGGTCTCGAATCGCTTGCGAAGTTCGCCAATTCTGGCAGTAGCCACATTTTAGGTCACATCCGAGCATGCCGAAGCTCAGGGCCAGTGATCCCGGGAGGGTGTGGAAGAATGGCTTCTTTTCCACCGGGTCACATTGCAGGACGCCCACATAACCGGCCGGCACGTACAGCACGCCACCCTTATTGAATCGGACCTTGCAGACCCCTGGCCGCCCCTCGGGAATCACGCAGCGGTGACCGCACGCATAGCAACGCAGCCGCTGGTCGTGGAGCTTTTCATACAGCTCCCCCTCCCGCGTGAGTCGCGTCAAGATGTCAGCAAGGGTCATTGTCTGTGGCATCGTCGTCTTCTCAGGGACGGAGTGGAATCACACTCTTTATTAGAGTATAGCCGCACTCAATGTCGCCTACGAGGAGATCGCCGTGGCGCCAGTTCGTCGCTAACCGTACCTGTCACTTTGATGTGGTGAGCCTGGATGCCTGGGCCATCGTATCCCAAAAGAGGAGTTCATACCCTTGGAGCAACGAGGCCGCTTGGCGGATCTTGGTTTGGGCGACCCCGTGGGCTAGGCCCTGAGTGATGACCATCGCGGCGCGCTCTTCGAAGCCCGCCGGGGCGCTCGCAAACATCGTAAAAAAGGCGACCTCTGCTTCGGAAAACCCGTATCTGCTTCGAAGCGCGTCCGCCATCCGGCCGCAGTTGGCTCCCCAGACCGGCAGATTGATGAGGAGCGCGCCGGCAAACTCGGCCTCAGAGGCGTACAGGCTCAGCCAAGCGACGAAGGCACAGTAGGCAAACGCGCCAGGAAGCGGCTCATCCGAGACGGGAGTTCCCGGCGCAGCGGCAACCCCCGCACTGAAGAGTTCCAGGGCCTTCAGGGCGGCCCGCTCTCCCTCAAGGAGCTCGAGGAAGAATTCCCGGCTGCCCTCCGAGCTTGCCCGCGCCACTATCTGGGCTACGCTACGAAGGTCGCTCCCGATGATGTAGGATTGCTGGACGGCGAAGATCCGGAGCCGCTCACGTTCGATCCGCCCTGCGTTGAGGGCCTGAAGATATGGGTGATTCAAGATCTTTTCATTGAGCGGCTGTAACTCGTGTCGGACGCGCTCAATCCATTTCAAGACTGTAGTGTCCACTTGGTTCTCTCTAGTGTCGATCCCGGCAATTCGTGGGCAAGGCCCTCGAAGAGCCATGAAACGGCCAGGACCGAGGGTGAATGACAGCCTACGGGGATAAGGCGGGAACGGGGGAGTTGAGCCGGATCAGCCCTTCTCGCCGGCGAGTCTGACGAACTCCAGTTGCTGCCCGGCCAACAGGATGACGCCCTCTTCCACCTCGCGGCCGTCCACCACGGCCACCGCCTGCGGGCTGATATTGAGGGCTTGGCGGAGGGCCTGGCGGACGTCGGCCACCGTCCGGCCGGCGAGATCAGCCTCCAACGAATGCACGCCATACAGGACCCGGACCTGGTTCTGGGTCTTGGACTGGCCTGCCACCTTTGTCCTGGTGGTTCCCTTCACTTGAGCGTCGCTCATAAGTCGTTCTCTCCGTCACGAGGAGCGCGGGCGACGGGTTGCGCTCGCCCCTCCACGATATCCACGTAGACCTCGCCATAGCGGAGCCGCCCCGACCGCCAGGCGTAAAAGGCGTTCAGCATCGCGCAGGCCACGCCGAGGTTCGTGAAAAGGAGCTGGGGCGCCGCATCTGCCGCCAGCTCCTCGCACGACATCTCCGCGGGCGATTTGTCTTTCGGATCAGCGATCTCCGGGTGGAAGCGGGTCAGGGGCAAGGTGATATCCCGGTCACCCTGGCGGACATAGATCTGAACATTGCCATCGGTGAAGTCATTGCCCCCCGAGATCAAAACCACCTCGGACAGCTCCTCGCAGCGGCGGCTGACCGCACGCCGGGTGGCGTGATTGTCCACCGCGAGGAAGACTAGGTCGCCGGCCTTCACCAAGTCGGACAGGTTCGCGGCCGTGACGAATTCCGGAATGGCGCGGAAAGAGAGGTCAGGGAAGCCCAGAGCCAGCTCGGACGCTTTCACCTTGGCTTTGTTTCCGATGGACTCGAAACTCTGGCGGGCAGCGTTCTTGCTCTCAAAGGCGTCGCCATCCACCAGGGTAATGCGAACCTCTTCTCCTGTGAGCTGTCGCTCCGATTGGAGGTATCGGGCCAGGAACGGCGCTAAAGCGCAGCCGATCCCGCCGATCCCGATCAGTTTAATGTCGATCCTGCCAGGCATCGCGTCGCGATCCCCTCAGACGGACGATGGGCGCCCCTCGGCATCGCTGTCACGAGGGACGGTCTCGAGGTCCACGACCTGCAGCGACCCCTTGGGGAGCCTCACGCCCGTGGAGTCCAGGAGTTCGCCATCGAAAACCTCGGACGGCTTGAGGGTGAAGCGACGCCCGTCAACGACAAGGGAGCAGACCACGCTCGCCTCACCATCGAGATTGCCGATGGTCATATGCAGGCCGTCGTCATGCCGCTCGTCCTCGTCGTCCAGCTCGGAATGAAACGCATCGGCCGAGGCGTGGCTGTGAATCGTGCCCACTCGCAGCCATCCGGCTGGGGTCGGGCCGATCTCGTAGCTGCAGTGCCCGCCCGCCACCTGTTGCTTCGGGATCTTCAGCTCGTAGCGCCCCTCTTGTTGATTGAAGTACAACAGGACCACCGCTTCCGCGCGATGGGCTTGAAAGACCTCCCGGAAGAAGGCCACGATCTCGACAAGGATAGCGCCAGAAAGGGGGGGGAGTTGTAGGCGCGCCGCCTCGTGTTCCGACATCAGCCAGCTCAAGCCCCGGACCTTTGTCCTGGCGTGGAACAGAGGATTCCGCTTCACCTGGAACAGGCCGTCGCGCGTCACCAGATAGTAAATCGGATCATCCGGCTCCTCGAAGTGGTCCTCTTTTAAATAGACCGGGAACATCAGGTGAGATCTCTCAACCGATAGAGGAGATCGGCGAGATCTGACGTGTCCTCTAGAGGGCGCGCCGCGCCCCGCCAATCCAGCAGGTGTTCGCCGGCCTTGCGAAGGCTCAGCCCGGCCTCCTCCCATGGGACCGCAAGCGGAAAAAGGGGGTCGGCTATAGTGGCCGTCTCCCAGGCCTCAAGCGTCGCGATGCGGCCGTCCAGCGTGGCGGCACGGCGGAAGCAGTTGCTTTCGATGTCCAGGTTGAACCCGGCGCCCCAGAAGAACTCGATGGCAGCCTGGGCCTGGCCGGCCACCGTCAGGTCATCGAAGACCGGGCGGCCCCGAAGGCACACCCGGCACTTGGCCAACGGGCTTTCACTGGCCGAGATGTTCCAGAGATTGGGCATACACAAAGCGTCTTCCTCCGAGGCCAATGGCGCGTTTCTGTAGAAGAGCCGCATTTCCTCAAAGGAGCCGTGGTGGAAGAGCAGCAGGTACACCGTGTAGGGGAGGGCCAGTCGGGTGCGGCGGTAGTTGCCCGGCTCGTCCAGGGCCTTCTCACTCCAACTGACCAGGCGCGCCTGGGGCGGGTGCTCGACGGTGATGATCAGAGAAGGTCCCCGGACGATGGCCCATCGGGTGCCCGGCGGCAGCAAGGGGATGTGTTCCAGGAACCGTCGAGGCGCGAAGGCGCTGATCTCCAGTAGGAAATCGCGAAGGCTGACCTGCCGATCGATTGTGGGGGCGTCGTCGGAGGACGACCGAAAGAGGCGGACGGACTTTCCCTTGATCTCTATGGTCTCTTCGGGATCGGACATGCCTCACGTCGCTCCACTGCTCGGGCCAGATTCCCGCACGTCCAGGAGGTCCCGCTTCCCCTCCGGCAGGAACTGCCGGGAGGAACAGAGGGCGAGGGCGGCCCGCTCCTGCGCCTCAATCGACTCACGATCCTGAAATGGGATGAAGTCCTCAATCGCCCAGCGGTAATCCTCCAGCGCGATCGCCTGCGCCGCGCGCCATCGAGCCCGGCGATAGGCCCGGAAGGTGATCTCCTCGATATCGGCCCCGGAGATCTGCCCCGGGTGGCGCCGCTCGCAGTGCTCGACAGCGGGGGAGAAGTCAGTGACCTCGCAGGGGAACCCGTGCTTCGTGGGCATGACCTCAAAGATGCGGGCCTTATCGGCCGCGTCCGGCATCAGCAGTGGGATTCGCTCGCTGCTTCGACCGGAGCGCTTCTCAGCCGCGTCCAGGCGGTCCGGCCGGTTGCTGATCCGGATCCAGAGGATCTGTCCCTGAATCGTCGGATCTCCGGTGAAGGCGAATCGCATCTGCCTGATCCGATTGCCCACGCCCGAGTCACCGCTGTACTCGTCACGCATCTGCTCGCTCTGGTCCGCCTCGTCCTCCAACACGACCACCGGCGTCATCGAGCGAAGCGCCTGCAGGATTCGCCAGTAATTCCGCTCCGATTGCCCAACCCACTTCTCCCGTGGATTGACGATCTTGACGAAGTTGAAGCCGCACTCCTTGGCCAGCGCCTCGGCAAGGGCGGTCTTCCCCACGCCGGGTGGGCCCAACAGGGTGATGCCTCGCGGAACCAGCTTGTAATCTCCGTCCCTGATCGCCTGAACCACGCGGCGCAGGTAGGTCTTCACCGCCTCCATCCCGCCGATGACATTCAGTCCCAAAGCGGGTTCCACCACCTCGATCATCCCCTGCAGCTCACGTTTGAGGATCTCCCGCTTGCGTTCGGTGACCTCCGTGTAGGTCAGGGGCACATCACGCCTGCTCGCGCGCCGGCAGAGGGTCTTCAGGTGCAGGCGAGAGAGGCCGGCCGTGACATGCGCAAGGCGCTCGGGAGACATTTCCATCGTGAATCCGTTCGCCGCCTGGAGGTGTTGAATGTACTCTGCTCGCTCCGAGAGCGTGGGAAGCGGGATCTCGATCGTTTCCACCCGTGAGGCTGGACCCCGGAGTTGCGCGTGCAGGTCGGCCAGGTTCCCCACAGTGAGAATGACGGCCACGCCGGAGCGCAGGATCTCGGGATCAGCGGCCCAGCGGAGGAAGGTCACAAGATTGGTCCGATCGTCATCACTCATGGAGGACAGTTCGGCATCGGGAACGAGCGTCTCGGCGTAGCCGATCAGGACCAGGAGCGCAGGCCCCTCCCTGGTCCCGAAGCAGCCGGAGCGGATCGCTGTCTCGAGGAGCGAGAGCACCTTGGTGGGATGGGTCGGCAGCTCACGCTCCGGCGGGACGGCCTGGCCCAGGGCCGTGAGGGCGCGGCGTTTCGCCGCCTCGGCCTCCTGAGTAAAGCCGGTGACCTTCCGAAAGAGCGTCTCTGTGTCGTGATGGGAAAAGCGAAGGCCGTGCGAGCGGTCGTACACGACCATCCGGTCATCGCCCGCGAGCCATCGTCCCAGAAAGCTCTCAATGGAGACAAACTGATCGCCGAACCGAACCTCGTCCGCGACGTTGAAGTGAAGGATGAAGACAGAGGTCATCCGGGCGCCGATTCGCTCCTTCAGGTCGCGAGCCCAGCGCGGGATGTCCGGTTCTCCAGCGTTAACCTTTCGTTCCTGCTGATCCTCAGCCTTCATGCTGGCTTTCCAACGTCAGTCCCTGTCCCACTCGACAACCACGATACGCTCTGGACGAGGGAACTCTGCTTCTCGTGCCGTTCCAACTTGTCGCAGCTAATCGCCGACGGGTGTCCTGCCAAAAACTATCGCTTGCCCTAGCCTCACCATTCGGCGTAAATAGTTGGAATGGCACTAGCCACTCTAGATGCGTCCACATTTCGACTCGCTGGGTCTCTTTAGCAAGATCAGGCTCCTATGCTAACGCAGCCCAGTGTTCGCAGTCAACGATCTTCTCTCGGGCTGCGGCCACCCCGGCCACGGCATTTCTTCCTGAGACGTGCCATTGAATGCAAATTCTTGGAAACGAGTGATCCCTTTGATATCATAGCGGCAGCGGCATGTAAGGAGGTAGCATGGCGACTGCTCAGGAACTCAAGGACGAGGAACGTCGCCTAAAGCAGCTTCGGCTGGTGGTCGGTCTGACGATGAGCGTGATCAGCCAGACCAATGTCTCGTTCGAGGAGGCCTCTCAGATGGTGACCGCCACGAGGCAGTTCGCATTGCGGCTCTTTCCCGGGAAGGAGCTCGCCTTCGATCTGATCTACCAACCCCGTCTCCGAAGGCTTCTTGCCGAGCGGTTCAGGCTCCATTAGGATCGTCCCCCTTTGCGACAATCAGACCGATGAAGACACGAACGCAGAACCGGAGAGCCGGGGCGGACCTCCTTCTTGGCGCTCACATGTCGATCGCGGGGGGCATCGACCTGGCGCCGTTGCGGGGCAGAGAGGTCGGCTGCCAGACGATGCAGCTCTTTACAAAAAGCAGCAACCAGTGGCGGGCAAGACCACTGCCGCCCGAGGAAATCGAACGCTACCGGGCGAACCTTCAGGTCACCGGAATCGCCCCCGTTGTGGCGCACGATTCATACTTGATCAATCTCGCCTCGACCGATCCGGGGTTGCATCGGAAATCGATCGCGGCCTTCCTGGAGGAGTTGGAGCGGGCCGAGACGCTCGGCATCCCGTATCTCGTGACGCACCCCGGCGCCCACGTGGGAGCCGGTGAGGAGACCGGGTTACGACAGGTGGCGAACAGCATCCGGGAACTCCTGAAGCGGACGAAAGGCTACCAGGTGCAAGTGGTCATCGAGACCACCGCGGGCCAGGGGACCAGTCTGGGGCACAGCTTTGAGCAGATCGCCGTCCTGCTTGACCAGATCGGTCTCCCGGAGCGGACGGGGGTATGCCTGGACACCTGCCATATCTTTGCGGCAGGCTACGACATCCGGACCCACGACGGGTACGCCGATGTCATCGGCGCGTTCGATACGGTCGTGGGGATCCCGCATCTCAAGGTCATTCATCTGAACGACTCTAAGAAGGCGTTGGGGTGTCGCGTGGATCGGCACGAGCATATCGGCAAGGGCACCATTGGCCTCGAGGCGTTTCGCTGCCTCCTCTCGGACCCGCGTCTCAAGGGGACCCCGATGATCCTCGAAACCCCCAAGGATGACGACTTCGTGTTAGCCGATCGCCGCAATCTCGACACCCTGCGACGCTTAGCGGAAGGCCCCGATGTCTCCTGAAGAGCCACAGTTTGAGTTCATCGACCAGTCCCAGCCGCCGCGAGAGATCCCTATCTTCCCGCTGCCGAACGTGACCCTCTTCCCGAACATGGCCCTGCCACTCCATATCTTCGAGGAACGGTACAAACGAATGGTCCACGACTGCCTCCAGGTTGATCGGTACCTCGGGATTTTCCTGCTCCGCCAGGGCTGGGAGCACGCGCCGGAGCCGATCCCATACGATGTCGGGGGGTTCGGGCAGATCGCCCGCGCGGTCAAGCTGCCGACAGGCAACTTCGAGATCGTCGTTCGCGGCCTCGGAAGGGTTCGGGTCACCTCGTATATCCAGGAGATTCCATACAGGAGGGCGCTGGTGGAGCTTCTGGAGGATGAGGGGGATGATTCAGCGGAATTGAGGAACCAGGCTGCATCGATGGTGGAGCGGCTCAAGAAGATCCTGGCCCTCCGGCCGGGCCTGGGGGCGGAACTCCAGACTCATCTCAAGCTTCTGGCAAGCCCGAGGGACCTTGCCTACGCGGTGGCTGCGCACTACCCTGACCTAACGATCTACGAGCGGCAATCGATCCTGGAAGTCAGGACCGTGGAGATGCAGCTGGCGAGGATCACTCGATTATTGAACCGCGATCTCGCCCGACTGAACTAGGAATCCATCGAAGGGCTTGGCCGATCATCGCCAGCGGGAGTCGGGGCGCCTGGAGCCCCCATGCTCGACAGATGCGTGTTGGCCGCCTCCTCCTGCGCCAGTCGCGCCATGGTCACCGAGGCCGGCGTTTTCGACAGGGCCGGCCGAAGCTTTCGTATCGACCAGAGCCCCTCCTCTGTGATGACCCCGGTGATCATGCTGAGGGGGGTGACCTCAAAGTATCGATTATAGACCTTCAGCTTCTCAAGCTTTCCTTCCCAGATCTCGCCCGGTGGGCGATCCGGGATTCGTAGGAGCGGCTCGAGGGATGGCGGAAGCAGTTTGTTCAGCGAGGCGGCGATGTAGAATGGTCGCCCCATCGCCTTCGCCGCGAGGGCCAGCGGGTACGTTCCGATCTTATTGATCGCCCCGGTCTCGACAACCGCATCCGCGCCAACCAACACGAGGTCGGCCTCAGCCACAAGGGCCGGGAGGGCGGCATCGGCGCAAAGCTGCACCGGCGCGGCGGCTGCGGCGAGGGCCTCAGCCAAGCGAACTCCCTCCAAGGCCGGCCTCCCCTCAGAGCAGAGAATACGGATCCCTTTTCCCGCCTCGTGCGCGGCCAGGAGCGCTCGAAGCACGGTCGAGCTATACGAATGGGCGAGGATCGTGCTCCCTTCGGGGAGCCGATCCGAACAGACCTCTGCGAGCCGATCCAGACGCAGTTCGGTTTCTAGGGTCATCTGCTCCAGCTCCGCCACAATGGCCGAGCGTGCCGCACCGAGCCCGCCTATCTGCTCCAGCCTCAGCCAGAGTTGATTCAGAAGGGTGATAATTGGCGCCATGGCCGGTTGGGCATCAAGGATGCGACGGGTGAACAGGCGCAGGCGGTCGGCGGAGCCCTCCCCGACTGCCTCCCCTCGGAGATACCGTGACAGGATCAAGGAGACCAGGCGGGTCAGCTCCTGTGCCCCGGATGTTCTATCACTGGCTAGCTTGTCAAGCAGCGGCTCCCACGTCATTGACCACCCTCCGCGACTCCTCCGGGCGGCGCCATCATAGGTAAGGGTGATCGGAAGAGCAAGCGAATTCTCAGGCGTGGGGGAAGTGCGGCTGTCTCGGGGAGCGACGCGATCCGTGGGCCGTGGGTAGACCGCTGCGCCGAACCTCTCCGATGCGTCAGCGGTGCAATGTTTTCCGCCGCCGGGATTGACGTTCTGGCATGTGCTGGCCGAAGCCCCGCACAGATTTCTAGTTGCAATCAAGCTGAAAAGGAGTTAATGTTAGGCCGCATGCGCATGCGGGTTCCGTGTTGGACCTCGCGTGCTATCGCCCGCAAAGAAGCACAAAGAGGGAGGTCGACCAAGGCTGGTACGCCATGATCCAGATGTACCATGTCTACAAGACATATGGGAAAGATCTGGAAGCCCTGGTTGATGTTAGCCTTCACATTCAGAAAGGAGAGTTTGTCTTCCTGGCCGGCTCCAGCGGGGCCGGCAAAAGCACGCTGCTCCGCCTGATCTTCCGCGACGAGCTTCCCACCTCGGGTCAACTCCTGGTCAATGGCCGCAATCTCGTCCGCATGAAACCAAGAGCGGTCCCGCATCTGAGGCGAATGCTGGGGATCGTGTTTCAGGATTTCAAGCTCCTTCGCGACCGGACCGTTGAGGACAACCTGGCGTTGGTCACCCGCGTCGTTGGCATGCCGGCTCTGGAGGGCAGACGCAGGGTCGCTCAACTGTTGAAGCTGGTGGGCCTCTCTCACAAGGCCAACATGCCACCCTACAAGCTGTCGGGCGGCGAGCAGCAACGGGTGGCGATCGCCAGGGGGCTGATGAACGACCCGCTCATCCTGCTGGCCGATGAGCCGACAGGGAACCTGGATCCCGAACTGGCAGTGGACGTCACCCGGCTCCTTCTGGAGATCAACTCGCGAGGGACCACTGTCCTGGTCGCCACCCACGATCTCAAGCTGGCGGAGGAAGCGGGCCGCCGAACCGTCTTCCTTAAGAAGGGTCGGATCGTCGAGGAATGGCCGTAGGTGGGGGGTGGCGCGCCGCGTCGCTCCCCGACTCCCAAGACGCCCGGCCCCCCGTGATGATCGTTTCACGAGCGGAGCAGACTGGTCATGCGTGAAAAGCTGAAACATATCTTCGCGCACGCCCTGATGAATCTTGTCCGCGCCGGCTGGGGCGGCCTGGCCTCGATCGCTACCATCGCAACCTCATTCCTCATCATCGGCATCTTTCTCCTCTTGGTCCTGCAGTTGAACGCCCTCGTCGCCAAGTGGAGGGAGCAGTTCCGCCTGTCGGTCTTTCTGGAGGATAGGATTACCCAGACGCAGTTAGAGATTCTCGAGAAACGGATCCAGAATGAGGCCGCCGTCAGGTCCATCACCTTCACCTCAAAAGAAGAAGCCCTGGCGAACTTCCGGCAGGAACTGAAGGACCAGCAAAGCCTCCTTGAGGGGCTGGGGGATAACCCGCTCCCCGCGTCGTTCCAGCTCAAGATCCGCGAAGGCTATCAAAGCCCTGACGCCCTGAGAAGACTCAGCGCCTTCCTCACCCGTCTCGAAGGGGTGGAAGACATTCAGTATGGGCAGGAGTGGATCGAGCGCATCTCCAATGCGGCGTACCTCATGAAGGCGCTCGGCATCATCATCGGTTCAATCCTTACGCTAGGCTCGGCGCTGATCGTGTCCAACACCATCCGACTTGCGGTCTATGCCAGGGCGGGGGAGATCGAGATCATGAGGCTTGTCGGCGCTACTAAGGCGTACATCCGCGCCCCCTTCCTGGTTGAAGGGATGTTGCAGGGTAGCCTTGGCGCTCTGCTGGCCCTGGGTATGCTGTTTGCAGCCTATCGGTATGTTGCGGCAACGTCCAGGCTGGCTTCCCCGCTGTTCTCAATAGCGACGGACCGGGGGTTTTTGGAACCCTCGATGATGGCGGCCCTGGTGGGTGGGGGAGCGCTGATCGGCGCGATCGGGAGCTCGCTGTCAGTCAGCCGTTTCCTCAAGACGTAGTCATGAGCCAATGAACGGAACGATCGCACGTCTGCCTGCCACCATCTGGATAACGATGGCCCTCACGGCAGGGCTGCTTCTTGGCCACTCGTCGGGCCTGGCAGCCGAAAAGGAGCGAAGGGCCTCGTCGCGCCTGCGCGACAAGCGGGAAAAGCTCAATCAGGTCAAGCAGGAGCTGGACCGGGAGCGCCAGCAGGTCAAGCAGGTGGCGCGCAAGGAGCAGTCCCTTTTCGAGGAGTTGGATCGGATCGATCAACAGCTCCAACAGAAAGGGCGGGAACTGAAGGGGCTTCAGGCCAAGCTCCGGACCAGCACGGAACGGCTTCAGAACCTCCAGAAAGAGATCGGGCTGACGCAGAAGCAACTCGACCGGATGCGGGGGCTTTTTCGGAGGCGCGTGCGTGCCATCTACAAGCATGGGCGGCTGGGCTACGTCCGCGCCCTGTTTTCCTCGGACGACCTGTCAGCGGCAGGCCGCCGCATGAAATACCTCGCCGTGATCGCCAACCAGGATCAGCGGATGGTGACGACCTACACGGCCGCGCTAGAGACCCTTCAGACGCAAAAGGCCGAACTCGAACGTTCGAAGACGGAGCTCGTCAGCAACCAGAAGGCCGTCACGGCAAAGCGCGAGGAGATCCTGCGGGAGCAGCGTGCCAGACGGCTGGTGCTGGCCAAGGTTCAGGAACAGAAGACGGCGCACCTGGCTGCCATTCGCCAACTGGAGTCGGCTGCCCGCGAGCTCCAGGGGCTCATCGGTCGACTGCAGTCCGAGGAGCGGCAGAAGCTCGCGAGAAGACCCACCCGCCAGCCGGAGCAGGCACGCGCGCCGTCGGAAGGAAGAGGGGCGTTTGCCGCCCTCAAGGGTCATCTGCCATGGCCCACTCCCGGCACTCTGGGGTCCTCGTTCGGTCGCCAGGAGCACCCGCGCCACAGGACTGTGACCTTTAACCGTGGCATCGAGATCAACGCGCCCCGTGGGCAGAAGATTGTCGCGGTCTCCGGTGGAACAGTGCTGTACGCTGACTGGTTCAAGGGGTACGGGCAACTGATCGTGCTTGACCACGGAGAGGGGTACTACACCGTCTATGCGCACGCCGCCGAGATCCTCGTTAAGTTGGGAGATCGCGTCGTGAAAGGGCAGGCGGTCGGGTTGGTTGGTGACACCGGCTCGGTGACCGGCTCACAGCTCTATTTCGAGGTGCGACATCGGGGCAGGCCCCAGGACCCCCTGGCCTGGCTCGCCCCAAGCTAACGTGCGAGGTGCGAAGTGCGGGGTCCGATGTTGGAGCGTCCCATCCCTTGCACTTCGGACTTCGCACCTCGGACCTCGCGCTCTTAATATGGAGGGATGAAGGATGTCTCTAGGTCGTTTCCGGAAAGGGTGGAAGGCTATGGTTGCGGGTTTCACCATGGCTCTGCTCATCATCAGTGGCGGCGGCCGTCATGAGGTCACGGCTATCGAGGCCAGCTACGAGCACCTGAAGGTCTTCACTGAGGTCCTTTCGTTGATTCAGGCCAATCATGTAGACGAGGCGAAGCCCCGCGACCTGATCTACGGTGGAATCAAAGGGATGCTGGAGACCCTCGATCCCCATAGCTCGTTCTTGCCGCCCGATATCTTCAAGGAGATGCAGGTCGAGACCCATGGCTCTTTCGGCGGCCTGGGGATCGAGATCACGGTCAAGGACCGGCAGCTCACGGTGGTTGCGCCGATCGAGGGGACTCCCGCCGACCGGGCCGGAGTTCATCCCGGCGATCGAATCGTGAAGATCGACGGCAACCCGACGAAAGACATGACCCTTATAGAGGCGGTGAAAAAGCTCAGGGGGCCGAAGGGCACCAGTGTCACCCTGACCATCCTTCGGGAAGAATCCCCGGGCCCCTTTGAGCTGACCCTGGTTCGTGAGGTCATCGAGGTGAAGAGCGTGAGGGCGAAGGACCTTGGTGACGGGATCGCCTACATCCGGATCAGCTCGTTCCAAGAGCGGACCGGGAAAGACCTCCTGAAAGCGATCGAGCAATTTCAGAAGAATGGTGTATCAGCGCTGGTGTTGGACCTTCGGAATGACCCGGGCGGTCTCCTCAACCAGGCTGTGCAGGTGAGCGATCTGTTCCTGGACAAGGGGCAGCTCATCGTCTACACCGAGGGGCGGATCAAGAACCAGGATCTCCGCTTCTCGGCCGAACACGGGGCTCAGTTCCCCAAGGTCCCGATGGTGGTCCTGGTCAATGGCGGCTCGGCCAGCGCCTCTGAGATCGTGGCTGGCGCGCTGCAGGATTGGAAGCGGGCGCTCGTGCTTGGGACAAAGACCTTTGGAAAAGGTTCGGTGCAGACGGTGATCCCGCTCAGCGACGGCTCCGGCCTGCGGCTCACCACGGCGAAGTACTACACACCGAAGGGACGCTCAATTCACGGCACCGGGATCGTCCCCGATATCATCGTCGAGGCGCTGCGGCCCACCGTGGCGAAGGGTCAGGGCGGCCAGGTGGAGAAAGAGAAAGAGGGTGAGGTGGGGAAGGAGCGACAAGAGGGGCGGCAGGAGCGGAAGATCTCCGAGGAGGAAGGGGATCCACACCTTCAGATCGGGAAGCGAGATGGGCCTGATCCCAGCACCGATGTCCAGTTGAAACGGGCCATGGAGATCCTCAAGGCAAGTCGGATCCTGGAGAAGGGTGTCGTCAAAGGGAACGCTGGCTAAACCAAGCACTCAGCTATCAGCCGTCAGCCTTCAGCTAATTGCTGAGTGCTGATAGCTGACTGCTCGTCACTGCGATGGCCCACCTGACCCTTGGAATTGAAACCTCGTGCGACGAGACGGCTGCCGCAGTCCTGATGGATGGGAGGCAAATCCGTTCCTCTGTCATCGCCTCGCAGGAGGCCCTCCACGCCCCCTTCGGCGGGATCGTTCCGGAGCTGGCCTCACGCCGCCACGTAGAGGCTGTCTGGCCTGTGGTCCGGGAGGCCCTCACCAGGGCAGGAGCAACGCTCGCCGATGTTGACGGAATCGCGGCCACTGCGGGCCCGGGGCTCATCGGCTCGCTCCTGGTCGGCCTCTCCTTCGGCAAGGCGGTCGCCTACGCCATCGATATCCCACTGGTCGGCGTGAACCACCTGGAAGGCCACCTCTATGCCGCCCTGTTGGAGCACGAGGATCTGATCTTCCCCTTCACGGGGCTTATTGCCTCCGGAGGCCATACCCAGCTCTACCTGGCGGAGGCGCAAGGGCAGTATCGCCTGTTGGGTCGCACCAGGGACGACGCCGCGGGCGAAGCCTTTGACAAGGTGGCGAAGTTCCTCGGCCTCGGCTATCCGGGCGGGCCATTGATTGAGGATCGGGCGCGCAAGGGAGACCCTGATACGATCCGTTTCCCGAGGCCATTGCCACAGGGGGGGGCGTACGATTTCAGCTTTAGCGGGCTGAAGACCGCTGTCGTCAATTACGTGCGAGGTGCGAGGTGCGAGGTGCGAGGTGCGGTAGGGCCAGGGCAAGCCCTGCCCAAGGCGGGCGCAGCAAGCAGCGCCCCTACGCCCACAGCCTTTACCCTAGACCCTGTTCTTCTGGCGGACATTTGCGCCGGATTTCAGGAGGCCGTGGTGGATGCGCTCGTTCGGGTCACCTTGGCGGCAGCGAAGGCCTCTGCCTCGAGCCGCATCGTTGTCGCGGGAGGCGTGGCCTGCAATGGGAGGCTTCGGTCGAAGCTCACGCAACGGGCGGCAGATGAGCGCATAGAGGTCTACTATCCCACCCCATCACTATGTACCGACAACGCCGCCATGATCGCGGCTGCGGGTTATCCTCGCCTGCTGCGGGGCGAGCGGGCCCCACTCTCACTGAACGCGGATGCCGATCTGGATCTTGGCCTGATGTAAAAGGACCCTTCATGGCAAAGCTGCCGATCTTGATCTTTCCATCGCCAATCATCCGGAAGAAGTCACTGCCTATCACCTCGATAAACGGCGAGCTCCAGCGCTTCATCAACGACATGGTGGAGACGATGTATGCTGCGCCCGGCGTGGGGTTGGCCGCCCCTCAGGTCGGGGCGCTCAAGCAGATCATCGTGCTTGACCCTCACGACGACCGCAAACCGACCCGGCCCCTGACACTTATCAACCCCGAGCTCGTTGCCGCCGAGGGGCAATACCTGGATGAGGAGGGGTGCCTATGCATCCCCAACATCAAGGCAGAGGTGCCGCGATTCAAGCGTGTCGTCGTGAAGGCGTATGATCGGAACGAGAAGGAGATCGTTGTGGAAGGGTCCGGGCTGCTGGCCCGGATCCTCCAGCATGAGATCGACCACTTGAACGGCGTCCTCTTCATCGACCGCCTGAGCACGGCCAAGCGGGAGCTGGTCAAGCGACGCCTGAAGAAGGCCGCCAAAGAGCAAGGTTCAGCGTAATTCGGACCTCGCACCTCGGACGTCGCACCCCCACCTTGCACACTAGGCGTCACATCTTCATTTCAACGCTCGCCTTGACCTTGAGGCCCTGGATCCACTCCTTGAATTTGGCCTCGGCTTTCTGATTAAAGAGGACATTGCGAACCTCTTCCTTGACCTGATCGAATGGGAGGATCTGGCCTGCCACCCGCTCCTCCACCTGGATCAGGTGCAAGCCAGCCGGTGTTGTGATGATCCCGCTGACCTGCCCTATCGGTAGGGTGAGCGCGATCCGTTCGATGTCTGGCGCAAGTTCCCCGTGCTTCATCGTCCAGCTCTCGCCGCTTGATGACGCAAGCCGGTCTTCGGAATACTGTTTGGCCACCGTGGAGAACCTGGCCCCAAGCTTGATGAGTGCCTGCGCCTCTTCAATTTGGCTCTTGGCCCGCAGAATCTCTTCCCGCGTGGGCTGCTGTGAAACAGTCACGAGGAGATGGCGGATCCTGAACTTCGGGATCTCCCTGAACTGCTCCCGATGTTGATCGTAATACCGCCTCATCTCCTCGTCGAGGACGGCGATCTTCGAGCGCACCTGCCTGGCCACCAGCTTTGTCAACGTCACCTGCTCCGCAATCCCCTTTCGAAACTGCTCCTCGTTGAGCAGTTCGCCGACCATGGCGGCCCGCAGCTCCTCATCGCTCGTGAGCCCATTGCGCCTCTTCAACTCTTCAATGGCCGACCGGACCTCCGGAGAGGTCGCCTCGATCTTCTCCCGCTTCGCCTCCTGTAGCTGCAGCCTCCTGAGAATCAGGTCATCCAGGATCTGACGCTCGGTGCTCCGAAGTCGCCGCTCTCGCTCCTCTCCTAGCGTCTCCCGCACAATCTTTCGGATGGTCTGGAGCCCTTCCTCCTGTACCTCTGTCAGCGTGATCACATCCTCGTTGACAACGGCGACGACGCGATCGACGATCACCCCCTCTGAGGGGGAACCTGTTAACGCCCCGCAGAGAATGGCCAATCCCGCGATCAGAGCAGGTCTTAGGGTATAGGGTCTAGGGTATAGGGGAGCTCTGCCAGCACCCCGGACTTCGCACCCCGGACTTCGCACCCCGGACTTTGTCCCGTTCATCGGCACTCCTGCAAGCGCGCAAGAAGGCTCTGGACAAGGGTGATCCTGTCACCACCATTCACCCGGTACTCCAGGGTGCCCGGGGGGACGTAGCGCAGACGGCCAGCCTCTGCGCTGAACAGGGCCGCCACCTTTGCCGAGGCAAGGGGTGGCGAGTCACTGAAGATGAGGCGGATCGTCTCGCTCCTGGCATCAACCTCACGAATGGCCAGCGACCGCGCCACGACCCGCAAGGCTACTGCGGTCAGCAGCCGCTCCGCCTGTGGCGGGAGCTCGCCGAATCGATCGATCAATTCCTCTCGAAACACGGGGACCTCTTCCGGCCCCGAGAGAGCGTTCAGCCGTTTGTACAAATGGAGCCTGACGTTGGGGTCTTCGATGTAGGCCTCCGGCAGATAGCCCTCCGCCTCCAGCTTCATGGAAGGCTCGACCGACTCGGCCGCCACTTCGCCCTTCAACTCCCTGATGGTTGACTCGATCAGCCGGCAATAGAGATCGAATCCAACAGCGGCGATCTGGCCGTGCTGCTCCGGACCCAGGAGGTTGCCCGCCCCCCGGATTTCCAGATCCCTGGCCGCCACCTTGAATCCGGAGCCAAGTTCGGTCAGTTCCGCGATCACCTGGAGCCGTTTCTTTGCCACCTCGGTGAGCGCGGCATTCTCCGGTACCAGGAGGTAGGCAAACGCTCGGCGCCTGTCGCGACCGACCCGCCCGCGGAGTTGGTAGAGCTGCGCCAAGCCGAGGGCGTCGGCCCGGTCGATGATGATGGTGTTGGCGGTGCCGACGTCCAGACCGGATTCGATGATGGTGGTGCACAGGAGGACGTTGAACGTGCCGGCGTAGAAATCACACATGATCCGTTCAAGGCGCGCTTCCGGCAGTTCCCCGTGGGCGACGGCCAGCCTGGCCTGGGGGACCAGGCGCTTGATCAGGCGGGCAATGGTGTGGATGCTCTCCACACGATTGTGAACGAAGAAGGCCTGACCCCCGCGGTCCAACTCCTGCTGGATCGCCTCCTGGATGAGGGCCGGATCAAACCGGGCGACGGTCGTCTTGATCGAGAGGCGGTCTTCTGGTGGCGTCTCGATGGTGCTGATATCCCGGACCCCCAACATCGACATATGGAGGGTCCTCGGGATCGGGGTCGCGGTCAGGATCAGGACATCCACCTGTCGCCTGAGCTGCTTCAGGCGTTCCTTGGCCGCGACGCCAAAGAGGTGCTCTTCGTCCACCACGAGAAGACCCAGGTCCCGGAAACTGACATCCTTCTGCAGGAGGCGGTGGGTGCCGATGACGATGTCCACCGTCCCATCACGAACGCCGCGCAGCACAGCGGCCTGCTCCTTCCTGCTGCGGAAGCGGGAGAGCATCTCCACCTTGATGGGAACGCTGCTGAACCGCTCGGAAAAGGTCTGGAGGTGTTGCAGGGCCAGGACAGTGGTCGGGACCAGTACGGCTACCTGCTTTCCTCCCATGGCCGCCTTGAACGCGGCGCGCATCGCGACCTCGGTCTTGCCGTACCCGACGTCCCCGCAGATCAGACGATCCATGGGCCGGTCTCGCTCCATGTCGGCCCTGACATCGGCGATCGCCTGGAGCTGCCCCGGGGTCTCCTCGTAGGGGAAGCCGGCCTCGAACTCCCGCTGCCAGGTGGTATCGGGCGGGAAGGCGTGGCCGCCGATGACTTGCCTGGCGGCATATAAGGTGAGCAGGTCCTGAGCCATCTCGCGGATCGAGGCCTTGACCCGCTCCTTGGCCCTGGCCCAGGACGTGCCGCCTAGCCGGTCGAGCGCCGGCGGGTCCCCATCGGCGCCCAGGTAGCGGTGGACCAATTGCAGTTTACTCGCAGGGACGTAGAGCTTCGCATTATCGGCATAGGTGATGAGGAGGTAGTCACCCTCCATCCCGCCGGCAGCAAGCTGCCGAAGTCCCTTGTATTTGCCGATCCCGTGATCCGCGTGAACGACGAAATCCCCGTACGCGAGTTCCTGAAAGGAGGCGAACGGCGATGCCTCCTTCGGCCTGGCCCGGCGCCGAGGGATGTGGCGTGGTCCAAAGATCTCGCCATCGGTGATATACGTCAGGCCGAATTGATGGAGGTGAAACCCGCCGCTCAACTCACCCGAAAGGATGGCGATCTCGCCGGAGGAAGCCATCGCTTGGCCGATCGACCCTGCGAGTCCGTGCTCCTTGAGCACTTCTTGAAGCCGACGGCCCTGCGCCTCGCTCCGGCAGACCAGTTGGATCCTCCGCCCTTCGCGTTGCCACCCTTCCAGGTCACGTGCCAACTCTCCCAGTCGTCCCCGGTAGGCTGGGATGGTGCCCGCTTGGAAGGCGATGGTTGAGTGGGCGTCGTCGCTGTTGGTCCGCGAGAACTCCTCCAGGAAGATTCGCGGCCTGAGGGAGAGTTTCGCCTCGAGGTCGGTCCAGTCGAAGAGTGGTGCTTTGATCGCCAGGGTACAGGCGCATTCGCTCGTGGTGCGAGGGGCATTGGACGTCGCACCCCGCAGTCCGCACGCCGGACACCGTTCAGCGAAATCTCGCGCGTGGGCCTCCAGGCCACCCGGATCTGCCAGGACCAGGATGGCGTCGGGCGCGACGTACTGAAGGAGATCGGCGGTGTCCGGAAAGAAGTAGGGGAGATAGGCCTCCATTCCCGGGAACGCCCGCCGGTCTTCGAGCGCCTTGGTAATCTCGAAGGGAACCTGGCCTCCCTGGGTCTGCTCCGCCGCGCGAAGGGCGCGAAGGGCCGCCTCGCACGCGTCGGCCCTTAGCGGAACCTCAACGACCGGCAGGGCGATCGTCTCCTGCAGAGGACGGACGGAGCGCTGGGTGGCCGGGTTGAACTCGCGCAGGGAAAGCAGCTCGTCGCCGAAAAACTCGGCCCGGACCGGAGCGTCGCCTGTGGGAGGGAACAGGTCGAGAAGGTTTCCGCGCAGGCTGTACTCGCCACGGTCCGTGACCTGATTCGCCTGACGGTAGCCCCCCGTGTCCAGGGCGCGCAGCAGCTCGTCCCGCGGGATCTGCCCGTGCACGCGCAGCGTGATTGCCGCGTCCAGCAGGGCCGCGGGAGGCGAGAGGCGCTCGAGGGCCGCCTGGATCGAGGCGACCGCCAGCCGCAGCTCCTTGCCGGCCAGGCCTGCCAGGCAGGCGATCCGCTGCCATCGTATCTCGGGATCCTCCTCACGCTCCGGCAGGTACCCGACCGGCTCGCGGGAGAAAAACTGGAGGTCCTTCGCGAGCGATTCGGCCTCGGCTGAAGAGGAGGTCAACACCAGGAGGGAGCGCCCCGTCTGACGGGAGATCTCCGAGAGGATCGGCGCTTTCGAAGCCCCAAAGAGGCCGGTGAGCGACACGGCGTCGTTTCCGCCCTGGAGGCGAGCCCCAATCTCCGCCGCCTGACGGGCCAACAGGTCTTCCGATTGCTCCATTAACCGTATCAACATGGGTGCTGCGTATTACTCATGCCGCCGTCCCTGTTCCCGGATCCGGTCGATGATGCCGCTGGTGGATGATCCCTCCACCAATGGGATCGTCACCACTCGGCCACCACGCCCTTCCACCGTCTCCCGGCCCACGATCTGGTCCTTCGCCCAGTCGGCGCCCTTGGCCAACACATCGGGCTGCAGGGCCGCGATCGTGGAGCCCGGATCCGGTTCATCGAAGAGCACCACGTAGTCCACTGAGGCCAGCGCCGAGAGCACCTCTGCGCGCTCTTCCTCGGACAACACAGGCCGCGACGGACCCTTGACGCGCCGAACCGAGGCATCACTGTTCAAGCCGACAATCAGCAGGTCACCTAACTCCCTGGCCTGTTGCAGGAGGCGGGTGTGTCCCCGGTGCAGCAGATCGAAACAGCCGTTGGTAAAGACCACCCGGTGTCCCAGCGCCCGCCGTTCCCGAACAATCTCGGCCAGCTCGAGCAGCCCCCTGACCTTTGTGGCGTCAGCCGTCATCCCGCTTCCTCGAGGTCGCCTTCCGAGCGGGAGAGAAATCCATCGGCCACGGCCTGCCTGATCAACCATTTCCCCTTTTCAGCATAGGGTGCGGAGGTTATCAACCTGATCTCCCCCAGCGGTCCGATGGTGATCCCTTGATACCCGCTGACCCGCATGGACCGGATCCAGCATGGGACACCATTGCGCTCCAGATGGAGGCGAAGGAGTTCGGCCTGCATCTCGTCGTATGTGGTATATACGACTCGGTCATCCATCGCGGCAATACCGCAGACCGATCGGATGAGCCGAACGGCCGGTCACAGAAGGGGCGGTCTGTCTATCGCGCGGGCCGATGAAGCGGGGTGACATCACGTATGCGTGGCAGAACCCCATGAGCGAGATCGTGATGCGGATCAGGTCTCGAAGCGGAGACCGGTGGTCAGATCCAGCCTGCTTGACAATGCGCTGAACGGACGAAGCCGGCCTCTGCAGATATTCCTGCCGAGGCCGGCTGTCCGCATGTTACGCCCCCCACCCTCCCTGGGCGAAGAGGGTCGGTGTTACCGGTTCGCTACTGTAAGACAAAGTGGGCCCTGCGATTCCATTTCCAGGCCGATTCGTCGTGGCCGGACACGAAGGGCCGCTCTTTGCCGTAGCTGATAATCTTGATCCGCTTGGCGTCGATGCCGGCCGAGACCAGATAGTCCTTGGCAGCCTTGGCCCGGCGCTGGCCGAGACCCAGGTTGTACTCTCTGGTCCCGCGCTCGTCACAGTGACCCTCGATGGTGAAGGCGGCCTTTGGATTTGCCTTCAACCACTTGGCGTTTTCATCGAGGTTTAGTTTGGCGTCCGGCCGGATTGAAGACTTGTCGAAGTCGAAGAAGGCATCCTTCAGGACTGACTCTTTTTCGGCTCCTCTCGCGCCGGCCCCAGCCGCATCGGGCTTTGGCGCCGCCAGCCCGGCAACCGCCTCAGCAGGTACCCTTCCAACCAGTTTGCTCCGCAGCGACGCGAAGGCGGCCCGACACCTTGCAGGAAGGTTGGCCATGGTGACATCCCCAAAGTGATCGAACTGGGTCACCCAGTGGGTCCACCAATCGAGACAGGCCTCGGCCGACGCGTATTCTTCCGCTGCGATTATCTCGGCCCCCGCCGCCTTCGCCTCGGCCAGCTCACCCTTCATCCGGTCGATCTCGGGGCGGTAGGATGCGTTGGTCGCGCAGCCGGCAGTGAGAAGAGCGGCCAATGCGCAGATAAGTGCGAGCCGTGAATTCCGTTTCACTTCAGGCATTTGGTCCATGTTCGAACTCCCTCCTGTTCGCACAATCGGCCAGCTCGACTTGTCCCTATCCGCCACGCTGCGCGATCGCCTTCGCCTCCTCGGCCGCCTTCTTGGCGATTCCAGCCGTCGTCTCTGCGGCTGCGTAGTCCCGCCCTGCTAGCTCATGTTCGGCGATGATGAGATACTCCTTCGCCTTGGCAAACGGATAGCGGGCAGCCTTGACGTTCTCCGCGCCCGCCGCCTTCGCCTCGGCCAGGGCTGTCTTGGCCGCTCTTACGGCGGTCGGGGCGGTCCGTTCCCCCGTCACCCAATCGTACCGCTCGGGCCACAGATGCACCCCCCAGCTACAACTCCACGTCGTTACCGCAATACTCATCAGGACAATGGCGAAGGACACCCGAACCCTACCACGGTGTTTCCTCATCGCGTCCCCCCCTCGTTTCACTATACTTTATGATCCCGCAGCCTCAACGGCTGCGACCCCTCCCGCGGCACTCTTTCGCGAATTGCCCACACAGACCGGTTGAACCTATCACAGAATCAATTTCGAGTCAAAGTTAATGTCACGGCTTCCCCACATGTTTCGCCCTCGCCTTCTCG
Source organism: Candidatus Methylomirabilota bacterium (assembly GCA_016207095.1). GTDB lineage: Bacteria > Methylomirabilota > Methylomirabilia > Methylomirabilales > Methylomirabilaceae > Methylomirabilis. The sequence continues at coordinate 8,249 of JACQQF010000042.1, read as the reverse complement.
ATGAGCGCCGTCCTTATGCCGGGGTCCAGGTCGAAGCACCGCGCGAAGTCCTGCTGCGCCTCGGCATCCTTGCCCTGGACGAGTCCCGTGATACCTCTGTCCCCGTAGGCCCGAGCGTACGTAGGATTGAGCTCGATTGCCTCGTCAAAGTCTGCGATGACAGCCGGGAGCCCAATAACCCTCCTTCCGAATCGGTCAATCGATGTTCAGCGCCAGCAGGTAGTCGTTCAGCTCTCGCTTCTGCCTGTCCTCCGTGGCCTTGAGGCCCTCGATCTCCTTGCGCAGTTTCTCGATCTCGGTCTCTTGCTGGTCGAGCTTGCTCACGTAGCGGTTATACAGTTCCGAGTTCGGCGCCAGTCGGGCCATGTTTTCGCGGATGCGCGCCTGCTCTTGAGTAATCTCTTTGATCCGCTGCTCGAGCCGACCGCGCTGAGCAGCCGTCTGATCAACCCGGTTGCGGAAGGTGACGACCTTTTGGAGGGCCTCTTTCACCCTGGGGCTGATCTGCTTGGCCTGCACGTAGAACCCAATCGTCTCGGGGCCCGAGTCGATGAGCCGGAGAGTTTCCTGGAGCTGTTTCTCCTCGCGCACGGTCAATCGGGCTCCGCGTCCGGCATCGACGGGAACGTTGAAACGATACACGTCACGCGTCAGCTCAGCGGTTTCGGCTGGCGCGACGAGCCGCCGGTCCGACCGGAAGGGGTGCTCGATCAGCACGACCTTCGGCTTCTGGTCCCTGTTGGTCACCTGGTAGGTCTTCTCCTCGACCGCCTTGCGGGTGACGAGCAGGGTCCCCTTGCGCAGGCTGGCTGCGACCACATCCTCTCGGCCGTTTGAGGATTGAGGAACCACGTCGGTCTTCAGGTCAAGCGCATAGCTGATGATTCGCTCCTGGCCGGGTGGAAGGTCCTCTATCCTGGCATCCCCGGCATAGATGCCGCCATCGAAGACGGTGATCGGCCCCTGCAACAGGTGCAGAGGTGTGGAGTTCTTCAGCCGAAAGCCGTTCAGGGGATGTTTGGCATGCACCCGCTCGTTGTAGATCGAGAGCTTCGTGCCCTCGATCTCCTCGGTGACAATGGGCAGCAAGGCCGATTTCTGTCGCGCCAGCGAGACCGGTCTGTCGATCGTGTATTGGAACAGCTCGCCCGCCTCTGTCGCCTGCGCGATCGTGGTGACCCCTTCTTGCAGCTCGACTTCGGCCGGGCGTTGAGGCGGTGCCGGCGAGGGCTTGGGCGCCATCGCTCGTTTGGCCATTAGGCGCGCCATCGCCGGTCCTCGCTCCGTCGCGCTGACCTCCTGAGGCGTCTCACGCTCCTCCGCCATCGCCTGTCCGTACACCTGCGGCCGCAGCGACTCATGCAGCTCGGAGACGACAAGCGGCCGTTTGGTATAGAGTGGCTCGTATAGGTCCATCCGGAATGAGATCGGCCGGCCCGAAATCAGCGACAACCTCACGTTCGCCCAGTCCTCGTCGGTGGTGTTCTCGACGATCGCCCACCCCTGCAGGAATGGCCGCTTGGTCTCGGAGAGCGCGAGGCGATAGCTGGTCTTCCAGACGGGCGTCTCAACGATGTAGCCGACTCGGACGCGCCGGCGGCCTTGGCCGTCGAACTCGAGCTTCACGGCCTTCTTCTGCAGGTCGTGGCTCGATGCCAAGACCTCGAGCGCCTGCTGGAGCTCGGCCTTGAGGCGCTCGTTGCCGATCTGGATCCGCTGGACCAGGTTCAAGGGGATGGAGCGGAGCCCCTCGGTGGTGAAGAGCGTCAGGTGCTCCACCTCTGCTGTCTCTTTGTCGCCAACCTTCTCTCGTTTCTTCTCGACACCCACGATCACGCCGCGGACGGGGTTCGGCGCGGCCACCTCGATCCGCTCGCCACGGATTTGCTCGAGCAGTTGGCCCAGGCCGGGGTGCGTCGTCAGGTCCACCGCAAAGCCCTTGAGCGTCTTGGTGATCGGGTCGCGGGAGTCGTAGGTCACGGTCGTAACCTGCCCGCCGTCGAAGTCCTGGACAATCATGCTTTTGAGCAGATCGTTGATGTTGTCCGCCTTGAAGCGCAGCTCTACATCGCCCCGGCCCTCGATGGACCCGTCGCGCTGGAAGTAGCCGACACCACTGGAATACAGCACGACCTCAGTGAGTGGCAGCGCCTGGGGGGACGCCGCCTTGGGGGGAGCTTTACTTGCAGGTTCCTGAGCCGATGCGACCAGGCCAATGGATACCAGCAATACCGCATTCAACAGCCAAACCAAACGTTTCATGCCTTGTCTCCTCATCGGATGCCGTGACCAGCCTCCCCCTCTGCCGGCCGATGGGGCGATCCAGAGATGCGCGGGCCCGGGGCAGAGGGGAGGATCCCAAGTGAACCGCTAGTGCCGTTCCACCTTGTTGTGGCTCATGCCGTTCTAACTCGTTTCGGCTAATCGCCAAGAGATGTCGTTTTGCCCAAAAAGTTGGAACGGCACTAATCGCCGACAGGTGTCCTGCTAGGAATCATCGCTGTCCCCAGCCTCACCCTTTTTGGCGTAAGTAGTTGGAACGGCACGAGCTACCCACGCAGGGTTTCAGACAGCCGGTTAAATAGAAAAGGTCCCGATACACTTCCGAAAGGAGTTCCGACAGGGACTAGACGGTCGGTGGCCGGCGACGATAATGAATCCGGCTCGTGTGGTTATGCCGTGATCTCCTGCTCGACCTTCGGCAGGACAGCGGGTGTGTCATCTTTCGGTGATCTCAGTTCCGGGTAGTGGCCCGGTTGCAGGGTTCTCGTCGCAGCCACCTTCAACGAGGACGTCCCACTATTCCGGCTCCGTGCTGAGCTCGTCGATCGTTCGTACCACGAGGTCAGGCTTGGGCCCGAGAGGGTCCAGCGGCGCTCCCGTCCGGTTGATCCAACAGACCTTGAACCCGAAGCTCTTGGCCCCCACCACGTCGAAAGAGTTAGACGAGACAAAGAGGATCTCCTCTTTTCCGAGCTTCATCTTGGTCACCGCAAGCTGATAGACCCTCGGCGACGGCTTGTAGAGTCTGATCGCATCCACGCTGATCACCCATCTGAAGTGCTCCAGAAGGCGGGTCCGCTCCAACCCGGTCCGCAGCATCTTTGGGCTGCCGTTGGAGAGAACGGCCAGCGCATAGCGCTCCTTCAGCCGCGACAGCGCCGTCGCCACCTCGGGGTACGGTCTCGGATGAAGCCAGGCCTCCATCAGGCGACTCCGCTGCTCCGGGCTGACGTCGAGGCCGAATTGCCGTGTCGTGAACTCCAAGGCTTGCTCCGACACCCGCCAGAAATCCTGGTACCTCCCCATCAGGCTAAGGAGGAACGTGTACTCAAGTTGCTTCGCACGCCAGTGCGCATTGAAGGCGATGGGATCAGGGGCGATCTCATTGCACGTCTCGGCGACCGCCCCCACATCCACCAGGGTGCCGTACATATCGAAGGCAATCCCCTTCACCCGACGTCTGGCCATCAATCCTTCCCCTCACCCTGACCCTCTCCCCCGTTGGGGAGAGGGATCGCGTGACCTTACATCTCTTTATAGAACAGGAACATCTGGAGCCCGAGTAAGAAGACGAACAGCGGCCACAAACGGCCCAACCACCGCCCCTCCTCATTTCGTCGGAGTTGGAACCACCGGCTCAGGCCGGCCAGAAGCGCAAGCGTTCCCATGACCGCATGCTGAACATAGATGTACGTCTGGGTGTCGCTGGCCGAGATGCCGAGGTCGTGACTGTGGCCGAGGAGCATGAAGCCGCCCACCAAGCAGAGTGTGGGAAAGATATAGGCCCACCGCGACTGCCCGACCTGCCCGCTCCGGCCGAGATACTCGACCCATCCCAAGGCGAGGAGTAACAGGACCGAAAGCCGGTGCTGCACCATCTCCGGGATGCGCATGCTCTCGAGGAATCCAACGGGGCCGAAGGGCCAAGCCTCAGGGTCGTTCCGGACGAACAGGAAGGCCGCCAATAGGACGAATACTATCGGCCAGGCGCGCGCCCATCGGAACCGCTGCCCCGGCCACCCTTCCAGAAACGACCCGATCGCCATCAGCATCAAGGCGGCCCCCGCCCAGGTGTGGTTGAAGACCGAGTAGGCATAATCGTCAGCCGTTTGCTGGAGGGCGGGCCAGGGGCCAGCGCCCAGCCCTGGCGAGGAAAGAGGGGGCGGGCGTGGGGTGAAAAGGTCGAAGAGCCTGGCCACGCTGAGCGTGCCATGCGGATCATCCACGGCCGGCGGCACGCCGCTCAGGACGGCCGCCAGGCCCAGGATCGCCGCGCCAACGCTGACCTCGATCTCCACCAGAGACATGAGACGGTACGCCGGGGTGGCTCGATCCGCATGCGGTCTCTTCTCCGAGGACTGGCTGGCTTTCAGCGCGGGCCGGATCACGAGGAAGTTCAGCGAGCCGGCCGCGAGCACCGGCAGCAGCAGGAGCAGTTTTGCAAGCAGGGTCAGGCCATAGGGTGATGCAATGACCGCGTGCAGGCTATCCAGGTTCCGCGTCGCGTTGTAGAGGCCGGTGGCGGCAAGAGTCGCCGCGCTGGCGAGGGCGATCGGGGTGATCCTGTTGACGATGGGCGTGAGGATGGAGCGTCCGGTATCGGCCTCCAGGTGGCGTAGCTGGCTGAGCAGGAGGCGGAAATTGATCAATAATCCAATCCAGGAGGCGGCGGAAAGAATATGCAGGGCGTCGGCGGCTATGGCTGTGGGAGAGCCCGAAGGCAACGCCGACGCGTGGCTGGCGAGGGCGCGCGAGGCAAGCGCGGCTGCGGCCAGGGCTAGGGCGATCCACCAGCGGATCCCGATCCAGGGCCGCGAGCGCCCCGCCGTTCGACCAAGCCCACGACGGGTGCCGAGCGCGAACAGCAGGGCCGCGAGCATGGCCGTTCGGCCGATCCACACCCAGCCGGTGGCTGTCCGGGTCAGCAGTCGCCAGACGACGGGGGTCTCCACCCCGCTCAAGATGGAGCCGCCCATGATATCCACGACCTGCAGATAGAGCTCGGGCAGGCTCGCGCCCAGGGCGATCCATGCGGCGGTCATCCCAGCGCGGGCCACTTGGCTCTCAATTGGGTCGAGGTCATCGGTTGAGAGGCCGCTTCTGCCAAAGGCCGGGCGAAGGACGGCAATGACAAACCAGGGACCGGCGGCGGCCGTCACGAGGGCGATGAGCAAGAGCGGGCGAATCAGCGCATCGAGCATGGCGGGCTGTTGTGTGTGTCGGGTCTGTTCACTCGGCTCGCGTGACGCCTACATCGTGTGGTCTCCAGCCGTTCGGCCTCCTGCTTGCTTGGGCACCGCGCGGTAGGAGACCCGGCTTTGAGTCGCACTGGCCGCCTACCGGGCGTCGGCTCCCGCGTCGTATCACGCACGTAGCGCTCGCACATCTTAGACATTTCAGGCGCCTCGGGAGGCAAGATAATATCAGATGAGATCGCGGCAACGGGATTGAATCTCACCGGTTATGGTGAAGACCCAAACGAAGCCGGCGGAACAAGCGCCCATGCGATTTGCAACGGCGGAATGGCTGCGGAGGTTTGCCAGGCAAAGGAGGCCCCAGGCTGAACGGACGCGCCCGGAAAACGTGTTCGCCAACGATACGGAAGGGCGGTTCCATCTATGGGAGCGTGCCAGGTCCAGATGATGACTCCCCCGCGCTGTTTGAACTCTTCGTCATTCGTCCACGGGCTCTTCCTGGGATCTAGGTCCGCGTACACATCTGGACGATCTGGCGAGTAAAAACCCACATTGTCCGCTAACCATCTGTCTCCACCGACGATGGGCAAAGGGGTTCCATAGCGTCTGACCCACTGAGTGGTAACGTAATCGGCGATCGCCTGACCGGGGAGATGTCCACGCCAGACATGTCCGGTCAGCGCCGGGACGAAGATATAATTACCAACGAAAGTGATCACCCAGAGGGCCGCAAACCCTAAGAAGACGTACCGAAACCGACGCAGGGCCGCGTCGGTTAAGGCGGGTCGCAGATGATAGAGAATGAAAACACCGACAAAGGACCACAATGGCGTTCCCCATCGCATCGTGAGGGAAAATCCCGTGATTGCCGAAACCACGAGATAAGCCAGAAACGGCCCAAGTGTTGCCGTAAAGAGAAATTCTCGCGCAAGACCTCGGTCGGCGACCTCCGCTTTTCTCACTAGTGTCCTGGAGGCCAGCATGCCCATCATGATAAACACCGGCGTAAGCACCAGCGCCTGACCGAAGGCGAATATGAGAGGATGAACGAGGTGATTGAGGAAAGGACCTTTACTTCTCCCACTTGTTGCACGAGCCAGCGCGTAGGTAATTGTCGTAAAATCATTTTTGAGCACCCAGTATACATGCGGCGCGACGACCGCTGCCGCAACGACCGCGGCAATGTAAGGACCTGGTTTGCCAAGGTGTTTTCGCGCCTGAGCATTGAGCAGCATAAGAACGAGAAATGGAACAAGCAAAAAAATCATGTCATATTTGTTGAGAAAACCAAGCCCGATCATCACTCCACACAGCAGCCAATAGCCAATGCGCCCGGAGCTGAGTGAGAGCCACAGACAGAGAACGGTCAAAGCCCAGAGCGCCAACTGTACCAGGTTGTGGTTAAAGGCGGGGGTCTCGTAACTGTAGTAATAGACGCCCTCAAGCAATAATACGCTCAGGAGTGCGTATTCCTGGCTCACAAAATCACGTGCAAATCGCCACACCGCCCAGAAACAGGTCAAGATGACAAGTTGACCCGAGAGATACACCCCCCAAAGAGCCTTGCCAGTCACCTGCGCAGAGACCTCCGCAATCCAGGCCGCCAAGGGAGGATGCGTCTCGTAGCCCCATTGCCAATGACTGCCCCAACTGAGCACCGTCATGGTGTCGAGGAGCCCATTCGGCAGGCTTATAGTTGGAGTAAGTGTCCAAACGATGCCGTGGCAGAGGACAAATGTCCAAAAAAGCGCTGCGGGGTTACGCATATAAAGGAATGACGATCTCAATCGGCGCGCCTTTCAGCCTGCCCCAGATCGCCAGGTGCATCCCCACGGAGCGGCAGCCGCCGTGACGAGGGCGATGAGCAACAGTGGGTGAGTTAGCGCATCGAGCATCGCGAAGGGCGGGCGGGAGGAGGGAGATCGATTCACGATCTTGATCAAGCGGCTGGGCGCCGACTGGCCGGCGTGGAATTGCTCGCGGACAGTGCGGTGGCAGGGTCTCCCTTCAAATCCGGTTGATCCATCCTAGCCCCTCGAAGACTGACTTCACGGAGGCGAGATTGTTGCGATTGAACAGACTCCTGGCGGCGCTGCGCCACATCCCCTGTCGAGCCTGGGCGACGGAGTCGCTGACCGAAACGGCCACATGTTGCATGACGGAGGCATCCCGGTAGCAGTCGATCATACACCTGGTGCATCCGTCCCGAACGCGGCGCGAATCGTCGAAGTCAAATATCGAGCAGATCGGTTCCTCCCAGTAGTGGCACCGCCAGAGGAGAAAGTTCCAGTCGAGGTAGAAATACTTGTAGCCGCCGAGGCATTCGAAGCGCTGGGGCTCTTTTCGGAGAAACCGCTGCATCTCTTCGAGCGAGGCGGTCGGGTTGACGACATGCATGTGACGCTTGAGCTTCTTCACCTCGTCGAAGACGTGCAGGAGTTCCTCGGTCGTGTAGCTCACGAGCGAAGAGTTGGCGTGACCCAAAAAGCTCGAGCCAAGGGTGGTCAGGGGGTAGGAGAAGGTCACGTTATCGAAGCCGAGGGATCGCAAGAAGGGAGGGAGCTGAGCGTAGTCGTCGATGAGGCGGCTCATCGTGACCGAGGCGGTACTCTGAATCCTCAGTTGCCTCAGCAGCCCGTTCGCCTGCCTGATCTTCTCACAGACCTTGGGCAGTCGTCGATTCTCCTCGTGTTCCTTTACCGAGGCGGCGTCGATGGAGATCAGGATGCTCGACAATCCGCTCTCCTTGAGCGCGTGGATGTTCGCGCTGTCAAGGCGGGAGCCATTGGTGACCAAGATGACGACCATCCCTCGGCCCTTCGCGTGTCGGATGATGTCGAAGAGGTGGCGGTGGAGCATCGGCTCGCCGCCGGTGATGACAAGGTAGCGGACGCCGTGCCTTCCCAGGATGTCGATCGCGTCCTTGGCCTCGGGCAGCCCGGCGAAGATCCAGTCTTTCCTGGGCAGCTTGTCCAGATTGAAGTTGCAGAAGTCACAACCGGCGTTACAGGCGTTATTGATGGCGAACTGGCAGAACCCCGGTCCCCCTTC
>JACQQF010000049.1 GCA_016207095.1 Candidatus Methylomirabilota bacterium | reverse complement strand
GCGAGGATAGGCTATGGAAGCGGAGATCTTGGAACGGATCAACCGAGGTATCCTCCTCAGGACCGGGGCGTACCTGACCAACGATCACTTTGTCCTTCCGTCTGGGCGCCATGCCAAGGAGTATGTGGAGAAGGCCCTCGCCACGACCGAGCCGGCCTTCACCGAGGGGCTGGGGGACGTGATTGCGAAGCATTTCGCGGAGCAGCCGATCGATCTGGTCCTCACCACAGGCTACGGCGCCTCGCTCCTGGGCCACTGCATTGCCAGAGCTCACCCATCACAACCACGGTTCGTCTATGCCATCAAGCAGCGTGACAATGGGGGCACCAGCCAGGTGTCCCTCCCCAGAGAGTTCCGGCAGTATTTCGCCGGCGCGCCTAGGGTGCTGATCGTAGAAGACATCCTCACCACGGGAGAGACCGTGAAGGGGCTGATTGACCTCGTCACATCGTTGAGCGGGAGAGTGGTTGGGATAGGGACGCTGTGGCGGCGGAGCCAGAGGATCAAGTTTAAGTTCCCTCTTTTCACGCTGATCGATCGGGAATTTCCGACCTACGCCCCGAAGGACTGTCCGATGTGCCGCAAAGGCATACCAATCAACCGGGAGTACCTGTCTGAGCCGCCTCCGGAGAATAGCCGCCGAAGAGCGACTGGCGCCAAATGACGGACGTGTCGGGATGGAGGTTCGAGGTCAGATACCGAATCCGGCTGAGCTATCGTGGGCCGGTTGGGCTGTCTACGTAGGGGAATGATGCGAACCGGAACAGTAGCATCGTATATCCCAAACAGAGATGATGCTGAGAGAGGAGACCCGCGTGACCATTGGAATCTTACTCTTGAAGGGTTGGATCAGGTGGGTTGTACTTGCGGTCTTGCTCCCCGCTCTGTCATGGGCGGAGCCATCAACGAGCCCGTCGATGGCAGGCGCGGGAGTCTCAAGTGATGTGAGGGTTGGTCTGGCAAAGGATACGGACGTGATCGCCGCCCGTACCCTGGCTCGCGCTGACGATCCCGGCCAGGGAGGGGGAGGGTCCTCTCTCAGACCGGAGGAGGGATTTCAGTCAGGCACCTGGCACCTGGGCCTGATGGGTGGTTACAGCATCCCCCACAAAATCTTTCAGGGGAAAGCTGCGAATGTTCACTTCGCCCCACTGCTCCCTCAAATCGGCTATACGGTCACCGATGTGCATGGTCCTTTCCCCGTGCGCGGCAGCCTGGAACTCCTGTTCGAACCGACCTTCATGATCACCACCTCGCCCAGCACGACGTTCGGCCAGGGGGCCAGCCTCCTCCTCCGCTACAATTTCGTCACCGGGACTCGGTGGGTGCCGTTCTTCGACCTTGGCATGGGGATCCTTCACTGGAACCTCCGCCTGCCCGACATCCAAGCGACCCAGTTCAATTTCACGCTTCAAACCGGACCAGGGCTTCACTACTTCGTCACCGACAATGTGGCAATCACCGGGCAGGTTCGCCTGCACCACATCTCCAACGCCGACACCGAGAAACCGAATATCGGGGTCAACTCCAGCGTCTACCTGCTGGGTGTCTCCTATTTCTTTTGAGAAAGCGATCAGCCATCAGCACTCAGCGGTCAGCAGGACACCTAAAAGAACGCTGAACGCTGAACGCTGCTTTTCTGCCCCTACTCCTTGCTGCCGCCGCGAACCCATTTGTTGGGGGTTCCGTCTAGCGGAGCCTCCTGGCCGGGTCGCCAGAGCATCACCTGCTCGATCTGTTTGGCCAGGGCGAAGTCCTTTTCGGTGATCCCGCCGGCGTTATGGGTCCGGAGCTTCACCCAGACCTTCCCCCATGTGACCTCCAGGTCCGGGTGGTGCCAGGCAGCCTCAGCCAGGTAGCCGATGGCGTTGACCAGCATCAACGTCGTCGGCCAGCCGTCGGTATTAAACTTTCTTCTGACCCATCTTCCCTCGAGATACCACCCGGGCAATTCCTGCTCTAATCGCGTGATCACTTGATCGTCGGGGATGACCGGGTACTCCTTGGCTTTCATGGATCGTTCCTCCTCTGCCCCCTGTTCACCTCCGGGTGCATGTCGTGCAGTCTACTCCAGCGCATCCTGACACCCAGGCCTTCTTGGCCATCAGGCCGTCTGTCTCCGACGCTCTGTGCGTCGGTCTCGCGGGATCATGGGGATCGATGATCGCGACCTGGGCCGGAAAGGGCGGCGCGGAATCTGGCGATGGTCTCGCCGTAGTTGGGGGTGCTGTAGATAGCTGACCCGGCGACAAAGGTGTCGGCTCCCGCGTCGGCGATGCGCCGAACGTTCTCCACTTTGATGCCGCCGTCCACTTCCAGGTCGATGATCTTCCCGGTGGCGTCGATGCGCTTGCGGATGGCGGCGATCTTGGGCAGCACATATTCGATGAAGCTCTGGCCCCCAAACCCCGGATTCACGCTCATGACCAGCACGAGGTCCAGCTTCTGCAGGACGTGATCCAGCGAGTCGATAGGGGTCGCTGGGTTGAGGGACACCCCCGCCCGACAACCAACGCCTTTGATAAGCTGGATGGTGCGATCCAGGTGGCGCGTCGCCTCCGGATGCACCGTCAAGATGGTGGCCCCGGCCTCGGCGAAGGCGGGGATGATGGCATCGACGGGCTCGATCATCAGGTGCACATCGAGCGGCTTTCTGGTGTGAGGCTTGATGGCGGCCACCACCGTTGGCCCGATGGTGAGGTTGGGCACAAAGTGGTTATCCATGACATCGACGTGGATGTAATCGGCCCCGGCCTCGTCCACGGCGCGCACCTCTGCACCCAGCTTGGCGAAGTCGGCAGACAGGATCGATGGCGCAATTTTGTAGGTGGTCATGCTGCCTCCCATCGGGCGGCTAGTGCCGGTCCAATTAACTTCGCCTAGCGGCGTTGCTGGCCCCCCAGGGCACTCCCTGCGACGTACCTGAGGATGTACGCCTCGGTCGGCCATGGGGTCCGCGCCTTGCTATGCTCGTTTCTTGGCCCGGCACATTGCACACAAGGTGTAGGTTGAGCTAGTGTCCTGACTCTCAAGTTCGCTTCAGAAATCCCCCCTCCCTTGACGGGAGGGGGCGCGGGGGAGGGTGAGTGAATATCAGACATCTGCCGTCTTCACCCCCACCCAAGCCCTCCCCCATCTGAGGGGGAGGGGAAAAATTATGGTCCGAATTTCTGAGACAGGACACTAGTTGGAGGTGCACTAGTTGATGCGCGGATCAAGCTCGCGCTTGGCGTACCGGCGGGCCATCTCCTCCAGGGGGATCGGACGGATCCGGGTCGCGTGGCCGGCACTTCCGAACTGCTCGTAGCGATCCCTGCAGAGTTGCTTGGCGGCCTTCGTGGCCTCCGTCAGGAATTTGCGCGGATCGAAGTTGCTCCTGCTCCGCGCCAGATCCCTGCGGACCGCGCCGGTCATCGCCAAGCGCAGATCGGTGTCGATGTTGACCTTCCGAACGCCATGCGTGATGCCAAGCTGGATCTCCTCGACGGGAACACCGAAGGTCTGCGGCATGTCGCCGCCGAACTCCCTGATGACGTCGAGCCACTCCTGGGGGACGCTGGAGGACCCGTGCATGACGAGGTGGGTGTCTGGAATGCGCGCATGGATCACCTTGACCCGCTCCATGACGAGGACATCCCCTTTGGGTTTCTGCGAGAATTTGTAGGCGCCATGGCTGGTGCCGATGGCAATGGCCAGGGCGTCCACCCCTGTCCCTTTGACGAAGCGTGCAGCCTCTTCAGGGTCTGTTAAGAGTTGGTCACGTGTGAGCTTGCCCTCGGCGCCGTGACCATCTTCCTTCTCGCCGGTGCCCGTTTCCAGGGAGCCCAAGCAACCAAGCTCACCTTCAACGGACACGCCGATCGCGTGAGCGATCTCCACCACCTTGGCGGTTGTGGCCAGATTGTAGTCATAAGGGGCCGGGGTCTTCATATCCTCCAACAGCGAGCCGTCCATCATCACGCTGGTGAACCCGGAGCGAATGGAGTTGAGACAGACCGTGGGACTTGCGCCGTGGTCCTGGTGCATGACGATCGGGATGTGGGGGTACATCTCTAATGCAGCGAGGAATAGATGGCGCATGAAGGGTTCACCGGCGTATTTGCGAGCGCCGGCGGAGACTTGCATGATGACAGGACTGTCCACCTGCTTGGCCGCCTCCATGATCGCGTGCATCTGTTCCATGTTGTTCACGTTGAAGGCGGGGACGCCATAGCCGTGTTCGGCCGCATGGTCCAAGAGTTGTCGCATCGAGATGAGCGGCATCACCTTCTCCTGTGCTTCTGCGTAGGGTTGTCCTTCATCAGTCGTGCCTGGGCACCACGGCCTCGTATGATCGACGCTGTCGGCTGCCTCCAGTCAACAATCGGAGATACTCAGTGGGCCTTCTGGCTGAGGTGCATCACCTTCTCCAGGCGGTGCTCAGCGTGGATCGTCCGGACGGTCCCGCTCTTGCCGCGCATGACAATCGAATCGGTCGTCGCGCCCTCGCCAGTATAGCGCACACCGGGCATCAGCACGCCGTCGGTGATGCCGGTGGCGGCGAAGAACACGTCATCGCTCCGAACGAGGTCGCGCTCGAACAGCACCAGGTCGATGTCGAGACCGGCGGCGATCACCGCCACGCGTTCCCCAGGTTTCTGCGGCGCCAGTTGGCCCAGCATCGCGCCGCCCAGCGTGCGAACGGCGCAGGCAGCGATGACGCCCTCAGGTGTGCCGCCGATGCCCATCAGTACGTCCACGCCGGAGCCCGGCGTCGCGGCCATGAGGGCGCCGGCCACGTCGCCATCGGTTCGTAAGAGCACACGGGCGCCGGCAGCCCGCACATCGGCGATGAGCTTCGCGTGCCGGGGTTTGTCGAGCACGAACACCGTGAGATCCTCCACCGGCCTGTGCTTCGCCTCGGCGATGGCAGCGAGCGTTTCGGCCACCGGCGCGGCGAGGCTTGCGGGCGAGATGGCCTCACGCGCGTCACGGCCGACGACGAGCTTGTTCATGTAAAAGGCCGGGCCGGGCGACCACATCGTGCCCTGCGGCGCGATCGCGATGACGGCGATCGCATCGGGCCGGCCGTGGGCCAGGAGGCCGGTGCCTTCCACCGGGTCCACCGCCACGTCCATCCGGGGCCCCATGCCGTTGCCGACGATCTCGCCGTTGAACAGCATCGGGGCCTCGTCTTTCTCGCCCTCGCCGATGACGACGACGCCCTCGATCTCGACGGTCGCGAGCATCAGGCGCATCGCCGCAACGGCGGCCTCGTCGCCGGGCTCCTTTCTCCCGCGACCCATCCACCGGCCCGCGGCGAGCGCGGCAGCCTCGGTCACGCGGACGAGTTCAAGGGCCAGGTCGCGCCCCGGACGGTCGCTCACGGTCGGAGGACTGCTCACATGCGCTCCTATACCGAGGCGGCGAGCGGCGTGTCGCCTATCGATGCGCTTGACGATGCTTGACGCTTTCGTATCGAGGACCGGCGATCTCCCTGAGGCGCTTCAGATCATGCTTGGCTTCCATCCATCGCACCCCCCCGGAGATGGAGCGCATCATCAGCGAGGTGGTCCGGGCGTACCCTCCCGTATAGCGGACCCCTCGCAGCAACTCGCCGTCGGTGATTCCAGTGACGGCCACAAACACATTGTCCCCCCTGCAGAGGTCATCCACAGTGAAGATCCGATCCAGGTCGCGACCCTCCTCGGCAAGGAGCTGTCGTTCTCGTTCATCTCTCGGCCAGAGCCTACATTGCATGTCGCCCCCGAGGCACTTCAGCGCGCAGGCGATCAGGACCGCCTCCGGCGAGCCTCCGATCCCCATCAGGACATCGATGCCGGTGTCCTCCTCCATGGCCGCCATAATTCCGGGTGCGACATCACCCTCACTAATCAGTTTGATCCTCGCACCGGCCTCCTTCACCTCCTTGATAAGGCGCTCGTGGCGTGGCCGGTCAAGCATGACCACCGTCAGCTCATCGACCTCTCGACCCTCCGCTTCGGCGATCCTTCGAAGGTTTTCTTGGACCGGTGCGTTGATGTTGATGGCCCCCCTGGCCTTTGGTCCCACGGCGATCTTGTCCATGTAGGCAAGGTGGGTGAAGAACAGGGTGTGTCGTTCGGCGACGGCCACGACGGAGAGCGCGCCCGGTCGGCCGTTGGCGAGGAGCGTCACGCCATCGATGGGATCCACCGCGACATCGACAGCCGGGGGCGTGCCCTTGCCGACTCGTTCACCGACATAGAGCATGGGAGTCTCGCCCTTTTCGCCCTCTCCGATCACCACCGTGCCGTCTATCTCCATCGAGCTCAAGGTATAGCGCATCGCGTCCACGGCGGCTTGATCGGCCGCGTCGCGGTCTCGCCTCCCCATCAGACGGGCTGCCGCCAGCGCAGCAGCCTCGGTGACCCTGACCAGCTCCAGGGCCAAGTTTCGATCCATCGGCTCGATCATCCCCTCCCCTCCCTTTTCTCCAGTGCTCGTTCTGCTGCCGCCGGGCGGTTACGGGCTGTTGCGTTCGGTGACAGGCCTGTCTGAAGCGGCCTTTCCGGCCGTTACCGTGAAAGTGGCCCGGTCCGCTGTCGTGAGGGCGTGCAATTCATGGCGAGATGTCGCGCCCAGCAGGTTCTTCCCAGGTCCACACGATGCGATGGACCAGTGGCGCCTAGCCCGCGAGCAGCGCCAGGGCTCGGGACGTCACTTTGTCAGCCGTGAATCCGAATTGTTCCATGAGGACCTGATACGGGGCGGAGGCTCCGTATCGTGTCATGCCGATCACCGCCCCCGTGGGGCCCACGTAGCGATGCCAACCATGCGGAGACGCCGCCTCGATGGCGAGACGGGCAGTCACTGGCGGCGGAAGCACCTCGTCCCGGTACGAATCGGGCTGTTGTTCGAAGAGCTCCCAACTCGGCATGTTGACCACGCGCGCTCCGATTCCTCGCGCAGCCAGTCGCTGGCGGGCCTCCAGGGCGAGCTGCACCTCTGAGCCGGTCGCGATCAGGATGATGTCGGGTTGGCCGTTGCCGGCATCCGTGAGCACATAGGCTCCCCTCCGAAGGAGATCGGCGGAGGCGAGTGTCGTCCGGTCGAGGACCGGTAATTTCTGCCGCGTGAGCGCGAGCGCAACGGGTCCGCCCCGGTGTTCGAGGGCCACGCGCCATGCCACGGCGGTTTCATTGGCGTCCGCCGGGCGGATCACCGTGAGATTCGGCATGGCCCGCAGAGAGGCGAGGTGCTCGATCGGTTCGTGGGTGGGGCCATCCTCGCCGAGGCCGATGCTATCGTGGGTGAAGACGTAGATGACGTGAATATGTGAAAGCGCGGCCAACCGAATGGCCGGTCGCATGTAGTCGGAGAAGATGAGGAACGTCCCGCCATATGGGATCACGCCCCCGTGCAACGCCATGCCATTGAGGATCGAGCCCATGGCGTGTTCTCGAACTCCGAAGTGAAGATTCCGCGCCCCGACGTTGTCACGTTGGAAATCGCCATACCCCTTCAGATAGGTGTTGTTTGATGGGGTGAGATCCGCCGATCCGCCGATGAGCGTCGGAAGGTGGGGCGCGATCGCATTGAGCACCTTTCCGGAGGCCTCGCGGGTGGCCATGCTCCCTCCGCCGGGCGCGAAGGCCGGTAACTTGTCGGCCCAGCCCTCAGGGAGCCGTCCGTTCATCACGGTCCGCCACTCGGCGGCGAGCTGAGGATGGGCGGCGGCGTACGCATCGAACTGAGCCCGCCACTGCGCCTCCCAGGCGCGCCCTCGCTGCAGCGCGTCTCGAAAGTGAGCCAGCGCCTCATCGGGAATGTAGAACGCGGGCTCGAGCGGCCAACCCAATGCCCGTTTGGTCAGCTTGATCTCCTCTTCACCCAAGGGTGCCCCGTGGGCCTCAGCGGTGTCCTGCTTGTTGGGGCTGCCATACGCGATGTGGGTCCTGGCGATGATGAGTGATGGACGTTCGGTCGCGGCCTGGGCCGCGCTGAGCGCGGCCTCCACCTCTTTGAGGTCGTTGCCATCGACTCGCTGGACGTGCCAGCCGTAGGCTTCGAAGCGTTGCCCGACGTTCTCCGTAAACGCTAGACCGGTGCTTCCATCGATGGTGATCCGGTTATCATCGTACAGGTAGATAAGCTTGCCCAGGCCCAGATGCCCGGCAAGCGAGGCCGCCTCGGAAGAGACCCCTTCCATGAGGTCTCCGTCGCTCACGATAGCATAGACGTAGTGGTCAACGATCGGGTAGCCGGGGCGGTTGAAGTGGTTGGCGAGAAATCGCTCCGCGATCGCCATGCCGACGCCGTTGCCGAAGCCCTGGCCGAGAGGTCCGGTCGTCGTCTCCACACCCGGGGTGAGGCCGTGCTCCGAATGCCCCGGGGTCCGGCTGCCCCATTGACGGAACCGCTTGAGTTCATCCAGCGGGAGGTCGTAGCCTGTCAGGTGGAGCAGGCTATAGAGGAGCATGCAGCCGTGGCCGGCCGATAGGATGAAACGGTCTCGATTCGGCCAGGAGGGATTGGTCGGATGGTGCCTCAAAAACCGCGTCCAAAGGACGTATGCCATGGCCGCGGCCCCCATGGGAAGCCCGGGATGTCCCGAGTTTGCCTTCTGGACCGCGTCCATCGCCAGCGTTCGGATGGTATTGATGCACAACTGATCAGGCGATGCGTGATCGGTCTTCACAGATCCTCCGTGTCTTGATCCATCACCGGTAGGTGAGACAACCGCCGAGATCCGTGGGCTCCCACGTGTCAACCGCGCGCAAGACCCCACCAGTCGCCACGAGAATCCGGGGACTCTCGGCCCGGACGGCCCTACACAGCAGCACGGACCTCGCCCCCCTTCCCCGTGGACGACCGCTTCGTTTTTCGACCGATGCCCCAGAGCCTCTGCTGATCGTGCTGGAGGTCTCGGGCGGAAACATAGGCGGCGAGATCGGCCATGCGACAGGAGTATCCCCACTCATTGTCATACCAGGCCACCACTTTTACAATGCGGTCCTTCAGTACCATCGTCGAGAGGGCGTCCACAATGGCGGAATGGGGGTTCCCCTTGAAGTCCATCGAAACCAGGGGCCGGTCACACACATCGAGGATCCCACGGAGCGGCCCCTTGGAAGCTTCTCGGAAGGCGGCGTTGACCTCTTCGATCGTCACGTCGCGATCAAGCTCCGCGACAAGGTCAATGACGGAGACGGTGGGCGTCGGGACCCGAAAGGCCATCCCGTTAAAGCGGCCCACGAGCTGCGGGATCACCTTCACGAGGTCCCTCGTGGCTCCGGTGTCGGTTGGGATGATGTTGATGGCTGCCGCCCTTGATTCCCTGAGATCCTCGGTCCCTCGATCCTGAATGTGCTGGGAATTGGTATAGCTATGCACCGTGCTGATGAATCCCCACTGCACGCCGAACGCGTCGAGGAGTACCTTGGCCACCGGGGCGAGGCAGTTCGTCGTGCACGATCCATTGGAGATAATCCGGTGTTGCGCCGGATCGTACTGGCCCTCGTTCACCCCAAGGACAATGGTGAGGTCCTCGTCCTTCGCCGGGGCGGAGATCAGAACACGCTTCGCCCCCGCAGCAAGGTGCTTCTCAGCTTCCGCGCGCCTCGTCCCACGCCCGCTGCATTCCAAGATGATCTCCGCGCCCACATCCGACCAGTTCAGCTTGGTCCAATCGCGTTCCCTGAAGACCGCAAGCCGCTTTCCGTCCACCCGCAAGGCGCCCTCTTCGCTCTGGACCTTGGCGGGGAAGGGTCCGTAGTTGGAGTCGAACTCGAGCAACAGGGCGTCGGTGTGTGCGCCGGCCGGATCGTTGATGGCGACCAGCTCAAGAGAGAGCTTCTGTTCCCACGCGGCGCGGAACGCCAGCCGACCGATTCGTCCGAACCCATTGATTCCGATCCTCACCATCACCTACTCCTCCTTGATACCGGCCACACCATCTCGCGCGGTCGTCTGCCGAGCCTCCCTCGCTTTCAGAAGATAATAGATGAGGAGCAACTGCACCAGGGCCAGGGGATCGCTGTGACGGGACATCTCGCCCTCGGCGAAGCTGCCGAACTGTTCGGCTCCAAGATCCTGGATCGATCTCATGGGTGCGAGGAGGTGTGACCAGATCTTCTGCTCGATCCCGGCTGCGGTCTGGGGGTGGATCGACCCGTCGATCTCCAGGGTATGGAAGGGTGAACCATAATAGTCCTCGTCTACCAGGCGAACCGCGCGGCGGATTTTTCTCCCCATCGCCTCTTTGAGGAGCTCGTCCAGGCCGGTTCTTGGCAGATCTCGACTGAGGAACAACCGGACATTCAGGTGCGCATTATCCTGGCCTGGCGATGGCCCGTCGGGAGAATAGAAGCGAACGATGATGTCCGCGTACTCCTTCTGCGGGTCGATGTGTCTTTTGATATCCTCCTGCCGGGCCTCGATCTCCTTTCTGACCTGCTCGATGGTGTACCCCCGTTTCCCCGCGTCTCGCTGGATCTTCCAGTTCCGCTTCAGCTCCTCATCGGGGTCGAGATAGACCTTCAGATCAAAGACATCCCTGAGCTCTTGTGTGAAGAAAGGAAACAACCCACCGATGATGACGATCGACCGCGGCTCGACCTCCTCGGGGTCGGCGAAGGTGCCGGTGGAATGATCATACACCGGCTTGATGATCTTTTCACCGTTTTTGAGCTGCCCCGCATGTTTGCCCATCAACGCCATGTTGTTGGCCGCCGGGTGGAGGGCCGTGAGGCCATAGATCTTGCGCTGGGCGCGATCGAACGTGTGATAGTCATCGAGATTGATATTGGTGATCTTCTCCGCGCCGAAGATCCTATAGATTCCACCGACGAGAGTGGACTTTCCCGTTCCACTATCCCCGCCGATACCGAGCATCAGCGGGGTTGTCTTCGACATCTGCATCACTCCCTCTTACGGTTCACAGTGAACCATCACGCCGCTGATTCGATGCGTGCAGAGCAGGGCAACGACCGTCTTCACTCGATCGGTGGACTGAACTGTGCAGACCGGGCTGGTCATGATGTCCCGCGGCGTGATCTTCTGTTCACACATCGGTGGAATCCTGATTACAGCAGTGAGGGATTCTCGAAATTGACAAGGGGCTTCTTGCGGTCTCGCAGAATCCACAGATTGTGGATCGTTCACTTCATTATTGACTCAGGACTCTATCATCACACATACTATGTTTCAAACTATGTGTCAAATTCATTTATTTTACATGTTCGATAACTTTTGATCACACTCTTCCTTAGAAAGAGGTGTAAATCGAGCGAATCGAGGCATCACCATGACAAGTTGTCGGCGGTGAACATGAAGCCTGATAGGAGAACCCGGTCATTTTAACCAAAGCCTACTGGCAAGAGGAGGTGAATCCATGGATTTGCAACAACTGAAAGGATTTCTGGCCGTGGCGAAGCATAGCAGCTTCTCGCGCGCCTCTGAAGAGCTCTATCGAACCCAACCGGCGGTCTCAAAGCAGATCCGGGCCCTCGAGGAAAGTTTGGAGACGAGACTGTTTCACCGTTTGGGCAGGAAAATTCAGCTCACCGACGCAGGAGAGATCCTCTATCGGCACGCGCATCGGGTCTTTCAAGTCTTGGAGGAAGCGCGAGAAACCATCACTGAGTTGAAGGGTCTGCAGAAGGGGCACCTCCGAATCTCGGCGGCCAGCACCATCGGGACCTATATGCTCCCGCGCGCCCTCGGCCGCTTTAAGCGCCGGTACCCTGGGATCGACATCAGCCTGGCCATTACGAACAAGGCTCAGGTGCTGGAGCACGTCCTGGAGCACCAGGCGGACCTCGGCTTTGTCGGTCCACCTGTCCAGCCCGAACAGTTGAAGAAGGAGGAGTACCTCCTGGATGAGCTGGTGCTCGTTGTCGATTCGAATCACCCGTTGGCCCACGAGGAATTCGTGTCGATAGATCGAATCAAGGACGAGGTCTTTATCCTCAGGGAGGAAGGGTCCGGCACCAGAGAGATCATGGAAGAAGAGCTGGAACGGAAGGGGATTGTTCTTCATAAAGCGATGGAGCTGGGCAGCACGGAGGCGATCAAGCAAGCGGTCGCGGCAAGCCTCGGCGTCTCGATCGTGTCGAAATACGCCATCACACTGGAGGTCGTGATGGGCCGCCTGTGTGCAGCCCATATTAACGATCTGAATCTTCGACGACAGCTCTATAGTGTCTCCAGCCACGACAGGACGCTGCCGCGGGCCGCAGATGCTTTTCTGGAGCTCTTAAGGGAGGCCAGGGCCGATCTGAGTCAGGAGGAAGATGGGGCATCGCGCCGCCCAAGAAGACCGGAGTAGGCTCGTCTGTCGCCTGCGGCCGCGGGAGGCCGAACGGGCCCGGCCCTCGTGAGGAGGCTTGACATTCCTCCTGAGGGTGCGATAGCGTCCACAGGTATCCAGTAGAGACTGCCGGAAAGGGGTCACCGATGGCCGGTTTTCGCGTCAGAGTCGATCAGGACTATCTGAAGTTCAGTTCTGCTCATTTTCTCCTCTTTGACCATGGGCAATGCGAACATGTCCATGGACACAACTACCGGGCCTGGGTCGAGCTGGCAGGCTCACTGGAGCCGAACGATTACGTCTTCGACTTCATCGCTGTCAAGCCGCTCATGAAAAAGATCTGCGATCGGCTGGACCACCGGGTTCTCCTCCCGACCGAGAACGCCGAGTTAAAGATCACGAAAGGGGCCTCGGTGATCGACGCGACGTTCCGAGAGAAGCAGTACCGGTTCCCCGCCGGGGACGTGGTGTTGCTCCCGATCCACAACACGACCGCCGAGCTGTTGGCGAGGTATATCTGCGGCGAAATGAAGAGGGAACTGAAGGCTGGTTCCGGGGCCGCTCAGTTGACCTGGATCAGGGTCGGCGTCCAAGAGTCGTTTGGGCAGGAGGCATCGTACGAAGAGGCTTTTTAATACAAACGCGTTAAGCGAGGTGTCATTCTGAGCACATTCGCTTAAGAAATCCCCCCTCCCTTGACGGGTGTATAGACCAGAGTCAAGGGTAACAGGTGTTCGGAGACATGGGTAACGCTTTAATGGAGCTCCTCCTGGTTTCGCAGGTTGACCTGCGCCACTCGCTGGTGGCAGAAGAAGACGTC
>JACQQF010000048.1 GCA_016207095.1 Candidatus Methylomirabilota bacterium | reverse complement strand
CTTCGCCACCGCGGTGGGGGTGTTCTCGATCGTCACCGTCTCCCGCGCCCGCTCGGCCTGCGGCGGCAACACCGCCGCGACGATCGTGTCTTTATGCACATCCAATCCCACTACCATCCTCTCCTCGGTTCTGATACCGTTGTTCATGAGCCGGCACCTCCGTATGTGGATCGGCTCCCCAGCCCCATGCTAGGGAGTAACCCACGGTACTACGCAGGTCGCCGGCTCGTCCATTATATCTAGTGTCCTGAGTCTAAAGTTCGCTTCAGAAATCCCCCCTCCCTCGACGGGAGGGGGCGTGGGGGAGGGTGAGTGAGTATCAGGCATCTGCCGTCTTCACCCCCACCCAAGCCTTCCCCCATCCAAGGGGGAGGGAAAAATTATGGTCCGAATGTCTGACTCAGGACACTAGCAGCTCGTGCAGGGCCTCAATGACCAATTCCTGCTGAGATGACGTCAGAGCGGGATAGATGGGAAGGCGCAAGAGTGACCGGCCGACCCGCTCAGTGACAGGAAGCGGGCGCTGGTGAGTTCCGAAGGCCCGAACCCAGAAGGGGGAGGAGTGAAGAGGTGTGTAGTGGGGTGCCGTCTCGATCCCTCGGGCCAGCAGAGCCTCCCTGAGGTTATCTCGGCGGTCAGGTGACACGAGTATCGCAAAGATATGATAGCTGGACTGGACGCTAGGCTCCAACACTGGAAGCGTCAGATTGCCCCGGGCAGCCAGCGCGGTAAGGGCCTTGGCATACCCATGCCAGATCTCTCGGCGCCGTGCCAATATGGTCTCGGCTTTCTTGAGCTGCTCGACGAGAATCACCGCGAGAAGGTCAGACGCCATAAAGCTGGAGCCTTCGGAGACCCACGAATAGTGCCTGACCTCCCCCCTCAGGAACTGAGCCCGGTTGGTGCCCTTTTCACGGATGAACTCTGCACGCCGGGCCGTTTCTCGGTCTCGAAGCAGCAAGGCGCCTCCCTCGCCGCATGTGATGTTTTTCGTGATATGAAAACTGAAACAGCCGGCTTCCCCTATGGTTCCAACCGGTCGCCCCAAATAGCTGGCCCCAAGGGCATGGGCGGCGTCCTCAACGAGAACGCAGGGCGGTCTGATCAGCGCTGCTATCTCTTTGAGCCTGGCAGGGTGCCCGGCATAGTGAACCGGCATGACGACACGGGTTCGAGGGGTAAGGCAGCGAGCGACATCCTCCGGATCCAGGTTCCAGGTCACGGGATCAATATCAGCAAATACGGGCTGAGCTTTCTGGCGAACCACGCAAGTGACATTGCTGGGGAAGGTGAAGCTCGGAAGGATGACCTCGTCACCCGGACCGACCCCCAAAGCCATGAGCGCCAGCTCCATGGCGTGGGTACAAGAAGTGACAAAGTGGGCATAGGAGGCGCCAGTCATATCTCGAAGACGCTCCTCCACGAGTCGGGTGTACTTTCCCCCGCCACCGATAGCCCCCTCCTTGATCGAGCGGCAGGCGGCCTCCATTTCTTCGTCACCCAACGGAGGAACGTTGAAGGGAACGACTATCTCGCTACGGGCGCGCATTCGACCTGGATACCTTTCCGATGGAGCAGTCTACTCCACCTATGAGTCGAACCCGCTGCCCCGGTCAATGAACCGCTGAAACCAGAGTTCCAGGAAGAGGAGACTCCAGAGGTGCGGATGCCACTCGGCCCGTCCGCCCACGTGCTCATCCAAGAGCTGCCGGACCACCTCCGGCCGGAAGAGCCCCCGGTCCAGACAGCGCGGGCTCAGGAGGGTGTCGTAGGCCATCTCCTTAAGCTCCCGTCGGAACCAACGATCGATGGGCACGCCGAACCCCATCTTCCGCCGGTCGATCACCGCTGACGGCAACAGGCTTCTGACCGCCTGCTTGAAGATATATTTTTTGGTCCGACCCTTCAGCTTCAGCGCTGACGGGATCGAGGCAGCGAACTCCATGAAGAGATGGTCCACCATGGGCGAGCGCGCTTCCAACGAGTGAGCCATGCTGGCGATGTCCACCTTCACTAACAGATCATCCGGCAGATAACTGGCCACGTCCACAGACAGGGTGGCATCCACAAAATCGTCGGTCTTCGCTGCCCCATAAATCTGGACCAGGAGGTCGATGGAGTCGGAGGATGCCATCGCCTCGCGAAAGACCGTGGTGTAAAGCGTGGCTTTCCAGGCATTGGTAAAAAAGCCAACCCAGCGCGCGTAACGCCGCCTGGGCTCCTCGGATGCAGCAGCGAAGAAGCGCTTCCCTCGCCGGTAAAACCCCCGAAAGGGGCCCACCTCTGGGAGAGCCCCGACCCCCCACTCCAGCGGCCGTCGGAGGAGGCGAGGGAGCCGGTCGTATTGCGTGGCAATTCGGTTGGCCAGGTACCGCTCGTAGCCAGCGAAGTTCTCATCTCCGGCGTCGCCGTTCAGCGCCACCGTGACGTGTTGTCGGGTCATCCGTGAAAGGTAGTATGTGGGGATGGCCGAGGAGTCGGCGTATGGCTCATTATAGTGCCAGACCAGCTCCGGCAGAACCTCAATGGCGTCCGGCTTGACGATGAACTCGTGGTGATCCGTCCCATACCGCTCCGCCACCAAGCGGGCGTAGGGAAGCTCGTTGTACTGCTCTTCCTCAAAACCGATAGAGAAGGTCTTGACCGGCCCCGAGGAGCACTCGCTCATCAGGGCCACCACGGTGCTGGAGTCGATGCCGCCGCTCAGGAAGGCCCCCAGCGGGACATCGCTGATCATCCGGAGCCGCACGGCCTCACGGAGGCGGGCCAGGAGCTCCTCGCACAGCTCCCCCTCGGTCATCTGCAACTTCGGATGATAGCGAAGCTGCCAGTAGCGCTCAAGGTGAACCCTGCCCTCCCGGATGAGGAGGAAGTGCGCCGGGGGGAGTTTGCGAAAGCCCCGAAAGGCCGAGTAATGGCCAGGCACATACCCGAAGGTCACGTAATGGTGGATGGCTTCAAGATCCGCCGCCACCGGGACCTCGGGATCCTGGAGGATCCCCTTCGGTTCCGAGGCGAAAAGGAACTGCTTAGGATCCTGGTAGTAGTAGATCGGTTTCTTCCCCAGCCGGTCCCGGGCCAGGAAGAGCGTCCGGGTCCGCCCGTCCCAGATGGCGAAGGCGAACATCCCCCGCAGGTACCGGAGACACTCCGCCCCGTAGCGCTCGTAGAGGGCGAGGATGACCTCAGTATCGGTCTTGGAGCGAAAGATCGCCCCATCACGCTCCAGCTCGCCGCGGAGCTCCAGGAAGTTATAGATCTCCCCGTTGAACGTGATCCAAAGGGTGCCCTCGGGGTTCGACATCGGCTGGTGCCCGGCCGGGCTCAGGTCGATGATACTCAAGCGCCGGTGGGCCAGGCCGATCGGCCCATCATGGTAGACCCCGCCGTCGTCGGGCCCCCGATGGGCGAGGACCGCGTTCATACGCTCCAGGAGCGAGGGGTCCACGGCTCGGGCCGCGTCAAAGTAGAGCTTCCCGCCGATCCCGCACATAGGGTCCTAGATCCACCCCCGCCACCGGTAGGTGAGAATGGCAAGGTAGTCGTGGAAACCCCTCGGGCCTGACTGCAGACTCATCCTCAAGCTGTGGGTAAGGGCGTGATCAGCAACAAGAGGCGGAGAAAAGCGTTGGTCACGGTTGTCTCGCTGGAGATACACCACGAATCACCACATCAGGGCGATCACGGTTTACAGCCGATTTTGCGTGATTGTATAGTGGAGCATATTTTGGAGCAGGGCTTTATCGCCACGGGTTCGTTGAAAGAGGGGCCTTCTGGCGAGGCGAGGGATGTCTCTCATGTACTCGCCTCGCCAGATACATGTTGCCGGAGCCGCGCGCCCGCATCGTGTTGAACCAGATTATCGAGTACCGCTGCTAGTCTGGCCGTCAACTTGGGCCGCGCATACTCCTGGATGACCGTTTCGTTCCCTCGCCACTGCACGTGACCTGTGGCCTTGAACTCGCGATACAAGTCGAGAATCGCCGATCCAATAGCACCTGGATCGATCGGGTTGACGATGATACCCGCCTGGCTACGACGGAGCAAATCGGCGACAGCGGAGTCTTGTGGAACCATGCCTAGAATCGGCCGACTGGCGGCCAAGTATTCAAACACCTTGCCGGTGAGAGTACCTTCAACTTGGAAGGGACCCACGACCAGAAGCAAAGCAGACGCATTCAATTGCTCTTGCAGCGCCTGTGCGTGTGGGACTTGCTCCAGGATCCTAACCACCTTGCCGAGTCCATACTCGTCCACCGCTTCAGCAACCTCTTGTGCTGAAATCCCAACAATTCTCACGCGGAAGTCCTCTCGCTCGATGGCCCCGGCCTCAAACAATGCCGACAGGGCCTGGAAGAAAGGGATCGGACTCCTGCCGTAAAACTTCCCTGTATAGGTGATCGTAAACTTCGACAATGGCTCCCGCTGGAGGCCCTCGATCACAGCAGGATCATACCCATTAGTGATTACATGAAACCGCATCGGATCAGGATTCGGTGTCGCTCCCAATAACATCGCTCGGAGCGGCTCGGATACCGTCACGATACGGTCTGCGCTTATCAAGACCTGGCGTTCTAACCAGCGCTCTGATGCGTATCGCCACCGCAGGCTATACGCTTGTCGCCGATCGGCATAAGGTGATTGTGTCCACAGGTCTCTGAAGTCTGCAACCCACGGCAGCCCGGTCACTCGTTTCAGGATGAGTGCGATCAGATGAGCGACGGGCGAAGGAGACGTCGAGAAAATCGCCTTCACCCGATGGGTTTTTATCGCCCGCAGCCCCGGTCGGACAGCGAAGGGCAGCCAGCCGATCGCTTCGTCAGGCATGAGGAGCCAGGTGTGCATCCAGCGGCGGAGAGTATTGGTTGTTCCATTTGATGCCATCGGCCCCAGGATGAGGTCCTCTTTGGTACCAGGTCTCTGATGGCCTTTTAGCACCATATAAAGACGCTTACCAACCAACCTGGGATTGAACCAATACGTGCGAATCACAGAAGTATCGGGCGGCACCCGCGAACATAGCTCCGGATCCCATCCGATTCGACTCTTGTCACGCGCGGTCAGGACAACTGGCTCCCAGCCATAATCACGCAGGTAACGAACGAATCCGAGCGTGCGCTGTACACCCATACCGAGAGCGGGCGGGAAGGCGTCCGCCACGATCAAAACCCGAGACATGGGTCATCCTCCAATGTATGCAACCCTCTCATTCGTGGTGTCTTTTGGCGAAGAATGTCTGCATCCAAATTGCCAAGTTGACCCAGCGCCACAGAGTATCACTTATTTCTAGATAGCCCCGCTGATACAGTCCAAGCACATCATGCACTTTCGTATGATTGAAAAACGGCAAACTCCTGAAATCGTCTGAGGAGAGGGTCTCCTCGATTCGCGGCCAAAGCGGACCACGGAACCAGGCTTCCTCCGGTGTGGCAAAGCCAATCTTATCGCGCCGGTTCAATATCACCTCTGGGACGATTCCTTTCATGGCCCGTCGCAATACAGCCTTACTCAGGCCCCGGAAAATGCGCTGACCATCTTGTAACGCGAAAACGAAGCTCACCAACCGATAGTCCAGGAATGGAGCCCGCGCCTCAAGGCCGAAAGCCATGGAGTTGCGGTCCTCATAGCGAAGCAAAGCCGGCAGGTGATACGCCATCTGACCGAGCAGAAAACTGCGCAGTGAGCCATCGGCTTGGTGTGGCAACCCACTCCTCTTGGAATGAGCCTGAACAAACTCTTGATTGAGCCAAGTCGGCCACCTGTCTCCCCACACTACTTTTAGAGAGTTCTTTAATTGCGCTGGTAAGGCCGATAGGACAGCACGCCGCAGCCCAGCCAATTGGCCACGCTCTCCCAGGTTTATGGCCCGATGCTGCTTGGCTTCTCTCCAGAGGGTCAGCCAGCACCCTGTTCTCAAAAGAGCGCCCAGATACACGCTCCAGGCACCTGGATACCCCGCCAGCATTTCATCGGCTCCCTGACCATCCAGGAGCACAGTAAAACCATGCTGGTTGGCCAGGTCCATCACAAGCCATTGAGCGTAGATGCTTGTCGAGCCGAACGGCTCTTCCTGATGCCACATAAGACGAGGCATGGTCTCAAACAGACGCTCTGGCCGTGGAAAGGTAGAATGGCTCTCTGCACCGGTTGCCTTCACCACAAGTTCCACATAGTGGCGTTCATCAATCCTTGGATCGTCAAAGCAGGCTGTAAATGTCTTCTGTGGGTCGCCTACACTCTGAATCGGTAGGCGCTCTTCGCCAAACATCAGGCGATTGGCCACACACACAATCGAAGACGAATCTACACCACCACTCAGGCAGGTGCCAACAGGGACATCGCTGCGCAGGTTGAGTCGGACTGCGTCGGTCAACAGCTCTCGAAACTGCCTGGCGATTCGCCGGTCGTCCCATCCCCGCACATCGTATTCTTCCGCAGCCTGTTCTAGATCCCAAAAGGAATGGAGCCCTAACTGCCCGTCCTGCAGCATTAGATAGCAGGCAGGGGCTAGGGAATCAATTCCCTCAAAGAAAGTGTGCTGGGAGTGATTCACCAGCCCCCATACCAGGTAGTCGAAGATAGCGGCAGAATCAGGAGTACGCTCTCCGGCCCCCATACACAGCAACGCCTTGATCTCAGAGGCAAAAACAAACGTCCCATTCTGAAAGGCATAGTGCAGTGGCTTGATGCCAAACCGATCCCGGACGCAGAACAACGACCGTCGGCATGCATCATACAGCACAAACGACCACATGCCATTGAAGCGAGTCAAGCACGCCGGCCCCCACTGCTCATACGCCGCAAGGATTACTTCAGTATCGCTGTCTGTGTGGAATTCATGTCCATGACTCTTTAGTTCGGATCGCAATTCCAGGTAGTTATATACTTCGCCGTTGTGGACAATCCAAACTGCGTTATCGCTAGTCGCCATGGGTTGATGTCCAGTAGGCGAGAGGTCCAGAATAGCCAACCGCCGATGCCCCAGCACGAGATCAAAGGTTTCGGCGAAGAACTCCTCGATACCCGGCAAGCCTAGTCGTTCGTCGGTATGCTTGCCACCGCACTCTACCACCCGACTTGTCCTGGTGTTGACCAGAAGATAGCCTTCATCATCCGGCCCACGGTGGCGCAGCGAGGTCACAGCCCGCTGCACAGATGCCAAGTCAACAGCGCGGCCGTCCGCATGCCAAATGCCAAAGATGCCACACATCAGGTTGCCATTGTTGACGGAAAATGATCGCGCAGCATCCGCTGGACCTGACCCAAAGTCACGATGCGCAAAAGAAAGGCTACCAGAACAAAGACGGCCAGCACCGCCACCTTGCCCATGGCATGCACCCATGAACTCTCAGTGTGCCATCTGCCTGCTAGGAAAACCGGGCTAGCTGAGACTGCCGGGAGGTTATTGCCGGGTCAGTCCAATAGGGGATAAAGTTCAACGGCTGCGAGCGGAACATTCGGACCACCGCCATCGTCCTGGTAACCAGGCTCAGCGCGCTGTAGTCTTCCGTGATGAAAATACAGGGGGAGATAGAAACCAGGAACAATCACACAAAGGGCGAGATCACACCGGACAAGCCGTAGCCCACTGATCCCGAAGCAAGCCGGCGCGGTATTTGAACATCACTGCGAGGCCCTCTGCCGCCTTGATGAGACGATGGCCTTATACTCACCTATTAGCGTCGCCGCGATCTTCAGCGGATCGTGCCACCTCTCCACGTAAGCTCGGCTACGCCGACCAACATCTCGGAGTTCATGTTTGCGTATTGTTAGCCATTCCCTAAGAACATCACAAAGCGTTGCAGGTGTGGCGTTAATTATTGGTAGCTCTTCCCGCATCTGTTGGGGAATAAACTTTAGATCATCTTCTCGGATATAACAGATTACTGGCTTGCCCAAGGCCATGAGCTCGACCGCTAATCCACCATACCATCCGCAGAGTAACTGATCAACCAGCAGGTCGGCTCCCTGGTATAGGCGTCGGGCCTCGGCATGCGAAAGCCCCTCTACGAGGGTAAACTCGAAGGCGACACCCTCTGCCCGAAGCCGAGAAATCGCGTCCAGAACAAAGCGAGTCCCTTTAACGCTTCGGTGGGTTGGTGCATGCAGAATCATAGGAACCTCTAAACCAGAATCCTCTCCGTCCACAACATCCCAGTCCCTTAAGTCGATGCGGCTATATGGCCTGAACTGGGCTTGAGATGGCAACACATATAGCAGATCTGGATTGAGCGCGTAGATCCGATCAGCATATTGAGCGAATCTTGCGATTCTCTTTCGCTTGTGCTGATCCGATTGTGGGGTATAGTAGCCAGCCTCTACCTCGCCTGCCGGACTAATCTTGAAGTTGGTCAGGCAGTAATCTCCTTGACGCGCGTCATCTCCCTGATAAGTCACCACAACTCCCTTACCCGCCCTCTTTAGCAAAGACAGATCGCGCAACTCAAATAGCCGTACATAACCCCTATACATCCGCCGTACCAATGAAGGATGTTCATTCTTAGTGGCTGCACTTGGTTGGATCCACTGTGGCATAATAGAAAGACCAAAATTAAAATGTATAATATCAAAATCAATAAGAGCGCGTATTAACAACCTCCAGCGTTTGATCTCACGAACCAATGGACTCTGTCGCTTAGCAAAAAGAACCTCATCGGTCTCGTACTTAAAATAATCCTGATTGAAGGCAACTGCCCAGCTCTCAAGGCCAAGCTCTCGCTCAGCGCGCGCCAGCCCTTGAGGATTCCCACCGACCATCGTGGGGCAGTGCAGGATTCTCAGCCGTGGCATTTTCTCTCCAAAATCCTACTGGTTCCTGAAGACACCACCGCCTGGGAGAGACCGTAGCAAAAGACCATGTTCATCGCAGATCTGCTTCCTCGTTTCGCTAGCCGCAGCTGCCCAAAGGGGGCGAACCGGCGGAGCTAGATTCTGGATCTTGGGAGCCCTTCTTATGTTAAATCGTTTGCGGGTCTCTTGGAATGTACTTCAAAAACTCGTCCCACGACTTCTTGAGCATGCCCCAAAAGTCCTGCTCAAATTCGATACCAAAATGCTCGCGGATCTTTCGGTTTGACACAATGAACCGTTTGATGTCTCCGGGGACCCAGGGCTCATAATCAACGCTGACAGATTTCTCCGGTCCGGCGAGGCTGACAAGCCCTTCGGCGAGCTCCCGAATCGTTACCTGGATTCCGGATGCACAGTTGTACGCCTCGCCGTTTGACCGAGGGCAAACAGCCGCAAGTAGATTGGCTCTCACTATGTCCTTTACCCAGGTAAAGCTTCTCACCTGTGAGCCGTCACCAAATATCTTTAGGTTTGTGCCTGTGACGATGTTGCGGAGGAAGATCGAAACCACCCCACCGAACTCGTTGGATTCCTGCCGGGGACCGTAGACATGAAAGTACCGAAGGATGGTCGTGTTCAGTCCATAAAGCTGATGAAAAACCTGAACGTACCGTTCTGCAGCGAGCTTGCTCACACCGTAGCACGAGACCGGGTCAAGCGGGTGCTGCTCGTCCGTCGGGAACACGCGAGGCTCGCCGTAGACAGATCCCGTGGAGGCATGGACAAACTTTCCGACACCTAGTTCGCTGGCCAATTGCAGCAGGCGAAGCGTTCCACCCGCGTTGACGGCCAAGTCGCGGGGGGGATCACGAAGGCACACCGTCTTCTTAGAAGCGGCGTTGTGAAAGATGATGTCGAGACCGCGCTCGAATGCTCGTCGAACCGACTGCACATCGCAAATGTCCGCCTCAACAAGGCGGAAGTTCGGCGAGGTTGCGAAGGGGACGAGGTTTCGACGACGGCCGGCGGAGAGGTCGTCCAGGCCCACAACGTCGCACCCGAGGTCTACCAGGGCTTCGCAAAGATGCGATCCAATAAAGCCTGCGCTGCCGGTAACCAGGACGCGCTTGCCACGCAGTATCGACTCCACCGGCGGAGTCATAGGTTGGTCCGCTTTGTCCCTACAATGGACAACGTCCCGTGCAACACGCAACCAACGTGTTGGAGGCTATACTTCGAAAGCGCCTTTTTCGCAAGCGCTTCTCGGTCAAACTTTTCGAGATTCCCTAGCGCTGCCTCCAATCTCTGGCACAGATCATTCGGATCCATCGCCTTCGCCAGGATCCCGCTATCGCCATCCACCACCTCTACAATGCCACCTACGGCCGTCGCGACGATCGGCAGTCCACTTGCCATCGCTTCCAGTAGAACACATCCCATGGTTTCACACACGCTTGGAAGAACGAAGAGATCCGCTTGACGCATCAACCCGGCCACGTCCCGCTTTGACTTAACGCCATGAAATGTAATGTGGTCCGCAAGTCCTAGCTCCGCAACCAGTTGCTCATAATTCGCCCGTTCAGGCCCGTCCCCAACGATATCGAGATGCCAGTCCTCTCTTCGCCGATGCAAGATTGCAAGAGCCTGGAGAAGGTAGGGGACACCCTTCACAGGAACCAGTAGCCCCACGAACAGCAACCGCCTGGGTTTTTCATCCCGGTCGCTGTCAGAGCGCGGGAAAAAGACGCCTGGATCAACAGCATTAGGTACCACTCGGAACTGGGCCCGAATTCCATAGTTCTGGATTGCCCTCTGAAGGGCGAAGCTAACGGGGAGAACCAACTCGGACCATTGGAAAGCGACCCGAGCTTTCAATACTTCGACAGTGGAAAGCGACCTTCTAAGGAAAGCGCTTGATTGCTCAGTGATTACCACCGGGAGGTGATAACGCTTGCCAATCAACACTGCAGGCAAACCAGCCGAGTAGATATGGGCGTGGATAATGTTCGGATGGAAGCCTTCGGCCATGATCTGCCGGAAAGCTCCCAGCACACTCCAGATATAGATGAACGATGAGGTTTTGGGAATCGGGGAACGCCTGTGCCAGACCCGGTAGGTTGGGATACCTTCGGTGAGGCTTTCATCGGTTTCTTCCTCCATCCGCCAGAGTCCCTTCATCTCCGGCCTCTGTCCGGCACAATGGAGCACGACCACATCGTCGTACAGCCTGACGGCCTTGGCATGCTCGCGGACGAACATGCCTCCCACCGGCTGCTCCTTCGTCGGGTACCAGGCGGTCATAAAGAGGACCTTTAAACGCCCCACGCTACAGACCTCTCGGATCTCACACGTCCCAGACGAACCCCCGGAACGGTCGCACCGGCCGAGCCCCTTTTCTTAAGCATCACCTCACGAACCACTACCCGCCTCCGGGTTCACAAATCCCGATCTCATTCCTGATAGATATCCCCGGGTTGAAAAGGAGATCTGGCACGCTTATTCGGCTTCGTCGCTACGCTTCACCTGCTGTCCCAGTCGCCGATAGATCTTCCCGCACTCCGCACATGCCTGCTCTTCGTCTCGCCCATCGAGCCCCATGGGGAGCCGGACACCGCATTGACAGACCCAGCCGGCGATTCTGGCCGGCGCCCCCAAAACCAGGGCGTAATCCGGCCCGTCCTTTGTCACCACGGCCCCCGCCCCGACGAAGGCATACCGCCCAATGGTAACGCCACAGAGCACGGTGCAGTTAGCGCCCAGCGTGGCTCCGCGCTTCACCAGGGTCTTGCGAAACTCCTGCTTGCGCTCGATCTCGCTCCGAGGATTAATGACATTGGTGAACACCATGGAGGGCCCGCAGAACACGTAATCCTCCAGCTCCACGCCCTCATAGACCGAGACGTTGTTCTGGATCTTCACCCCATCGCCCATACGCACATTGCGCCCTACGAAGACATTCTGCCCCAGGACGCAGTCTCGGCCGATCGTTGCTCCTGGCATTACATGACTGTAGTGCCAGATTCGAGTGCCCTCGCCGATCTCCGCTCCGGGGTCTACGGTGGCTGTGGGATGGGCATAGTAGGGCCCAGACATAGGACCACCTCCATACAGTTGTGTAGGCTGGCCGCCCTGTTCCAGCGACCACTGCGCGGCTTCCAGAACGCGGAGGACCCGCAAACCACTCTCTCCGTCAGTCAAAGGTTGCTCGCGGGTTATCACACAGCGCAAAAAGTGCGCGCACTCCGCCCGCAAAGGCTCCACCTCCTCCAGCAGCACCGGAACGGCTTCGGCCTTGTGCGCCACCGGCATTTGACCCTCCAGCCAATCCACGCGATGCGGGTAGAGAAAGAGCTTTTCGGGCCACGGGTTGGTGTCATCGAAGACGGCCATCTGGCGGTCACCCACCACGACGAAGCGGTGCTCTTTAAAGGGATGGAGCCAACTCACAAAAATGTGGCCTCGGACGCCGTTTGCGAAGGAGAGTTCCGTCATCGTCACATCCGCCAATGGGTGCTGCAAGTAGCTGCCGCCATGGCAGGCCACATCCACCGGCTCCTCACCGAGGATGCGCAAGATCACGTGGACGTCGTGTGGGGCAAAGCTCCACAGTGCATTCTCCTCCGTCCGAATACGTCCGAGGTTCAGCCGATTGGAGTACATGTACTGAATCTTTCCTAGCTCGCCCTGCGTCACCAGCTCCCGAAGCCGGATAACCGCCGGGTGGTACTCGAGAAGGTGCCCAACCATGAGAATCCGTCCCTGGCGCCGTGCTAAGTCAACCAGCACCTTACCCTCCTCGGCGGTAAGCGCGAGAGGCTTTTCGACAAGAACATCCTTACCTGCCTCAACAGCCTGCCGGGCAAGGGAGGCGTGGGTGGCTGAAGGGGTCGCGATAACGATGGCGTGGACCCGAGGATCAGCGAAAATCTCCCCCGCAGAAGAATGGAGCCGTATGCTGGGATAGCGCTCTCGCACCCACTCTAGGGCCGCTGGCGCCTCATCACACACCGCAACCAGCGCTTCGAGATCCGCCAGGTTTCGGACAAGGTTCCGGCCCCACTGTCCGCAACCTAACACGGCTACCATTCTCTTTGTGCGCATGGATACCATCGTCAATTTCCTAGCTTATAAGATCCTCACGCTGAAAAGCGCTTCTGCTCTCCGCCCGGTTTCGCTTCACCTGTAGTAGGGTTCCCCCGGCAAGAGCTTCCCGCCGATCTCGCACATAGGGCCCTAAATCCAGCCGCGCCACCAGTAGGCGACAATTGCCAAATACTCGTGGAAAATCCCTCGGACGTGTTCCAGGCTTGCCCCCCAGCCATGCTGGTAGAATTGGCTCACAGGGACCGGCGAGGAGACCACCGTGACCTCCGGCGCCACCTTCCGCCAGGTCAGGAGCGCCCGGCGCATATGGTAGGGGGAGCTGACCAAGAGGATCGACCGCCACTGCTCCCGATGGAGGATCTCCCTGACGAAGGCGACGTTTTGGTAGGTGTTCGCGGCCTTCGTCTCCAGGATAATCGCCGAGGCCGGCACGCCGTGGGCGACCGCCAACTCCCTCATCACGTCGGCCTCACGAAAGGCAAACACATACCCGGAGGAGAAGACCAGCCGTGAGGCCTTTTCCGCCTTGTATAGGTCGACCGCCGCCTTGACCCGCTCCTGATAACCGCCCCCTGCCTTACCCGACTCCCCCACCCCTCCCGCGAAAACCACAATGGCGTCGGCCTGCCTGGCCGGTTCCATCACGCGCAGGGGCTCAGCCATTACCCAGACGAAGGGAGTGTAAAACAGGAGGAGATACATGGCGACCACCCCTGCAGCGATCCGAGCAACCCGACGACGAGCTGCCCGATATAGGCGGCGGAGAGTCACTTCCCACCGCTCCCTCGCTCCCCGACGGGCTGCCAGCGCCTCCTCAATAAGGTCGGACATTTTGGCTATGCGTGCCTCCCAGCTATTCTGTCGGGCCACCTCGATTCGGCGTTCAATGTCCGGCTGGGATTGTTTCTCGACAGCCGCCTCGATGGCTCTCACGAATGCCTCCGCGCCCTGAGCCACCCCTACCACCTCTCCATACTCGGCATTAAACCGCCGGATCTCAGGCAGGTCGGTCGCCACCACGGGGATTCCCATGGCGAGGTACTCATTCAGCTTGGTGGGATAAACGTTGGCCGTGTATTCGCTCAACCGGTAAGGAATGATCCCCACACCAAACCCTTTCATGTAGCGCGGCACCTCGGAATGAGAACGGGCTCCCAGCACGTACACATTAGGACACCCGGCCAGCCGAGAGACGTTTGTCTGGAGCGGCCCGATCAACGCAAAGCTTGCCCTGGGCATGCGATCGGCCACCGTTGCAATCAGCTCCTGATCCACCCACTGGTGGACACCGCCCACATACCCAACCACCGGACGCGAGAGTACTCGAAGATCAGCAGGGATCTCGTCGGAACTATTCCGGACCTGCTCGAACTCCCGGTAGTTGACGCCAAAGGGGAATAGATGGACTCGCTCGCGAAAGCGGGCAGCCCGCTCCCGGAGCTTCTCCGAGGTGACGAAAACCAGGTCCGCCTCCTGGAAGAGTTGGGTCTCAGCCCGGCTGATCCGCTGGGCTCCGCGCGAGCTGGAGGCGAGGTCATCAATGCAGTAATACACGGTCAGCTCCGGATCCAACTCCCGGATTAAGTCGCGCGCCAAGGGGGTGGGGAGGAACGTCCAGATGAGCGGCCGCCCAAACCCTGTCGCCTTCATCCAGCGCTGAAGGGCTCGGAGGACGAGGGCCCGATTGACCCATCGGGCCACTCTGGAATACGGGAACGGCAAGATCAGGGGCGAGTAGATGAAGAGGTTCTCCCGCTCCTGCCGGAATCCCTTGATCCCCCGCCACCAGTTTCGCATCCGCCGACGGAGACGTGGGAGGTCCCGGAAAGTGGGAGACCGCACCCCAGTGTTCTCCACGAAGAGCACCTGGTTCCCTTGCTTCGCCAGGGTCGCCATGATCTCCTGATGCCCCTGCCAGATGAAGTCCCAGTCGATGGAGGAGATGCAGAGGATATCCTTGGCAGGGAGCGTAATTGGTCCCTCCTGGATTGTGTGCTGGACCACGCCTATCTCTTCTGGCATCCTGCGCCTGGGTTGGATATTGCCAGCACTTCCTGGCTTTGGCTTGCACCCATGCCAATGCCGAGAAATGCCCAGATGAATTTGAGGTGGCTGATCTCTACGTGAAG
The DNA here is from genome assembly GCA_016207095.1 of Candidatus Methylomirabilota bacterium. Taxonomy (GTDB): domain Bacteria; phylum Methylomirabilota; class Methylomirabilia; order Methylomirabilales; family Methylomirabilaceae; genus Methylomirabilis. The sequence continues at coordinate 993 of JACQQF010000048.1, read as the reverse complement.
TCCGTTCAGCAGAATCCCAACCAATGCGATCCCTGTAAGGCGCCTCACATTGAACAGGTCTTCGGAAGGGCGACGCCGGATTAACTGCCCAAGTATCCACCCGTATAAAATCAACCACCCAGCCAGCCCGATGATTCCGCCCTTGGCGGCCCATCCGAACCACGCCGAGTGCGGATCATAGTCGATAGATTCACCGATGGGGGGCCACGCAGACTCTCTCTCACCGGATGTGGTAAACCCCCTAACATTCCTGCCAAACTCCCCGGGCCCTACGCCGGCAAGCGGGTTGGCCAAGAACATCCGCAGTGCCGCAGTATGTAAAACGTAATACGCGTTCTTCTGGGCATTGACCTCAACTCGAAACCTCTCTCGATCACCATCCAGCCGGACTTCGGCAGGGAAGACAGCCCATATCGTGGCGAGGGCTCCGCCGGCCACAAGGAGTCCCGCCGCACAGGCCAGCGCGCGTTTCGCCCGCCAGAGAGCAGGCACCCGGTCCCTCGAGACATACCCAAAAAGGGCAAGAGAGAGCACAAGCCCGATGATCCCTCGCGAGATCGTGAAGGGCGAGACAAGAAGCAGCGCCATAAGAGCGTACTGAAGCAGGCGCCGTTGCAGGACCGAACTGGAGCTGCTGCCAATCAATAGGACGCAGAACATGGCGGCCGTCTGGATGTAGAGGATGAGCGTGTTCGAGCCCAATGTCGATGAGACCCGGACGGCCTGCTCGCCCAGGTTCGCAGAGTTTGCGTAGGCCAAAGGGTTCTGCGGCATTCCGAAGAGCGTGACACCGAGGAAGGAAAGGAACCCCGCCACAGAAATCAGGAGAGCCACCACGACCCAGCTCCTGGCGAGGGCGACCGTCTCAGAGGGGCTTAGGCGAAAATGTGCGAAGAGCAGGAACACGCAGATCGAGTAGACAGTCCGAAGGATGTCCGGGAACGCCCTCGCTCCTACCCCAGTGAAGATGCTTGATATGACCAGGGCGGCGAT
>JACQQF010000047.1 GCA_016207095.1 Candidatus Methylomirabilota bacterium | reverse complement strand
GGAGGGCGCATTCCGGCCGGTCGATTCGCTCGTCGCGGCCCGCGGGTTTATCGGGATGACCGTCCACTACTTGCTGATCCACGAACTGTTCGGCGTCAAACGTCCACCACGCTCCTCCCCGGAAGAGGTGGTCCAGACATTTGTCTCCATCTTCCTTAAGGGGATTGAGCGATGATTCGTGTCTCGCTTCCACGGACCGTTGCTCGCGTGATACCGCTCTCCTTGCTCCTGCCGATCGTGGCCCTGGGCTGTTCCAGGGACCAAGGGGCCAAGGCGACTCCCGACGGATCGAAGGCCCAGACCAACGCCGTCACGGTGGCCCCCGTCGAGGCCAGGGACGTCCAGCGACGGGTGGAGATCGTCGGCAGCATCGAACCGGACGAGGAGATCACGGTCTACGCACAGGTGTCAGGGTATGTGGAGAAGATCCTCGCGGATCTGGGGGACCGGGTGAACGCGGGGCAGCCCCTGATCCAGCTCGACCAGGCGGATTTCAGGCTACAGGTCCAGAGGGTCGAGGCGATCCTCCGTCAGACGCAGGCGAAGCTGGGCGCGGTGGACGGCAAGGAGACGCTTTCGGATGACCAGCAGTCACCTGTTCGCCAGGCCAAAGCCAGCTCCGAGGACGCCGCCCTCTGGTACGAACGGATGCAGAGCCTGTACAAGGAGGGGGCCGTCTCGCGTAACGATGTTGACACGGCCCGGGCCAAGCGCGATGCCCTGAAGGCGACGCTTGATGGTGCGCTGGATCAGGTCAGGTCTCTCCGCGACCAACTCAAGGAGCAACAGGCGCTGTTGGACCTAGCCCGCCGCAACCTTGGCTACACCGTGATTCGGGCCCCGATCGATGGCTCCATCAAACAGCGGGATGTCTCCGTCGGCCAGTACATCGCCGGTGGCAGCATGCAGAATACCAAGCTCTTGGTCATGGTGCGGGACGACCCGTTGAAGCTCAAAGCCTCAGTCCCGGAGCGGTTTCAAGGGCAGATCCGACCTGGCCAGGAGGTGAAACTCCAGGTCGAGGCCTATTCGGGCCGCGATTTCACTGGAATGGTGACGAGGGTCGGCCCGGCGGTCTTCAGCGACACCCGGACGTTCCCGATCGAGGCGAGAATACCCAACAAGCAGGGGTTATTGAAACCCGGCTCCTTCGCAAAGGCTCGGGTCCAGATCCGGGTTGACCGTGGCGTCGCCTTCGTTCCGGAGGAAGCCGTCTATTACTTCGTGGGGATCACAAAGGCCTTCGTGGTCAAGGACGGCGTGGTTGAAGAGCGGCAGGTCAAGGCCGGGGAGCGGCAGGACGGCCTGGTAGAGATCGTCGAGGGGGTTGCGTCAGGGGAGATGGTGGCCACGTCCCGCCTGAGCCAACTCTTCGGCGGCGCCACGGTGCAGGTCGTCAAATGAAGTGTTTCGAGTCTCGCGTTCTGGATTCCGGGTTTCGGGTAGGGGCGACCCGCCGGGTCGCCCGTACACCCGAAACGCCACGCCCGAAACTCCAAACCTGAAACCGGAAACCATGTCCCTAATCCAGATTTGCGTCAAGCGCCCTGTCTTCGCAACGATGCTGATCGTCTCCCTGGTCGTCATGGGGCTGGCGTCGTTCCGGGAACTGGGACTGGATGTCTTTCCGAAGGTCGATCTCCCGACCGTCACCATTACCACGAAGCTGGAGGGGGCGAGTCCTGAGGAGATCGAGAGCAACATCACCAAGCGGATCGAGGAAGCCGTCAACACGATCAACGGAATCGACGAGCTTCGGTCCACCACCGTTGAGGGACTGTCAAAGGTCTTTGTCACCTTCGTCCTCGAGCGGAACATCGACGAGGCGGCCAACGACGTCCGGGAAAAGGTGGGGACCGTGGTCTCAGAGTTCCCCCAGGGGACGGATGCCCCCGCCATCGAGAAATTCGACCCCGACTCCGCGCCGATCATGGCGATCGTCGTCTCCGGAAAGCGATCGCCCCGCGAGATCACGGAGCTCGCCGACAAGCAGATCAAGCGACAACTCGAGACCGTCAAGGATATCGGGGCCGTCACCCTCGTCGGCGACCGGAAGCGGGAGATTCAACTGTTCGTGGACCCCCACCGTCTCGAGGCCTACAATCTGTCGATCCAACAGATCAAACAGGCTGTTCACCGTCAGAACGTTGAGGTCCCGGGCGGTAACATCACCTGGCGGTCCCGAGAGGAGGGGCTGCGGACGCTCGGCAGGATTGAGCGGGCGGCCGACTTTAATGACCTGATCGTCGCGGACTTCAAGGGCGCCCCCGTCCGGATCAAAGACATCGGGTCCGCGGTGGATGGGGAAGAGGAGCCGCGGACGCTCGCCCGTCTGGACGGCCGGAGCGCCATCTCCCTTCTGGTCCAGAAGCAGTCGGGCACGAACACCGTTGCGGTCGTCGATCGGGTCAAGGGAAAGCTCCAGGAGATTAAGCGGACGCTGCCCCCCGACGTCGAGTTCCAGGTGGTCCGCGATTTGTCCCGCTTCATCAAACGGTCGATCCTGGAGGTGGAAGAACATCTGATGCTTGGCGGCCTCCTCGCCAGCCTCATCGTGGCCTTTTTTATCGGACGGCTGACGCGGCGGGAACAGGTGGTTTTGGGCGCGCTGCTCGCCGGCCTCGCGCTGGCGTTCTTTTACGGCGATTCAGAGCTTCTCCTGCGGGTCGTGGTCGTGTCGATCGCCGTCACCCTGGTCCTGTTCCTCTTCGTCCCTCGACTCCGGCCCGCCTTCATCGCCGCCATCTCGATCCCCGCCTCGATCATCGCGACGTTTACCATCATGCGGATGGCGGGCTTCACACTGAACAATCTCACGATGCTCGGCCTCTCGCTCTCCACCGGCATCGTCATCGACGACGCCATCATCGTGCTGGAGAACATCTTCCGCCATATCGAGGAGGAAGGGCGCCCCCCGATGGAGGCGGCCGTGACCGGCGCGAAGGAAATCGTTTTGGCTGTCATGGCCACGACCCTCTCGTTGGTGGTCATCTTCCTTCCGGTCGCCTTCATGGGAGGGCTGGTCGGGCGGTTCTGGAACAGCTTTGGGTTGACGGCCACCTTCGCCATCATGGTCTCGCTACTGGTGGCGTTTACCCTGACCCCGATGCTCAGCGCCAGGATGTTGACGTCTGAGAAGATCGGTGGAGGGCACGGCGGGGGGCCCCACGGGCACGGATCAAAGGCAACCGGCTTGTATGCTGTTCTGGAGAGCGGCTACGACCGGCTGCTCGTCTGGTGTCTGAACCACAGGCCCGCCGTCCTGCTCTTGAGCCTCGGGCTGCTGCTCTCGACGGTCTTCATCGGACGGCAGATGAAGCCCGATTTCGTCGTCGATGACGACATGAGCGAGTTCGAGGTGATCGTGGAGACCCCACCCGGCTCCTCCCTTCCTCGGAGCGACCAGATCATGCAGCGGCTCGAGGCCGATCTCAGAACGATCCCTGAGGCGGTACACCTGTTCACCACCGTTGGGGTCAGGGGCAAGGACCGGGCCAACATCACGGATGCATCGATCTACGTGGGGCTGAAGCACCTCAGACAGCGAAAGCGCTCCCAGCAGGTGATCATGCAGGAGGTCCGCCAGACGCTCAAAAAATACCCCGACCTCAGGGTCAGCGTGCAGCAGATCAACCTGATCTCGGGTGGCGGCTTCAAGCAGACCCCTTTCAACCTGGTTCTTCGGGGCCCGGACCTGCAGAGGTTGGACGGGTACGCCCAGGCCCTCATCAAGCAACTGACTGCTCTCCCTGGGTTCGTGGACGTGGATACCAGCCAGGCCCAGCGACGGCCGGAGGTACAGGTCTGGATCGACCGCAAAAAGGCGTCGGATCTGGGAATCAGGGCCGAGGACATCGCCCTGGCGCTCCGGACCATGGTGGGGGGCGAGAAGGTCGGGTTCTATCGGGAGGGCGGCGAGCAGTACGACGTCCGCCTGCGACTCATGGACGACTACCGGAAGGACGCGTCGGTCATATCGGCGCTCACGGTTCCCGCTGCGAACGGCCGGCTCGTGAAATTAAACAACGTGGTGACCCTGAACCCTGGACGTGCACCCGCCCAGATCGATCGGTACGCCCAGGAGCGACAGATCACCGTTCAGGCGAACCTCTTCCGGATGGCACTGGGCGAGGCGACCGCCGAGGCCGATGCCGCCGTCAAGGCGCTCGCGCTCCCCTCCGGCTACGGCACCGCGTACCTCGGCCGGGGCAAGCTGATGGCCGAGGCATTTTACAACTTTGCCATCGCGTTTGTTCTCTCTCTGATCTTCATCTACATGGTTCTCGCCGCCCAGTTCGAGAGCTTCATCCACCCGGTTACCATCATGGTCTCGATGTTCCTCTCGATCCCGTTCGGCCTCGTGAGTCTCCTGGCGGCCGGCCAGACCCTGAACATCTATAGCATCATGGGGCTCTTCCTCCTCATGGGGGTTGTGAAGAAGAACGCGATCCTCCAGGTGGATTTCACCAATGTGCTCCGCGCGCGCGGCAGGCCACGCTACGAGGCCCAACTTGAGGCTGATCGGGCTCGACTCCGGCCGATCCTCATGACCACCCTCGCCATCATCGCCGGCATGCTCCCGGTCGCGCTGGGCAAAGGGGACGGTGCTGCCTCCAGGGCCTCGCTGGCCACCGCCGTCGTCGGCGGCCAGAGCCTCTGCCTCTTGATCACCCTGCTGGTCACCCCGGTCATCTACTCCTACTTCGACGACCTCCGCGGACTCCGTGTCGTCTCATGGCTCTACGAGTTCCGTCTCTGGTCGTGGCTCCGGGCGAGGGCTGCACGTGGCTTCTCATCCCTTCCTGTTCCTCAGCGCCGCCCTCTCCCCTCGGGGGTGAGGGAAGGGTGAGGGGAGGGCAGGTGGTGCAGCCCTAAGGCAGACGCCGATGGAACTGACGAGGCGACAGGAGATTATGGTGATGCTTCGAGAGCGGCAGTGGACGCTGGACGAACTGGCCAGAAACTTCGTCGTCTCCAAGAAGGTCATCATCAACGACCTCGAGCATATCGCCCGCTCCATCGCCCGCACTTCCCGCCTTCAGATCCACCCGCCGACTTGCGAGAGTTGTGGCTTTCGCTTCAAGGACCGGGCGAGGTTCAGCGATCCCTCCCGCTGTCCACGATGTAAGAACGAACACCTCCGCTCTCAACGATTCCAGATTGCCTGATCCCTCGTCATTAACCTTGACCCTCGTTGCTGAACCTCTTTTTCTCGCCCATTCCGCCAATTCCCGAAGGAATCTCTTGCGAACATGTCCCACCAAACTATTCTTCTTGTCATGAAATGGTGTGTTGAAGTATTTTGAAACACCTCGCAAGGTGGAATCGTGATCGGACCGTGATCGGAATTGTCTCGCTGAAGGTTCCATAAACAAGCTGTGTGAGAAAGGGAGTAGGGCGGAACCGCCGTGCCGACGCAGCCCTCGAAAGAACTGGAGACCTTTCCCAACCCTGAGCCCGGTCGGGACTACCAGATCCAGATGACCTGCCCAGAGTTCACCTGCCTCTGTCCCCGGACCGGCCAGCCAGACTTCGCGACCCTCACCCTGACCTATGTGCCGGACCGGTTCTGCGTGGAGCTGAAGTCGCTCAAGCTCTACCTCTGGTCGTTCCGAAACGAGGGCCACTTTCACGAGGCGGTCACAAATAGGATTTTGGACGACTTGGTGAAGGCGACGCAGCCGCGCTCGATGAAGATCGTGGCGGACTTCTACGTCCGGGGCGGGATTCACACCGTGATCACCGCGTCCTATCGTGCGCATGAGAAAGGCTGAGAGCCTCTCCCCTTTCCCACCTTGATTTTTCTCACCCACCGGCCCTATAATAACCCCGTTTTCTTGTCGGGCTTCTCTGCGGAAAGATCTGGGGCGATTATTCGAGGAGGCACCGATGGAGCGTGTTGAGCTGGAGGAGATGACGGCGCCGAAGCTGAAGGAGTTGGCGCTGGAGAAGTACCCGGAGATCGATGGGGTCTCGGGAATGAAGAAGGAAGAGTTGATTGACGCGATCATCGCTGAAGAGGTGCGCCTCGGACATCGGCCAAAGGAGGAGGTCAAGCGGCCACCGATCAAAGTGTCCGAATTGAAGCAGAAGATCAAGGCGCTCAAAGCCGAGCGGGCCAAGGCATTGGATGCGAAAGATCGGGAGCTGCTGCGGGGCAGCCGCGTTAAGATCAAGCGGATCAAGCGAAGATTGCGGAAGTTGAAAGACGCCTCGTAGATGTATGGAGGTGAGTTCGTGCCGACGTATGATTTCAAGTGCCGGGAATGTGGTAAGAAATTCACCCTGACCATGGGCATCAAGGAGCGTGAGAACAAACGGCTGAAGTGCCCCAAGTGTAGAGCAGGGAAGCCTGAGCCGGTTTTTTCATCCTTTTTCGCCAAGACCTCTCGCAAGAGCTGAGTGTGTGACATGATCCTGGTGACGGGCGCAGGCGGCTTCGTTGGCTCCTATCTCCTGAAGCGACTTTCCACGGCCGGCCAGCCTGTTCGGGCGCTCGTTCGGAGCCGTTCCGACTTCGAGCGCATCCGTTTGGCGTCCGTGGCGGCCTGTCGCCTGGAGATCACCGATGCAATCTCTCTCGACGCGGCGCTGGAGGGAGTCGAGCAGGTCGTGCACCTCGCCGGGACATTCCGCGAGCTCGGGCGAGGGACCTTTGATGTCGTTCACCAGAATGGCACGCGAAGGCTTCTCCAGGCGGCGAAGGGCGCGAACGTCAAGCACGTCATCTATATCAGCACCCTCGGCGCGGCGCCCGATCGAATCTATCCCTATGTTCGAAGTAAGTGGTTGGCTGAGGGGGAGGTCAGGGGGAGCGGACTGCCGTTCACCATCCTCCGCCCCTCGCTTTTGTTTGGGGACGGAGACCGGTTCCTAACCCCGCTGACGAGACTCCTGAGGAAGAGCCCGTATGCGTTCATTCCTGGGTACGAGAGGCTCCGGTGCCAGCCGCTTTGGGTGGGCGATCTGGTAAGCTGCCTGATGAGGGCGCTGGGGTCAGGAGTGGGCAAGGGCGAGGTGATTCCCCTGGCGGGCCCGGAACAGATCACTTATGAGGGGGTCATCGATCTCCTGCAGAAGCGGCTTGAGAGCAGCCGGCCGAAGATTCGCCTCCCGATCTCCCTCGCCGCGTCCCTGACGCTCCTCCTGGAGCGGATGTTGAGGGTACCCCCGCTGACATCGGGCATTCTCGACATCTGGAGGCTGGGCGCCATCACCGACCGACATGCGGTGCGAAAGGCCTACGGGTTCACCCCGATGCCCCTCTCAGAAGGGATTCGCTACCTGCTCTCTTCAGATGAACCGCCATCTCGCCGCAGGGGCCGCAAGCAGCGAGCGGCTGCCCCCGATCGCACCCCCGAACGTTAGGTAGGGACACGGCATGCCGTGTCCCTACGAGCCTGCAAGGCAAATCGCTTTGACCGTCGCGCTGGAGACCGGTATCTTGTGAAGGTGAATGTCGCCGCCATCATTCCGGCGCTGAACGAGGAGAGGTCGATCGGGCAGGTCGTCGCTGCGGTTCCACGCGATGTCGTTTCACAGGTCATCGTCGTGGACAACGGCAGCACCGACCGGACTGCAGAGGTCGCGCGGGCGGCCGGGGCGGTCGTCGTCCCGCAGCCGGAGCGTGGGTACGGCGCGGCGTGCCATGCCGGTTTGATGGCCTCGGTCGGGGCAGATCTCCTGGTCTTTCTGGACGGCGATCGGAGCGACGTTCCGGAAGAGGCACCGCTCCTCCTTGCTCCGATCTTTCACGGAACGGCCGACTTGGTCATCGGCTCACGCCTGTCCGGGCGGCGCGAGCCTGGCGCAATGCCGCCACATGCTCTGTTTGGAAACTGGCTGGCCAGCAAGGTTCTCGGGACCCTGTACCGGGTGCAGATTACCGACCTCGGATCGTTCCGGGCCATCCACCGCGAGGCGCTCATCGAGCTTGGGATGCAGGAGCGGACATTCGGGTGGCCGGTCGAGATGATCGCCAAGGCGGCGCGGCGAGGGTATCGAATCGTCGAGGTGCCGGTGAGTTACCGGCGGCGGATCGGTCGCTCGAAGGTTGCCGGAACGGTGAAAGGGAGCCTTCTGGCCGCCTTCTATATCTTTGCTACCGCATTTCGCTATGCGAGGTGGAGATAGACGACCGAGAGAGAGGAAGCAACCGGTAAGCGGGTAAGGGGAACTCCAGAGAGCCACGTCACCACCTCAGCGTACATCAGATCAACCTGTGCCTCGAGTTAATGGAGGAGAAGATGATGAAGCGAACTGCTGTCATGCTTGCAGCAATCCTGGTCGTGGGAATCGCGCTGGCGGCGATCGGGAGCCGATCCTTGTATGCCCGGCAGGTGCCTTTCAAACGCACCATGCTGCTGCTCACAACGGATCTGAAGGGACTGGAAGGGAAGGAAGCGGTTGTGGTCTTGGCGGAGCTGGCACCAGGTGCGTCTGCCGGGAAACACTATCATCCTGGGAACGAGTTCAACTATGTCCTGGAAGGCTCGGGGGTCTTGGAGATAGACGGAAAGCCGCCGATCACGCTTCAGGTTGGGGGAACGCATCATATTCAGCCCAGGGAGGTGCACGACGCCAGAAACACCAGCGCGACCGATCCGCTTAAGATTCTGGTGTTCTGGGTTACCGATAAGGGCCAGCCCCTCACCATCCCGGTGAAGTAGTGGCAAGCCAGGAGGCCCGGAAGCTCATCGGGCACCTGCTGGGTCTCGCAGGGAAACCGCGCCAAGGCTGAGCGATAGATGCAGGGTAACATACGAGAGGGGCGGGTCGAGCACGACCCGCCTTCGTATTATCGAAGGTTCTCGCGATGGTCATTGAAGCTGTTCGTGCTTTGGGTGGTGATAGGCGTCGTGTGTCTCATAGTGTCGGGCGGGAAGGTCGCGACAGGAGACAAGGCTCCGGCCGTCGATGAGCAAGCGCAGCGCACCTTTCTCGAGCACCATTGGCAGGCGCCGATCCCGCCTCAAGGCAAGCCGCCGGCCCGCTTCTCGCCGCTCGAGGCTTCTCTCGACCCGGAGAGCTGTGCGGTCTGCCATCGCCTTCAGTACGACGACTGGAAGGGCAGCCTGCACAGCAAGAGCATGGGGCCCGGGGTGAGGGGCCAAACGCTGGAATTAATTCGCGATGATCCCGCGACAGCGCTATTGTGTTACAGCTGTCATGCGCCCCTCGCTGAGCAACAGGAAAAGATC
>JACQQF010000043.1 GCA_016207095.1 Candidatus Methylomirabilota bacterium | reverse complement strand
GAGAATATGGGCGCCCAGATGGTGAAGGAGGTTGCCAGCAAGACCTCCGATGTGGCTGGCGACGGCACCACCACCGCCACCGTGCTGGCCCAGGCCATCTTCCGAGAGGGGATCAAGAACGTCACGGCAGGCGCCAACCCGATGGCGCTGAAGCGGGGGATTGAGAAGGCCGTCGAGTCCGTCGTGGACGAGCTCAAGAAAATCTCGAAGCCGACCAAGGGGAAGAAGGAGATCTCTCAGGTCGCGACCATCTCGGCCAACAACGACAAGACGATCGGCGATCTGATCGCTGACGCGATGGAGAAGGTCGGGAAAGATGGTGTCATCACCGTCGAGGAAGCTAAGAGTATGGACACAACCCTCGAGGTGGTTGAGGGGATGCAGTTCGACCGAGGGTACCTCTCGCCGTACTTCGTGACCGACCCCGAGCGAATGGAGGTGGTCCTGGAGAACTCCCTGATCCTGATCCATGAGAAGAAGATCAGCAATCTCAAGGATCTGCTGCCTATCCTCGAGCAGATCGCCAAGATGGGCAAGCCGCTGCTGGTGATCGCTGAGGAGGTGGAAGGAGAAGCGCTCGCCACCCTGGTCGTGAACAAGCTGCGGGGGACACTGAGCACCGCGTCGGTGAAAGCCCCGGGCTTCGGCGACCGACGCAAGGAGATGTTGCAGGATATCGCGGTGCTGACCGGGGGGGCGGTGATCTCCGAAGAGTTGGGGATCAAGCTGGAAAACATCCGGCTGGACGACCTCGGCAAGGCCAAGAAGGTGGTGATCGACAAGGAGAACACCACCCTCATCGAGGGGGCGGGCTCGCAGAAGGAGATCGAGGCCCGGATCAAGCAGATCCGTGCCCAGATCGAGGAGACCACTTCGGACTACGACAAGGAGAAGCTGCAGGAGCGGCTGGCTAAACTGGCCGGCGGCGTGGCTGTCATCAAGGTTGGCGCAGCCACCGAGATCGCCATGAAGGAGAAGAAGGCCCGCGTCGAGGATGCGCTGAACGCCACTCGGGCGGCTGTTGAAGAGGGCATCGTGCCTGGAGGCGGCGTGGCGTTCCTGCGTGCGGCCATGACGATCGATCACCTGAAGCTCAAAGGGGACGAGAAGGTCGGCGGCGACATCGTCCGACGGGCCTTGGAGGAGCCGATTCGGCAGATTGCGGAGAACGCAGGGGTCGAGGGCTCCATCGTCGTCCAGAAGGTCCGGGAGAACAATGGCGCCTATGGCTTCAACGCCGAGACAGAGTCGTACGAGGACCTGATGGCCTCAGGGATCATCGATCCGACGAAGGTGACCCGGATTGCGCTGCAGAACGCCTCAAGCATCGCGTCGCTGATGATCACCACCGAGGCGCTGGTGACCGAGATTCCGGAGAAGGAAAAGGCCCCGCCGATGCCGCACGGTGGCGGTGGCGGAATGGGTGACATGTACTAAACCCGCCGCTGACAGCGGGCCGGATCGTCGCGAGGCGACCTTTAGAACGAGCGCTGCATGTACAGAAGCCCCCGGGGTGAATCCTCGGGGGCTTTCTGTTTGGCAGCAGGCTGTCTGCTCAACCTGCCTATCCTCCAATCCGTTACGCTTTTCAGGGCATCCTTGACTCTTGTCCCCAGAGGAGGCATAATCCTGCCAGATGTTCACCCTCGGCAAGACTGAAGCTTTGTCTCTGGCTCGCCTCGCATGCGCCCCACCGCATCCTCTGATCAGGATCGCCTCACGTGATGTCCGCCGATGAGGTTTGAGTCATTATCACTCCTTGAACCGGTCCGGAAGGGGATCGAGGCGGCCGGTTTTACCGAATGCACCCCGATCCAGGCCGAGGCATTGCCCCCCGCGCTCGCCGGGAGGGATGTCGCCGGACAGGCACAGACCGGTAGCGGGAAGACGGCTGCTTTCCTCATTCCTCTCTTTGCCAGGCTCCTGGGCTCGAAGCGCCCTACCATTCCGAGCGCTCCCCGCGCGCTGATCCTCGCCCCAACGCGGGAACTCGCTGTGCAGATCCTGTGGGATGCCGAACTGCTGGGACAATTCACGGGGCTTGCGATGCTCGCCGTGTATGGGGGAGTGGATTACCAGAAGCAGCGCGACGCGCTCCAAAAGAACGTGGACATTCTCGTCGGCACCCCGGGACGACTTATCGATTACTTGAAGCAGGGGGTCTACGAGCTCTCACAGATCCAGGTGTTGGTGGTGGACGAAGCGGACCGGATGTTCGACATGGGTTTCATCAAGGACCTGCGCTTCCTCCTGAGGCGGCTGCCGCCCTACCACAAGCGCCAGTCATTTCTCTTTTCCGCGACACTCTCGTTTCGAGAGATGGAGCTGAGCTACGAGTTCATGAACAACCCGGCCAGGATCGCCATCGCGCCGGAACAGGTCACGGTGGACAGAGTCGAGCATCTCCTGTTCCACGTCGAGAAGAGAGAGAAGCTCCGACTCCTTCTCGGGCTCTTGAAGCGGGAGGAATGGGAACGGATCCTGATTTTCTCAAACACGAAGATCGGCGCCGAGCGGCTCACCGAGCGGCTCAAGCGCCAGGGCTATCAGGCCGATCTGATCAGCGGCGACATTGACCAGCGGAAGCGCCTTCAGATCATCGCCCGGTTCAAGGAGGGAAAGCTGCCGATCCTGGTGGCGACCGATGTTGCCTCCCGTGGCCTGCACGTCGAGGCGGTGAGCCATGTGATCAACTACGACCTTCCGCAGGATCCCGAGGATTATGTCCATCGGATCGGTCGGACCGCTCGGGCCGGGGCGGCCGGCAAGGCCATCAGCTTTGCAGACGAAGAGTATGTCCTCTCTCTCGAAGCGATCGAACGCTACATCGGCTTCAAGATCCCGGTCGAATGGGCCGAGGCATCCCTCTTAAGCCTGGACGTCGTCGCAGACGCATATTCCGCGGCGCGCCGTGGCCTTGGTGGACAGCAGAAGCCCCCGTCGCCGACGCAATCTCGCGGACCGGCGGGGCCCAGCCGCAAACCAGGAGAACGGCCGTCCAACCGCCGCCGGCGTCATCGCACGTCACCCCCCGATCCGAACGGGCCACGGCCCGGTTAACCCGCACTCCATCAGATTCTCTGCCGGTTGTCGAGGCCATATTTCAGTTGAATGGGCCTCAAGTCCCATGCTAACGTATCCTCATCCAAGCTGAACGGCCTTCTCGGAAGACACCGAGGCACGCAATGTTTCAGACGATCGAGTGGACGCTGGCCGGCACCGTCCGGCTGATCGATCAGCGGAGACTGCCGCTCGAGGAGGTCTACGTCGAGTGTCGCGACGTCGCTGCGGTCGCTGATGCGATCCAGACGATGCAGATCCGCGGGGCCCCTGCCATTGGAGTGGCCGGGGCGATGGGGCTTGCCCTGGCCGCCAAGGCGATCCGGGCGGGGAGCTACGACGAATTCTTCAGGGAGCTGTCCCGCCAGGGCGAGGAGCTGTCCAGGACCCGCCCCACTGCCGTGAACCTAGCCTGGGGGATCGATCGGATGAAGCGCTGCGCCGAGAAGAGCAAGGACCTCCCGATCCCTGCGATCGTGCAAGCCTTGATCCGGGAAGCCCAGGCGATCCGGGACGAGGATATCCGCGGCAACCGGGCGATGGGCGAGCACGGCAAAGGGTTCATCGCCGACGGGGCGGCCGTCCTGACCCACTGCAACGCCGGCGCCCTGGCCACCGCCGGCTACGGGACGGCGCTTGGTGTGATCCGAGCGGCGCACGCGGCCGGCACGCGCCTCTCGGTCTGGGTGGATGAGACGCGGCCGTTTCTGCAGGGGGCTCGGCTGACCGCCTGGGAACTCCATCAGGACGACATCCCGGTCACGCTTATCGCCGACAACATGGCCGGCCATCTGATGCAGCGCGGTCGAATCGATCTTGTGGTCGTCGGGGCCGATCGGATCGCCCGAAATGGGGACGTGGCGAACAAGATCGGGACCTATACCCTGGCCGTGCTGGCCAAGGAGCACGGGATTCCGTTCTATGTCGCAGCACCTATCTCGACCTTGGATCTCTCTCTCAAGAGTGGCGAGGAGATTCCGATCGAGGAGCGAAGCCCTGAAGAGGTGACGACCTGGGCTGGCGTTCGGACCGCCCCGGTTGGGATCTCGGCGGCGAATCCGGTCTTTGATGTCACGCCGGCCCGATACATCACCGCGATCATTACCGATCGGGGCGTCGCGCGGCCACCCTATGACGCAAGCCTCCAGGAGCTTGCCGCAAGGGCCTAGTATCGTGATTCAAGGAAAGAAGCTGATCTCTGTCGCCTGGCTGCTGGTTGTGCTGGTTCCCCTTGCTACGGCGGCCGTTCCTCAGGTTGATCCGCAGGCAACATGGAAGGCCGCGCTCGAGAGGATCGGTACAGGAGATTACCAGGGTGCCGCCCCGCTCCTCGATGACCTCCGTCGCCGAGATGGGTTCCCGAGGGCGCGCGAGGCCGGGTTTCTATTCGGCGTCTCACTGCACCGACAGGGGATGTGGCAGGAAGCCGCCGGGCTGCTGGAGGCGTCAGTGGGGCAGCTTCCACTGGTGGCAGACTATTCCCTCTATCTGGCGGCATCCGCCTATCAGGGACTGGGCCTGAAACCGCAAGCGATCGATCTCTTATCGCGTCTTCTCCTGGAACACCCCGGCAGTCTCTTGGCTGAGCGTGCAGTGCGGGAGCGGGCAAACCTGTACGCGGATGTCAATTTGCTTTCCGAGGCGGAGAAGGCGTATCGGGACTATCTGTCTCGGGCATCGGATGCGTCCCAGCGCCGGGAGGTCACGCTGGCTCTTGCAGAAATCCTCTTGAGAGAGGAGAAACAGGGCGAAGCAGGGGAGCTGCTGCGACAACTGTGGCTCAAGTGGCCAGGGACTCGAGAGGCGGTTCGAGCCGACGAGCGCTTGAGCTCGATGGCGGAGGCGCCCCCCTTCACCCTCAGCGAACAGTTCGACCGCGTCCTCGCCCTCTACAACAGCGGGCAACATGCCCAGGCGGCGGCCGGATTCTCGCCGTTCCTGGCCGGGAACACGCCGCATGCCTCCCGCGCCAGGCTCTTGAGCGGAATCAGCCGCTTTCACCTCCGTGACTACAACCAGGCGATCACCCTCCTCTCGCCTCTGATCAAAGAGCCTTCCTCCCTTCGGGCGGAATCGCTGTACTGGATCGGGCGGAGTTACGGTCGGCTGGACGATCGAGAGAAGGCGATTGCGACCCTGATGCGCCTGGTCAATCTCTACCCTCGGAGCGTCTGGGCCGACGATTCGCTGTACATGGTGGCCTTGAACTATAGCGACGATCACAAACCAAAACGCGCCGTTGAAGCGCTGTCACGTCTCAATCGGGAACATCCCTCCAGTGACCTTGGCGATGTCGCGCTTTGGACCCGAGCCTGGATCCATTACCGAGAGTCAGCCCCAACCACGGCGCTTCATGATCTACAGCGACTTCAGAAAGGAGCCCCTTCACCCTCGCGGCTCCGGGTGCAGGCTTTCTACTGGAGCGGGAGGATCTTGGAACAACTGGGGAAGAGGCCGGAGGCGCTACGGGCTTACCGGGGGCTGCTCGAGACCTTCAGCGATGAGTACTATTACATCGAGCAGACCCGTCTCCGCCTGGATCGGCTGGCTCCATCTGCGGGTCACGTCGTGACTGCCTCCTCGCTCAAGATCGCTGTTCCCTCGCCGCCCGAACCCCTGCCGGCCCCGAGCGCCCCTCAGGTGACCAAGGCAAGGCTGCTCAAGGAGTTGAATCTGCGAGAAGAGGCATCGGAAGAGTTCTGGGCCCTCGTTAGACGAGACGCTGAAGACCGCGGGCTACTGTACGAGGCCTGCAGCGCTTTCCTCGAGCTCGGTCGCATCGAAAAAAGCCTGTGGGTCGCCAAACGCCTCCTCCGCCCGCTCTACGCCCAGACCCGTCCCGCAGAGCCGGTACCGCGCTACTGGGACTTTCTCTATCCCCTCGGATACTGGGAGCTGGTCAAGGAGCAGAGTACGCGCTATACCCTGGATCCCTATCTGGTCGTCGCGCTGATCCGGGAGGAAAGTGCCTTCGGCGAGCGAGTGGTCTCACGCGCTGGGGCCGTCGGCCTGATGCAGCTTCTGCCCAGGACGGCCGATCAGATCGTCAATGCGGCTGGAGGGACCCGTGGGAGCGTGAGCCTGGAATCACCGGCGGCGAACATCAAACTCGGGACTCGGTACCTTGCAACGATGCTCGATGAGTTCAAGGGCAACTGGACCCTGGCCCTGGCCGCGTATAACGCCGGACCTCACCATGTGCGCCGGTGGTTAGAAACCAGGGGATATCGGTCGGACGATGAGTTCATCGAGGAGATCCCCTTCTTGGAGACGCGGCAGTATGTGAAGCGGGTATTAGGAAGTTATTACCGCTATCGGGCCCAGTACGGGGCATTGGAACAGACCGCCCGGCCGGGATGAGAGAGAGTTGTTGACAGTTGACAGTGAACGGTTGACGGGAATCTGTGAACGATGAACGATGAACCGTGAACCAATGAATCTGCAGGGGAAGGAGATCGTTCTTGGCGTAACCGGGAGCATCGCCGCGTATAAGGCGGTGGAGCTCCTGCGCGAGCTGGTCAAAGCCGGCGCCTCCGTGAAGGTCGTCATGACCGAATCCGCCCGGCGTTTCGTGGCACCCCTCACCTTCGCGACCCTCTCCCGACAAGAGGTGATGACCGATCTATTCACCCTGGATTACGACGCAAAGATCCGCCACATCGCCGCGACCGAGGGGGCCGATCTGCTCTTGGTGGCTCCAGCCACCGCCAACGTCATCGGCAGGTTCGCGCGAGGGCTGGCCGACGATCTCCTGACTAATCTCTTTCTAGCCAGCACGCGGCCGGTCCTGCTGGCGCCAGCCATGGACGCTGACATGTATCGTCACCCCGCCGTCCAGGAAAACCTGGAGCGACTGCGGACGTGGGGGGTTCGGATCGTCGGACCGGCGGAGGGCGAACTGGCGTCAGGGATGTGGGGCCCTGGACGTCTGGCCGAGATTCAGGAGATCCTGAAGGCGGTGACAGAGATCCTCCAACCGACGAACGATCTGGCGGGCGAAGTGGTTATCGTGACGGCCGGCCCGACGCACGAGCCGATCGATCCGGTCCGCTACCTGACGAACCGCTCGTCCGGCAAGATGGGCTACGCCATTGCCCAAGTGGCGGCGGATCGTGGCGCCCAAACAATCCTGGTGAGCGGTCCGACGGCCCTGACGGCCCCCAGAGGGGTCGAAGTGATTCAGGTGGAAACAGCCCTGGAGATGCGCGCGGCGATGCTTGATCACCTCCCCAAGGCAACGGTCGTCATCAAGGCCGCCGCCGTGAGCGACTATCGTCTCTCCAGACCGTCTACGTCGAAGGTCAAGAAGAGCGAGAAGCCGCAGACCTTGCAGCTGGTTCCGAACCCGGACATCCTGAAAGAGATCGGCGCGCAGAAGGGCGCGCGCATTGTGGTCGGATTCGCGGCGGAGACCGGCGATCTGCTGAGACAGGCCGGGCGGAAGCTCAAGGAAAAGAATCTCGACCTGATCGTGGTCAATGACATCGGCGCGGAGGGGGCCGGCTTCTCCCACGATACCAACGTCGTCAGCATTCTCGACCTGGATGGGGGTGTCGAACAGTTGCCCCTCCTGCCAAAGCGTCAGGTGGCTCGCCGGATCCTCGATCGCGTTGTTCGCCTCCGACAAGAGAGAGGGTCTGGGGGATAGGGAAAAGACAGGGTCCAGGGTAGACGCTAGGGCTCTTCTGAGCCTATACCCTCTACCCTATACCCTCGATCGTGTGGCATGCCTGAACTAGCCGATTCTGATTTCGACGACCTCCGAGAGCTGATCACCCAGGCTCGCGCCCATCTGCGTCGCCAGCAGCGACTGGGCGTCGAGCGCCTTCACGTCGCCTGGCCCGAGCGCCGGGGCGTTGCGCCGGCACCTTCGCTGACACTCACCCAGGTGCGGGGAGAGCTGGGTGAGTGCACGCGCTGCAAGCTGCACACGGGGCGGAAGCACATCGTCTTCGGCGTCGGCGATCCGAACGCCTGGCTCGTCTTCGTGGGCGAGGCGCCGGGGGCGGACGAAGACGAGCAGGGCGAGCCGTTCGTGGGGCGGGCCGGACAGCTCCTCACCCGGATCATCGAGGCAATGAAGTTGACCCGCGAACAGGTCTATATCTGCAACATCATCAAGTGCCGACCTCCCCAAAATCGGAATCCTGAGCCGGATGAGACCGCCTCGTGCGAGCCGTTCCTGATCGGTCAGCTTCAAGCCATCAAGCCGAAGTTGATCTGCGCCCTTGGCAACTTTGCAACCCAAATCTTGCTGCGGACCAAGGAGCCGATCTCGAAGCTCCGGGGCAGATTTCATAGCTATCAGGGGATCCCCGTCCTGCCCACTTTCCATCCTGCTTACCTCCTGCGCAACCCCTACGAGAAGAAGACCGTCTGGGAGGACATGAAGCTCCTCCAGCGAGAATACGAACGCCTCCGGCTGCTTTCCGGCTCATAATCAGTCCATCCACGTTTGCGATGATCGAATCCGAATCAACTGGTCTCGTTGAGGTGGCGCTGCCTCTCAAGGTTCAGCACACCTTTACCTACGAGGTGCCACCCGGCATGCGCGGCCCGGCGGTCGCCGGTATGCGCGCGCTGGTTCCGCTGGGAGATCGGAGGATCACCGGCTACATCGTCGGGCTCGCGACTTCCGCGCCTGACGCGTCGCTCAAGGCGATCCATGATCTGCTCGACCCTGAGCCGCTGCTTGACCGCCACATGCTGGAGCTTACCCGATGGGCAGCCGACTACTATCTGACCTCGTGGGGGCTGGTGATTCGGACATCCCTGCCGCCCGGGATCGATCGTTCCACGGCCCGGATCGTGGCGCTGATCGGATCGCCAGAGCCGCTCATCCAAGAGGACGATCGGCTTGACCCGACGCAGAGGCAGATCCTGGCCGCCCTCCAGGCGCGGCACCGGATCCCCCTCTCGTCCCTCAAGCGCCATTGGCCGAGCCGGGAGGTCGATCGACTAGTCCGGCACCTCGTCAGCCGGGAGCTGGTCAGGTTGGAGTACGACGATCGACCACCTGCCGTTCGGCCCGCCCGCCGATCCGTGCTGCGCCTTCCGGCCGACCGGGCCACGGTGGAGGCCAGTCTTGCCGTGCTTCACGCGCGGGCCCCGCGACAGGCTTCGCTCCTGGAACACCTGCTGCAATCAGAGGCCACAATCACCTCTGTGAAGGCCACCGCCATGGCCGGCGCCTCCGCAGTGCGGGGCCTCATCGAGAAGGGCCTCATCCGCCGTGGAGAGGAGGAGGTCGAGCGGAGCCCCTGGGAAGGAGCCACCGTTGAAAAGAGTGTCCCACCCGAATTGACCCCCGCGCAGCGGGAGGCGGTTGAGGGCCTTCTTCAGGGAGCAGCCTCAGGTACTTTTTTCCCGGCCCTTCTGTTCGGCACGACCGGGAGCGGGAAGACCGAGGTCTACCTACGGGTGATCCAAGAGATCGTCCGGCAGGGGAGGCAGGCGCTCGTGCTGGTTCCGGAGATCTCCCTGACACCCCTGGCGGCTGAGCGATTCCGCGCCCGGTTTGCAGACAGGGTGGCGCTGCTGCACAGCGGCCTCTCGCCGGGCGAACGGCTGGATCAATGGCGCCGGGTCAAGAGCGGGAAGGCCGACATCGTGGTGGGGGCGCGGTCTGCCGTCTTCGCTCCCCTCTCCCGCCTCGGTTTCATCGTTGTGGATGAGGAACATGACTCCTCCTACAAGCAGGATGATGAGCCGCGCTACCATGCAAGAGACCTCGCCCTGGCGCGGGGAGAGATGCTGCGGATTCCGGTGTTGCTGGGCTCCGCCACCCCTGCGTTCGAAAGTTTTCATCGCGCACAGGAAGGCGCCTATCGGTTCTTTGTTCTCCCGGAGCGGGTCGAATCACGACCACTTCCTTCCATGACGCTCATCGACATGCGGAGGGAACGTGCGAGGCGCGAGGTGCGGGGTGCGAGGGGGGAAGAACAGAAGGGTGCGGCGTTCGGGATGCGGAGTCCAGTCATCTTCTCGTCCCCACTCGCGGAGGCAATCAAGCAGACGCTGGCCAAAGGAGAGCAGGTCCTCCTGTTCTTGAATCGACGAGGCTACGCCAGGCTACTGCTCTGCCGAGAGTGCGGCTTCGCCCTGCGCTGCCCACGCTGTAGTGTCTCACTGATTTACCATGCGGTAGACGCCCGGATGCGCTGCCACTACTGCGATCACCGGGAGCGGCCGCCCGCACGCTGTCCCAAGTGTGGAGGGATCGCGTTCGGATTGCTGGGGTACGGGACGCAGCAGGTGGAGGCGGCCGCAAGGGCGCTGGTCCCGATGGCGGCGCTGACCAGGATGGATCGCGACACCACGCGGCGAAAGCGGGCGCACCAACGGATCCTCAGGACAGTGGAGGAGGGACAGACGCAGATACTCATCGGAACGCAGATGGTCGGGAAGGGACACGACTTTCCCGGCATCACCCTGGTGGGAGTCCTCTCCGCCGATGCCTCGATGCAGATCCCTGATTTCAGGGCCGGGGAGCGGACCTATTCCCTGCTGACGCAGGTGGCCGGACGGGCCGGGCGTGGTGACCGCCCGGGTCAGGTGCTGGTCCAAACCTATAACCCGGATCACTATTGCATTGTTGCCGCCCAGAGGAACGACTACGAAGGACTCTACCGGTACGAGCGCGCGCTCAGGAAGGAGCGCGGGCTTCCCCCGTTCGGCTTCCTGGTCCTGCTTGTTGTCGCCTCCCTGAAGGAGGACCAGTCTCAGGAGCTGGCCGAGCGGCTCGCCGAGCTCTTGCTGGAGCGGGCCTTTCCGCCCCTGGCCCTCGAAGGGCCTGCCCCCGCGCCGCTCCACAGGCTCAAGGGGTCCTACCGCTGGCAGCTCATCGCTAAGGGTCCTGATCCAGAGGTGCTGCGCTGCTGGATCCGAGACACGCTTGCACTGCTACCTTCATCAGAGCGCGCGAAGGTTCAGGTGAGTGTCGATCCGGTGGATCTGTGTTAGAAGTGCGATGTGCGAGGTGCGAAGTGCGAGGTGGTGATAAGGTCGAGCGCCGCACCTCTGAATTGTTTTTTGCTGGGCAATGTATTACAGTAACGACATGATGAACACACGGGCGCACCAGGGGACGATAGACTCGGTGCTACGCGAGGGGGAGTCGCTCGATGCCCTTGGGTCGGAGGGTCTAAGGATTATTCAGAGCGTTAGGGGCTTCCGACACTCGATGGATGCCCTCTTGCTGGCGCACTTTGCCGCGCCGAGGCCCGCTGACCGGGTACTGGATCTCGGATGCGGGAACGGGGCGATCGGCCTGTTGCTTGCCCACCGGCATCCCCAGATCCGCGTTGTCGGGCTGGAGATCCAGCCGGCCCTGGCGAGCCGGGCTCTGCGCGGAGCACAGCTCAACGGACTGCACGATCGCGCGGAGATCGTCGAGGGCGACCTCCGCCGAGTTGAGGCACTCGTTCCGCCGGCGGGCTTTGACCTGGTCCTCTGCAACCCTCCATACCGGGAGATCGGTCGTGGACGGTTGAGCCCGGATCCCGAAACCAGACAGGCTAAGCACGAGGTGTCTGCCACACTGCCGGAGATCATCGCCGCTATTCGATACGCCCTGGCGCCCAAAGGACGAACCTGCCTGATCTACCATGGCTCTCGGCTCGCCGATCTGCTGACGCGCCTTCGGGCCAAACGGCTTGAGCCTAAATTATTGCGGCCGGTCCACTCATTCCCCGGCGCCGACGCAGAACTCATCCTGGTCGAGGCACGACGTGAAGGACGGCCTGGCCTTCGCATGCTGGCGCCTCTCTTCGTTTACCAGACGCGGGGTGGGACCCTCTCGCCCGCCATGGAAGAGATCTATCGCGACCTGGCCCCTACTCTCATGCGGAGTGGAATCGCGTGAGCCGACACACGATCGCCCTCGCCCAGATTAACCCCGCGCTCGGTGACCTGGAGCGGAACCTGGCCGTGCACGAGAAGACGGCCGAGGAGGCGATCGCTCGCGGCGCCCGCCTGGTGGTCTTCCCCGAGCTGAGCCTGACCGGATACTTCCTCAAGGATATCGTTTCTTCGGTCGCCCTGCCCCTCACCAGCCCCTTTCTCGGCAGGCTGAGAGACCTGAGTCGTCGGATTGATCTCATCGTAGGGCTTGTCGAGGAGACGCCCGAGCGCCTCTTCTACAATGCCGCCATCTATCTGTCGCTCGGCGAGATCATCCATGTCCACCGCAAGGTCTATCTTCCGACCTACGGGATCTTCGATGAGCAGCGGTATCTGGCGGAGGGCGGGCGGATCAGGACGTTCCGATCCGGAATCGGCCGGTCCGCGATCCTGATCTGCGAGGACATGTGGCATCCCTCGGCGGCTTGCGTCGCCTCGCTCGATGGTATGGATGTCCTGATCTCACCCTCCTCCAGTCCCGGCCGAGGCGGGTTGGAGGAAGGCAAGACATTTGCGAATGCCAGAGCGTGGGAGACGATCAACCGGGCCTATGCGCAGCTCTTCACCTGCTATGTCCTGTACGCGAATCGGGTCGGCTACGAAGATGGGGCCTGTTTCTGGGGGGGCTCCGAGGTGATTGCCCCGTCCGGCGATACGGTCGCCAAGGCGGAATACGTGAGCGAGGCGATCTTGGTGGCTGACATCGATCACGCCGAAGTTCGCCGGGCCAGAATGGCGAACCCGCTGCTCCGGGATGAGCGGATAGATGTCACGCTGCAAGAATTGGAGCGGATCAAGCGGGAGGGGGCCAGGTGATCGATCTCTCCTTAAACTGTGACCTGCTCCGGCGCGTCCTGATCGGGTTTATCGTCAATGAGGTCCGAAAGGCAGGATTCAGTCGCGTGGTGGTCGGCCTCTCCGGCGGGGTGGACTCGTCGCTGTCAGCCTTTCTTGGGGCCGAGGCGTTAGGGGCCGAGAATGTCTGGGCTCTCCTGATGCCCTACCGGACCAGCAGCCCGGAGAGCCAGGAGCATGCGGAGCTGGTGGTGAAGCAGTTGGGCATCCAATCTGACGTGATCGAGATCACCCCGATGGTGGATGCCTACTTCGAGCGCTTCCCGGAGGCGGACCAGGTACGCCGTGGGAACAAGATGGCGCGCGAGCGGATGACCATCCTCTTCGATCACTCGGCCAAGCTCAAGGCGCTTGTCCTCGGGACCAGCAACAAGACCGAGCTGCTGCTAGGCTACGGGACGCTCTATGGGGATATGGCGAGCGCGATCAATCCGCTGGGCGACCTGTACAAGACCCAAGTCCGGCAACTGGCCCGCCACATGGGCGTTCCGGAAGCGATCGTCCAAAAGGCGCCGAGCGCCGACCTCTGGGCTGGGCAGACCGACGAGGGGGAGCTGGGTTTCACCTACGAACAGGTCGATCAGATCCTCTACCTGATGGTGGATCGTCGATACGAGCTGTCCGACCTGCTCGAAGCCGGCTTCGACGAGCGGTTCGTCCGCGCGGCCTTTGCCAAGGTCCAAGCCTCCCAGTACAAGCGGCGCCTGCCCCTCATCGCCAAGGTCTCGTCCCGCACCATCGACCGCGACTTCCGCTACCCCCGCGACTGGGGCAAGTAACTCCTCCGGTGAGTCTCGGGTCATTTCTGCTCCATGGCATGATTTGAAGCGATTAGCTCTGTGGGAGGGCCTGTCCTGAGCCAGTCCAAATGGCTCGACGGGTCACCCTTCGACACGCTCAGGGTGAGCGGGTAAGAGCATTCAAGAGTCAGCAAGGGTCGGGGCCGAAAGGATGGGGAAGCTGAAGGCGATTATCTTTGATGTGGATGGGACGCTGGCCGATACGGAGAAAGACGGGCATCTGGCGGCCTGCAATGAGGCCTTCGAGCGGATGGGCCCTTCGAGTGTCCTCAGGACAGGGTTCGACATCCGGTGGACGTGGGAGGAGTTCAAGGACCTCCTGAAGATCCCGGGCACTGCCAATCGGATGCGAATGGCTCTCTCGACCCGGACATCGCTCTCAGGGGCGGAGATCGACCGGATTGTACCCGAGCTGTTCGCGATCAAGAAGGAAATCTACCTCAAGCGAGTGGGGGATCTGTCGTTGCGGCCGGGTGTGGAGAGAATCATCCGGGAAGCGATCGACCGGGGGGTGCGGCTCGCGATCGTGTCGGTCAGCGATGAAGAGCAGATTCGCGCGCTCCTCAACGCTCAACTTCCCGGTGCCCTCGAGCACTTCGACCCGATCCTCGGCAAACAGTCCGGCGAGAAGGCTCCTGCCCTCTATACGAGCTGTGCGGAAAAGCTTGGACTCGAGACCTCTGGAATCCTGGTGATTGAGGATTCCGAGAAAGGCTTCAAGGCGGCGAAGGAGGCCGGTCTTCGCTGCGCAGTGGTCTACAACGACTACACAAAGGGTGAGGACTTCTCAGGCGCCGAACTGGTCGTCCGGAGCCTGGAGTGCCTGGACCTTGACCTCCTGGAAAAGCTCTGCCTGGATTGACCAGGCGCAATAAGAGTCCCTCCTCAGGCTCCATTCTTGACATTGTCCTGCCTGCCGTGTAACTGTCAGTGCGATGCATGACTGTCCGCCTTTCGCCCCCTCACCCACGCCCTCTCCCGCATGGGGGAGAGGGGGGAATAGTGCGGGCGGTCTGTGACCTTGAGGGAGTGGGGAAAGTATGGCACGCTCGCGATGGTGATCGGAGTCCCTAAAGAGATCAAGGAAGCCGAACATCGGGTGGCGATCATCCCGGCCGGCGTTCAAGCCTTACGCGCCAAAGGGCACCGGGTGATGGTTCAGCGAGGAGCTGGCATCGGTTCTGGTCTACCTGACGATGCCTACGCCAAGGCTGGCGCGGAGCTGGTGAATGATCCGAAGGCGATATACGGTGAGGCCGATCTGATCTACAAGGTGAAGGAGCCCCTCCCTCCCGAGTGCGATCTGCTCCGTGAAGGACAAATTGTGTTCACCTATCTCCACCTTGCGCCCGCACCGGAGCTGACCAAGCTCCTGCTCGAACGTCGAGTTGTGGGGATCGCCTACGAGACGGTGGAGACGCGTGACGACCGAAAGCCGCTGCTGGAGCCGATGAGTGAGGTCGCCGGACGAATGGCGGTGCACATTGGAGCGCACTATCTGGCCACCCCCCATGGGGGTCGCGGCGTGCTGATCGGCGGGGTGCCGGGCGTCCCTCCCGCCACGGTGGTGATCCTCGGAGGTGGGACGGTCGGATATAACGCGGCGAAGATTGCTGGTGGGATGGGCGCATGGGTCTACCTATTGGATGTGGACTCGAATCGGATGCGCTACCTCGATGAGATTCTTCCCGACAATGTGACCACCCTTATCTCAAACCAGATGAGCGTCGAAGGATGCGTGAAACGCGCCGACCTGCTGATCGGCGCCGTGTGCATCGCGGGGGCTAGAGCGCCCAAGCTGGTCACCCGCGAGATGGTGAGGCACATGAAGCCCGGATCGGTGATCGTCGATGTCGCCATCGACCAAGGTGGCTGCATCGAGACCAGCCGGCCCACCACCCATACCGATCCGGTCTATGACGTGGACGGCATCCTGCACTACTGTGTCGCGAACATGCCCGGCGCCTTCGCCAGAACCTCGACCTTCGCCCTCACCAATGTGACCCTTCCTTGCGCGATGTGGATCGCCGATAGCGGGTGGCGCCGGGCCATCCTGGAGCATCCGGAGCTCTCGTTGGGGTTGAATGTCGCTCTCGGCCACGTGACCCATCCGGCCGTCGCGAAAGCGCATGGCCTGCCCTACGTGCCTCCCGGGGAAGCTGCAAAGGGATAACGGCATAACAGTCCATCCATGATCTCCCGGACTAACCAGCCTGAGGTCGGCTCGCATGTAGCGGCGGTCTACGATGCCATGCAGGCGGAGTACGACCAGCTCGAGGAGCAGTTCTACTTCGCCTCCTGCTATCAGGTGTATCGTGAGTGCGTGCGACGGATTGCAAGCGCTCGACCGTCTGGTCTGGCGCTCGACCTCGGATGTGGAACGGGCAAGCAGACGATCCTGCTGGCCCAGCGGGCCGGCCGGATCATCGGGATCGACATCTCTGAACGGATGATCGAAGCAGCCCGGAAGCGATGCGAGGCCAGACCCAACGTCGGCTTCGTGACCGGCGACATCACCAGGCTCCCGTTCGAGGATGGATGCGCTCAGGCGATATTGGCCTATGGGGATGTCATCGGCCATAACTTCACCGCGGTGGATGTGGTGCTGAGGGAGATGGTGCGGGTCTGTGCCTCCCGGGGTCTCATCTCGTTCGAGGTGGACTCGAAGTGGTGTCCCGACCTCCTGTACCTTCCGAAGGAGCTCTGGCGGGCGATGACGACCCGCGGCGGGCACCTGCGGGAGTGGAAGGGGATGCAGTTTAAGACCTTCACCTGGCGGGAGCTTCGCGATCTCCTTCACGCACACGGTCTGCGGCTGGTGGAGGTCCGGAGCATGAACATACTCACGATGCTGATTCCCCCTTCGCTGCTCTTCCGTCGGCGAGAGGAGGCCCCTCGCTTCGATGCCTTCTTTCGGAAGGTGATGAAGCTCGACTTGGCGTTGGGGAAGCTTCTTCGGTGTGGCTCGACCAGGATCGTGACGGTGGAGAGACCGTGAAGGAGTGCGGTGTGCGAGGTGCGGGGTGCGAAGTGGGGAGCGTAAGGTGCGAAGTGCGGGGGTAGGGGCGACCCGCCGGGTCGCCCGTACGGCGGGGTGCGAGTTGCCATGAAGGACCGACCAATGCACAAAATCACCTTGCACAAGGGGAAGGAGCGACGGCCACTTGCCGGACATCCTTGGATTTATCGAGGGGAGGTTCAATGGATCGAGGGTGACCCGGCGCCAGGTGACCTGGTAGAGGTCAAGGACGCGCGGGGTCGCTTCATCGGGCGCGGGTACATCAATCCCCGTTCCCAGATCCTGGTTCGCTTGCTCACCTGGCAGGAGGAGGCGATCGACGAGGCGCTCTTGCGTCGCCTCCTTCAGTGCGCGATCGACCTCCGGAAACGATGGGCGCCTGACGCTGATGCCCATAGGGTCGTGTTCGGCGAGGCCGATCAGCTTCCGGGCCTGATCGTCGATCGGTACGGTGAGATCCTGGTTGTCCAGTTTCTGACAGCGGGGATCGAGGCGTTGAGCGATACCGTCGTGACCCTCCTCCTCGACCTGCTTCGGCCCCTCGGCATCTACGCGCGGAACGATTCGCCAGCCAGGCAGCTTGAAGGGCTCGAACGGACGAGCGGGTTCCTCCACGGGCAGTTCGAGACAACACTGCAGATCTCGGAAGGGGGGGTGCGGTTGTGGGTTGACGTTGCCGCCGGCCAGAAGACCGGCCTGTTCCTGGATCAGCGTGAAAACCGGTTGCGGGTTCGATCGTTGGCTGAAGGCCGAGAAGTCCTGGATGCCTTTTGCTATACAGGGGGCTTTGGCCTGCATGCGGCCGCCGCGGGGGCCGCGTCGGTCTTGGGGATCGAACTTTCGAAGGATGCGGCGGCCCTGGCTGTCAAGAATGCCGAGTTGAACGGATTCGGCGGGGTCGTACGGATACTCGAAGGCAATGCGTTCGACGAGCTACGATCGCTGGATCGGGATGGGAAGGGCTTTGATCTGATTATCCTGGACCCTCCCGCCTTCACGAAGGGGAAAGAGGCGCTAGAGAGTGCCATCAGAGGCTACAAGGAGATCAACCTCCGGGCCATGAAACTACTGCGTGAGGGGGGGATCCTCGTGACCTGCTCCTGCTCGTATCACCTCTCAGCAGAGCTGTTCCGCGAGATGCTGGCCGAGGCGGCCGCGGACGCGAATCGCCGATTTCGGCTGATCGAGTTCCGCACCCAGGCCCAGGATCACCCGGTCTTGCTCAACGTCCGGGAAACCCACTACCTGAAGGTCGCCATCCTTGAAGCGCTGTCCTAATGGCCCAACTGAGAAGCTCGATGACTTTTTCTGCACACGGTCTAACCAGTTTCTCCCCCTCTCCCTTCGGGAGAGGGTTGGGGTGAGGGTGCCGCCGCCTACACCCCCTCACCCTCGCCCTCTCCCCCACACAGGGGAGAGGGGAAATTATCGAGCGAATTTCTGACTCAGGAGAACGGCTACGCTAGTTGTCCTTTGTCTTCGCGGCTTCGATCGCTGCCGCGACCTTGCTTGAGACGGCGCTCCTGGCAATGTCAACCTTGACGTTCTCTGCGATCTTTACCTTGACCCGATTGTCCTCTCCGAACCCGATGATCGTGCCGTAGAGTCCTCCCGACGTCACAATCTGATCCCCGGTCTTGAGGCTGTTGAGCATCTCTTTGAGATCCCGCTGCTTCTTCTGCTGCGGGCGGATCAGCAGGAAATAGAAGACGACGAACATCAGGACCAGGGGGATGAAGGCGGTGAACCCGCCACCTTGCCCGCCTCCGCCAGGAAGCCCTCCCATCGCATATGCCATTCCCATTGTCGATTCTCCTCTTAGTGTGTGCTGTTATGCCGCGGTTTCATCTCGACCCGCCAGGGCCGCCTTTTCGAGGAACGCAACCCGAAATGCGTCGAATGTCCCCTCTTCGATGACGTGGCGGATCTGTTTCATGAGCGTCAGATAGAAATGGATGTTGTGAAGCGTATTCAGGCGGAGTCCAAGGATCTCGTCCGCCACGAACAGATGTCGCAGATAGGCACGGGAGAAGTGCCGGCAGGTGTAGCAGTCGCAGGCGGGATCCGGTGGCCGCTCGTCCTTTGCGTGCTGGGCAGCCTTGATGTTAATCCGGCCCTGGCTGGTGAAGAGGCTCCCGGTCCTGCCGTGTCGCGTCGGCATGACACAGTCGAACATGTCCACCCCCCGCGCCACGCCCTCCACGAGATCCTTCGGGGTCCCGACGCCCATCAGATAGCGCGGCCGGCCGGCGGGCAGAAGGGGTGCGGCGTGGGCGATGGTGTCGTACATCTCCTCTTTTGACTCCCCGACGCTCAGCCCGCCCAGCGCGTACCCATCGAAGCCGATCTTCTGTAGCGCCTCCGCGCCCTTTTCCCGCAACCCCTTGTCGGTTCCCCCCTGGAGGATCCCGAAGAGGGCCGGCTCGCCATCGGGATGCGCTGCCCTGGAGCGTTCCGCCCAGCGGAGGGTCAGCTCCAGTGAGTTCTGAAGATAGCCGGTGGTCGATGGCGAGGGCGGGCATTCATCCAGGGGCATCACGATATCTGCGCCGAGCGCCCTTTGGATGTCGATGGCCAGTTCCGGCGAGACAAAGTGGCGCGATCCGTCGAGGTGAGACCGGAAGGTCACCCCCTCCTCTGAAATCCGTCGCAGTGAGGCCATGCTGTACACCTGGTACCCTCCGCTGTCGGTAAGGAGGGGGCGCGGCCAAGCCATGAATCGGTGTAGGCCGCCCAACTCCTCGATGACGCGGTGACCGGGACGCAGGTAGAGGTGGTAGGTGTTGCACAAGACCATCTCCACCCCTTCGGCTTCCAGTTCGTGGGGTGTGAGCGCCTTGACCGTGGCCTGCGTCCCGCACGGCATAAAGACGGGGCTCTCCACCGTGCCGTGTGGCGTCGTCAGCCGGCCTCGCCGTGCTCCCGTTCGGGAATCGGTCTTGAGCAGTTCAAAGGTCACGGCCTACCCTTTTCCTTCTCAGATGATCAGCATGGCGTCGCCATAGGAGTAGAAGCGGTAGCGGTGGGCGATGGCCTCGCGATAGACTGCCAGGATCGTCTCCCGCCCTGCGAACGCTGACACGAGCATCAGCAAGGTTGAGCGTGGCAGATGAAAATTGGTGATCAATCCGTCGATGACCCTGAAGCGATAGCCGGGGTAGATGAAGAGGTCTGCCACGCCGGCTCCGGCTCTCACTTCGCCATCAGTTGCGGCGTGCTCCAAGGTCCTGACTGTCGTCGTCCCGACCGCGATCACTCTGCGGCCCTCTCTTCTCGCGGCTTTGATCGCCAAAGCCGTCTGCTCCGGGACGACGTAGCGCTCCGGCTCCATCCGGTGGTCTTCGACCCGTTCCACTCGAACGGGGCGAAACGTCCCCGGCCCGACATACAGCGTGATGGGCGCGAATTCGATTCCGCGGTTCTTCAACGTGTCGATCAGCTCCAGCGTGAAATGAAGTCCGGCGGTGGGCGCGGCGATTGCCCCGTCGTGCTTCGCATACACTGTCTGATACCGCTCCCGATCGACCTCCGCACCCCGCACCCCGCACCGCTCCTCTTGATGTATGGCGGAAGCGGCATCTGCCCGAATCGCCACAAAAGGTCGGACAGTCTTCCGCCACAGGCGAGCCGAAGGAGGTGGCGTCCTTCTCCGCGCTTCTCCAGCACGTCGGCCTCGATCCTCCCGCCGGCCAAGAGCAGTCGGTCGCCGGGCCGGACCTTTCTGGAAGGCTTGACGAGGGCTTCCCAGGAGTCTCCTTCGGTTTCCTGGATCAGCAGAACCTCAACGTCATGTCGGCGCTCTGATCGACCGAAGAGCCTGGCGGGGAACACCTTCGTCTCGTTGATGACGAGAAGATCTCCTTGGACGAGATGCTCCGCGAGATCGCAAAAGGTCCGGTGCCGCAGAGCGCCAGCCTGACGCTCGAGGACCAGGAGCCGCGAGCGATCGCGCTCGGGAGCCGGAGCCTGGGCGATCAGATCGGTTGGCAGGGCGTAATCGAAATCGGCTACGCGGAGAGGAATGGACATGACGGGAGATGGCTCCAAAGAACACCGGCGCTGTTCAGCGCCGACTGAAGAACGAAAAAAGCAGCGTGAGAACGATGCTCAAGAGAATCGAGGTCGTCAAAGGGAAGTAGAACGAGAAGTTCTTTCGCTGGACATAGATGTCTCCGGGCAGTCTCCCGATGTACGGCACCTTTCCGATGAACAGCATCAGTCCGCCCACAGCGGCAAGAATAACCCCGAACAGGATCAACAGCTTGGCGAATGAGTCCACCTCTTCGGTGCTCCGCGGATCGCTACATGGTCAACTGCTTCGCAATTACCCTCGCCACAGCTCCCCCTGTAACCCGGCCGGGGGGGGGACCTTGAAGTGATCGAAGGCCAGGCGTGTGACGGTACGGCCCCTGGGGGTCCTGGCCAAATAGCCGAGTTGGATCAAGAATGGCTCGTAGACGTCTTCGATCGTCTCTTTTTCCTCCCCGACGGCGACCGCCAGCGTCTCGATCCCCACCGGCCCACCGGAGAACTTCTCGATGATGGTCTGGAGGATGCGCCGGTCCATCTCATCGAATCCCTTCGTATCCACCTCCAGTCGCTCCAGCGCGCTCTGGGCGGCCTGCCGCGTGATGACACCATCCCCCAGGACCTGGGCGAAGTCTCTGACCCGCCGGAGAAGGCGGTTGGCGACCCTGGGCGTCCCGCGCGAGCGCGTCGCGATCTCCCACGCGCCATCGTCTATGATCGAGACGCCGAGGATCTTCGCCGACCGGAGCACGATCTTAAACAGATCCGCCTCCTCGTAGAAATCGAGGCGCTGGACCACTCCGAACCGGTTGAGCAGGGGTGAGGTCAGAAGTCCGGCGCGAGTCGTGGCGCCGACCAATGTAAAGCGCGGCAGCTTCAACGGGTAGGCCTGTGCGCTGGGCCCCTGGCCGATGATCAGGTCCAGTTTGTAGTCTTCCATCGCAGGATAGAGGCTTTCCTCCACCAGCGGGTTCAGCCGGTGGATCTCGTCGATGAACAGCACGTCCCGTTCCTGAAGACTGGAAAGGATCGCCGCGAGATCCTTCTGCCGCTCGATCACCGGCCCGGAGGTGACCCGGATATTCACGCCCATCTCCGATGCGACGATAAAGGCAAGGGTGGTCTTGCCGAGACCGGGCGGACCATAGAAGAGGAGATGGTCCAGGGCCTCCCCTCGCGTCGTTGCGCCCTGGATGAAGACCCGAAGGTTCGCCTTCACCTTTTCCTGGCCGACATAATCGTCCCAGGCCCTCGGGCGCAGGCTTTGCTCGAGCTGCTGATCCTCGTCCTGAAGCTGCCGTGTCGTCACTCGCTCGGGGCCGCTCTCCCTGCGTTCGCCCGCCACCGTCATGCCCTCTTCCTCGTGCCCTCCGACAGATGTTTCAGGGCCTCCTTGACCAACTTCTCAAACTCTGCTCCGTCGCCCATGGTCTCCTTTGCCGCCTCCGCCGCGTTCGAGGCTTCCTTGCGGCTGCACCCCAGGTTCAACAGCGCGGAGACCACATCTTCCAGCGTCTGGTCCCGTTTCGACATGGGCTGGCGCCCGGGTATTTGCCCGCCCCTGCGCGGCACCTCCAGGACCTTGTCCTTCAACTCCAGGATCACCCGCTCCCCGATCTTCCGCCCCACGCCGGGGATCGCCTTCAGCCTTGCCAGGTCTCCCTCCAGAATGGCTGCGATGAGCTCCTCCGCAGAAATTCCCGACAAGATATTCGCCGCGAGGCGGGGTCCGATCCCGGAGACACCTGTCAGCAGCTCGAAGGTCGCCCGTTCCTCCGGGGCATGAAAGCCGAACAAGTGGATCGCATCCTCTCGGACATGAGTGAAGACGAAAAGGACGACCTCCTGTTCGACCGCCGGGAGCTGATAGTACGTTGAGAGGGGAATGAAGACCTGGTAGCCGACGCCGTTCACATCGACCACGATCTGCCCTGGACCCTTGGACAGCAGGCGCCCGCGGAGCTGAGCGATCATCACCCCTTGCCTCGTAAGAGATGTCGGAGCGCGGCTGAGTGATGGTGGCAGATGGCAACGGCAAGGGCGTCGGCGGCGTCAGTCGAGCGTGGCGGCTCGTGGAGCCCTAGAAGGGTCTGGACCATCCGCTGGACCTGGCCCTTGCCGGCTGCACCATACCCTGTCACGGCGTTTTTCACCTGCAGGGGCGCATACTCAGCGACGGCGATCCCGCCTTGGACGGCGGCCAGGAGGGCCACCCCTCTCACCTGGCCGAGCTTGAACGCGCTTTGCGCATTTTTCGCGTACACCAGGGTTTCGATAGCGGCCACATCCGGTTGGTGTCGGCGAATCAGGTCGGCGAGGCGGCAAAAGATGTGCTGCAGGCGGGAGGGGAACGGGTCGCCCGATGAGGTGATGATGCTGCCGTACTCGACGCCTCGCAGCACCCCGTCGCTGCGAGCGACTATCCCGTAGCCGGTTGCGCTGGCCCCTGGATCGACGCCTAAGACCAGCACGAGACTCCCATCGGCACCATCAGGCGATCCGACCTAGTGCCGTTCCAACTTTTTCGGACAAACAATGACGCTATGCGGAGGTCGATTGAGTTGCCCACATATGATCGTGTCGTGAGGCCACACAGTTGGAACGGCACTAACTGGTCATCGCTGCCATGATCTCGTCGGGGATGTCGAAGTTGGCGTACACATTCTGAACGTCGTCGTGCTCTTCCAGTTCTTCCATCAAGCGCAACATCTGCTGCGCTTCTTTCCCTTCAAGCTTCACGGTGCTCTGAGGGAGCATCGTCACCTCGCCGGTTGCGATCTCAATGTTTTCTCGCGCCAGGAATTCCTTGACCCGTTCAAGATCCTTGGGCGAGGTGATGACCTCGAAGAGATGATCGGATCGGCGGACATCCCCTGCGCCTGCCTCTAGGGCCACGCCAAACAATCGATCCTCATCGGTCTTGGCTGCTTCCACCTGGATGAGCCCCCGCTTTTCAAACATCCAGGCGACGCATCCAGCTTCGCCCAGGTTCCCCGCGTGCTTGGCGAAGGCCTTTCGGATTTCTGGGGCGGTACGGTTCTTGTTGTCGGTCACCACCTCCAGCAGCACGGCGACCCCACCCGGTCCGTAACCCTCGTAGATGTACTCCTCGTAGGAGACCCCTGGAAGCTCACCCGTCCCTTTCTGGATGGCGCGCTGGATGTTGTCCTGGGGCATGTTCACCGCCTTGGCCTTATCGATAGCCAGTCGCAGGCGAGGATTTCCGGCCGGGTCACCGCCGCCCACCCTGGCGGCGACGGTGATCTCCCTGATAACCTTGGTAAACGCGCGCCCCCGCTGCGCATCCACCTTGGCCTTCTTATGTTTGATGCCTGCCCACTTCGAGTGCCCGGACATGGATTCACCTCCCCCTACTGTCTAGCGAAAATAGCATAAGGGCGTGAAAGTTGTAAAGGGAAATTGCCCCGGAAGTCCATCGAATTCGCCGCACATCCGCTATGCTGCGAGCCGCCAAAAGGGCCTAAGTTGATGGGCGTCTGTCAAGCGTGGAGCGCTGACAAAGGACTTGACTCTGCCTTCTCTTCTATGATATCGCTTGCTGGATTTCTTGCCAGACGCGTCGCCTCACGCGGTTGTTCGCTCCACTCGAAGAGAGGCGTAAGGCAAGCGAGCGACCCCCATTTCAGTGGGTTCAGGAAACCTCGATGAAGGTACGCCTCCGAGCCGTCCTAAGCCTCCCGTTGATCCTCCTTCTTGCAGGGTCTGTCAGGCTTGCGGACGCAGCGGACCTCAAGAATGCCATCAGGAATCTCTATGGCGGTCAAGGGATCCTCCTTGAACCGCTGCCTCTGCCCTTTCCCAGCCAGGAGTCTCGTTTCCAGGCGTCATCTCTCCAGGGGCTTGACCAGCTCAATAGTCAGTTGACCTCCGCCATAGGCGTGCCTTCCTTCAACTCCTCCGTGACCGGCTTCACATTCGACATCGAGCGCGGAGTCCCGGTCCGGACCACCGAGAGCCTCGGTACCTTGCTCACGGAGCGCGCCACGACCCTTGGCGCGCGCAAGTTCGACCTTACCTTCACGTACACCCGAGTCAATTTTACCAAGCTCCAAGGAAAAGACCTGAAAGACCTTGAGCTCATCTTTCTGCGCGGCGACGCCAACGGGAACGGCATTCTGGATACCAGCGGTCCCTTCAGTTTTGAGAGCGATGTGATCCGCGCCAAGCTCAGTGTTGATCTCACGGAGGACATCTTCGCCCTCATCGCGACCTACGGCCTCACCTCTGAATGGGATGTGGGATTTGTCGTCCCCGTGACCCATATCCGGCTCATCGCGAAGGCTCACGCCGCCATTTTTGATCAGTTCGGCAATCCCGGCGGCACGAAGTTCGGCGATATCCCGATTCACCGGTTTGGCCCCAACTCCAGTCAGCCCGATGCCAGCGGCGGAGGCGATGAGACGGGGCTCGGAGATATCATCCTTCGAACGAAATACAACTTCTTGCGGCATTACGACGACCTCATTCCGGACATGGCGTTCCTGGTTGAATTGAAGCTGCCCACGGGGAACGAGGAGCGGCTCTTGGGAACCGGCGGGACGAACGTCACAGGCCTCCTTGTCGCCTCAAGGACGTACGCACAATGGTTCACCCCACACGTCAACCTGG
The DNA here is from genome assembly GCA_016207095.1 of Candidatus Methylomirabilota bacterium. Taxonomy (GTDB): domain Bacteria; phylum Methylomirabilota; class Methylomirabilia; order Methylomirabilales; family Methylomirabilaceae; genus Methylomirabilis. The sequence goes on along the minus strand of JACQQF010000043.1, from coordinate 68,862 downwards.
GGTACGAAATCGACACCAAGGATACCCGGCAGAACACTGTCAGGTATGCCCTCGGCTTCGACGCGCGTCTCCTGCCGGAGCTGACCCTCGCCGCAGGTCTCATCGGTCGCGCCAAGCCCGACGGAAGCGGAACGGGTGACCACATCGTGGACCTATCGCTTGGGGTGAAGTGGAATCCTGTCAAATCGCTGATCCTCCGCACAAACGTCCAGATCCCGCTCGATAAAAATAGTGGCCTGCGGGCGGATTTCATCCCCACGGTGGGGATCGAGTACATCTTCTAACTTCTCAGGATCTCCTGGATGCCAATCCTGACAACGCGAATTGTCCGCCTCCTCTCGACAGTGTGGCTCCTGGGTGCCGTCGCATCCTTCCCGCTGCCTGGAGAGGCTGCGAACGTCGTTGCCCTCAAAGGTGCCGACGTCGATGTCTATGAGGAGGCGCTTGATGGGTTCAAGAGCGTCGAGAACCGCGCTCAGGTCTCCGAGTATGACATGGAAGGAGACCTCCAGAGAGGGAAGAGATTCCTGGCCCGTCTCAAGTCCGGCCCCAAGCCCGACCTCATCCTTGCCATCGGTATCTGGGCCTTGCAGGTCGTGGTCGAAGAGATTCGGGACATCCCCGTCGTCTTCGCCATGGTCCTGAACCCCTCTACGGTGATCGGACACGAGGCCCGCAACATCACCGGGGCCAGCATGAACGTTCCCATTGAGCAACAGATCGCTCTGCTGAAAAAGGCATCGCCTCAGGTGAGGAGAATCGGTGCTGTCTACGATCCGTCCAAGACCGGCTTCCTGGTTAAGCAGGCTGAGCGGATCGCCCGCGATCAGGGCGTCAGGCTAGTCTCAAAGGCTATCGCCTCGCCCAAAGACTCCGTCGCTGCGCTCGATGCGATGCAGGGTGAGATCGATGCCCTCTGGATCCTGCCGGATGTGACCGTCTTGGCGCCGGAGTCGGTCCAGTACATGCTGCTCTTCTCCTTCCGGAATAGGATCCCGCTGCTCGGCCTCTCTGAAAACCAGGCGAGGATGGGCGCCCTGTTCGGGCTTTCCTTCGGGAGCGGCAGAGATATCGGGATCCAAGCGGGCGAGATGGCGAACGAGATCCTTTCGGGAAGGCGTGCCGAAGAGATCCCCTTCACGACGGCACGGAGGCTGAAGCTGACTGTCAATCTGAGAACCGCCGGCAAGCTCGGCTTGCAGGTTCCGAAGGAGATCCTCGACCGGGCTGATGTGGTGATCCGATAGTTCAATGGGGATGGTAGGTCGCTAAAGGACGGGATGATGGTACTCGGACGAGTGCGAAGATTCAGGACGAAGGTCCTGTTGTCGATTGTTCCCATGGTCCTCGCGCTGTGTGTTCTCTTCGGCGGGATGTCGCTCTACCAGCATAACCAGTTGCTGCGGCGCGAATTTGTGAAGCGAGGAAAGGCCCTGGCCAGCGATCTGGCCGCTAGCGGTGAGCTCGGGGTCTTCAGCGAGGACGAGCGGCTCCTCAATTCCTCGCTGCGCGGCATTACCGGTGAAGAGGACGTCGCGTACGTCTTCATGTACACCGATGCTGGAAGGCGCTTGGTCAGCGGCGGCAGGGGCTTGACCGGTCCCGGCTCGAAAACGATTGCCGAGGTGATAGGTGAGGAGATCCGGGCACGCATCCTGGCCGACCGCCAGCCCGTGATGACTGCCCTGAGCAGCGCCGGAGGTGAGTCATTCCTGGAATTTTACGCCCCGATTGTCTCGGCCGACACCCGGCTGGTTGACGAGCAGTTCTTCGGGATGCCGACGCCGGGCCGAGGACCCGGTGATGATCGGACGAGGGTCATCGGGATCGCCAGGGTGGGCCTCTCGCTGCGGAATATCGATGCGGACTCGTCCTACCTCATCAAACTGTGGGCGATCCTCTCGGTTGCCTTTCTGGCGGTGGGCACCCTCGCCGCCTATGCCCTCTCCCGCAGGATCACGCAGCCGATCACCCGGCTGACAGAGTCCGCCGCCAGGATGGCCGAAGGGCAGCTTGACCAGACGATTCCCGTGACCTCTCATGACGAGATCGGAACGCTGGCGGAGACGTATAACGAAATGGCCAAGGCGTTGAAACGAACACTCAATGAGCGGGAGCGGGTAGCCGGAGAGCTGAGGGATCTCAACCAAAGCCTTGAGGATCGGATTCGCGAGCGGACATCCCAGTTGCGAGAGCTGTACCGGCTCGGCGTGTCGATGCAGGAACCGCTGCCTCTGTCAGATCGCCTGAATCTGATCCTGAAAGGGGTCCATGAGGTGATTGGACTCGATCGGATCATCGTCTGGTTGCCGGACCAGGAGGAGACCTCTTTCGATATGGCCGCCGCCGCCGGATTTGACCCTTCACTTCCAAGGACGGTCCGCGTTCCGATCTCCGACGAGGTTCCAACTCTGGCGCGGGCCCACCGGGATCGAGTTGAAATCATCGTCGAGGGCTCATCCGAGGTTCCGCCAGAGCTCCGGGTCAAGCCCCCATACCATAGGCTGGGAGTGCTTCGCTCTCGCAACTTCGTCGTCTTGCCCCTGATCTCCCGAGGCCGGTCCGTAGGAGTCTTCGCCGCCGACAACGCCCTGAGCCGCAAGCCGATCGCCCCCAGCCTGGACCTGTTCCGCATCTTCGCCTCTCAGGCGGCAGTGGCCATCGAAAACGCTCAGCTCTTCCGAGAGGTCGAAGAGGCCAACCGGCAGCTCGCGCTGGCGAGCCGGCACAAGTCGGAGTTCCTGGCCAACATGAGTCATGAGCTGCGGACACCGCTCAACGCGATCTTGGGCTTCACCGAGCTCATCATCGACGGGGTCTACGGCGAGGCTCCGGAGGCGCTTCGAGAGTCCATCGAAGACATCCACACGAATGGTCGGCACCTGCTGAAGCTGATCAACGACGTGCTAGACGTCTCCAAGATCGAGGCCGGGAGGATGCAGTTGAGTCTGTCGGAATACTCCATTCAGGAGTTGATCGGCTCCGTCATCTCCTTGACGCGATCGTTGGCGGCAGAAAAACAGCTAGAACTGCTCAGCCAGGTCGAGGAGGGCCTGCCGCCGGCGTTCGGTGACAGCAAGCGGCTCATGCAGGTCCTCATGAATCTGGTAGGTAACGCCATCAAGTTCACGCCACGTGGCGGTTCCGTTACCGTCACCGCATGGCGCGTGCAGAGTGCGGAGTGCGGAGTGCGGAGTGCGACAGATGCGACGTCGCACCTCGCACCTCGCACGTCGGACGCTGGTGAATTCGTGGAGATTTCGGTGGCGGACACGGGGATCGGCATCCCTGCCACCGAGTTGGAGAGCATCTTCGGAGAATTCCGGCAGATCGACAGTTCCATTAGCAGGGAATACGGGGGGAGCGGCTTGGGGCTCAGCATCGCCAAGCGGTTCGTTGAGTTGCATGGGGGAACCATTTGGGCGGAAAGTCAAATCGGACAGGGATCGGTGTTTCACTTTAGGATCCCTCTTAGGGTTCGGTCGGAAGCGCTGGTGTGACCGAGACACTGACCATGCCCTCGACAGGCAGGCGGCACCTGATGAATTGACACGGCGGCGCCTCGATCGTATCCTCAGTTCAGATGCCGAAGCTGTCCGTCCTTGATCCGCTCAGGCCGCAGCGTCGTTGCGGCAACACGGGTGACTCGAGATGGGAGAGTATCGAGCGAAAGTTTTGATCGTGGACGATGATCCGGCGGCCAGAAAGATACTCCAAAGCCGCCTGAAGATGATGAATTTCCAATCTCTTGTCGCCTCCAGCGGCTCGGAGGGACTGGAAGAAATCCGTCGAGAGGCGCCCTCGATCGTCCTGCTGGACCTCCAGATGCCGAGGATGTCCGGAATCGACGTCCTCAAGGCGCTGAAGCGGGAGAGGTTGGAAACGACGGTCATTGTGGTGACCGCGCATGCGACCATCGAAACTGCCGTGGAAGCCATGAAGGAGGGGGCCTACGATTTTATTACCAAACCTGTTGATGCGAAGCATTTGGAGATTGTTCTGGACAAGGCGTTCGAGCGGGAATCGCTGCGAGAGCAAAACCGCTTCTTGCAGACAGAGGTCGAGAGTCGCAGGGTCGAGATCGTCACCGAGAATCCCATAATGAAGAATCTGCTCCAACTCGCTCACCGGGCTGCAGGCACCAATTCAACGATCCTCCTGTTAGGAGAGAGCGGGACAGGAAAGGAGGTTGTGGCCAGATCGGTCCACCAGTGGAGTCCTCGGGCCAGCCACCCCTTCATTATTGTCAACTGCGTGGCCATTCCTGAACAGTTGCTGGAGAGCGAGCTATTCGGCCATGAGAGGGGGGCCTTCACTGGTGCTCATCAATTGAGGAAAGGGAAGTTCGAGGTCGCCGATCGTGGGACCGTATTCCTGGACGAAATCGGGGAGATCCCGCCAAGCATACAGGCCAAATTGCTCCGGGTCCTGCAGGACCATGAGTTTGAGCGAGTTGGAAGCGCTCGATCGATGAAGACGGACATTCGCGTTATCGCCGCGACCAATAGCGATCTCGAGAAGGCTGTGAAGGAGGGGCGCTTTCGTGGAGACTTGTACTATCGGCTGAATGTCGTCTGTCTCCAGTTGCCGGCCCTGAGGGAGCGCAGAGAGGACATACCCGCATTGATCGATCACTTCGTAGGGAAGTACGCGGCCGAGCTGAAGAAACCCCCGAAGCGATTGTCCCCTGAGGCGCTGGACCGCCTTTTCTCCTATCATTGGCCGGGAAATGTGCGGGAGCTGGAGAACGTCATAGAGCGGGCCATGGTGTTGAGCGGGAGCAACCAGATCGGCCAAGAGGACTTGCCGCTTCAGATTGCCTCCGGCCCCCGCCGCGACTCGTTCAGCGGGAAAGGATTTCACGAAGCGGTCAGGGAGTTCAAGCGCTGGATTATCTCCGACGCTCTCAAGCAGTCGCAAAGCAATCAAACCAGAGCGGCGGAACTTCTTGGTTTGCAGCGAACCTATCTGGCCAAACTCCTCCGGTTGCTGGAGATCAAGCAAGACCTCTGACCCGCTGGTAGGGAGGACTCGTAGCCGACGACTGTCCTGGCTGGCTGCGTACCAATTTTGATCCTTAGATGTACCTTATTGGGTACTACGTGCTGATCTGGACATGAAGGGCTCTCCATTCCTCCATCTACTCGATCCTCTGTCAAGCAAATAGAATTAGGGAATTGCCAGTTTTTTCATTTCCATAGAAGTTCACGAGACTGGAAGATAGCCTGGCACGCCAGTTGCTAGACCTGTTGCTACTGAGCCGTATCTAGGGTCTTTCGCACAACGGTTCTGATGCTCTTGCACTGGTCGTTGGTGGCAGGCTCTGCGGTCGGTGAGCAAACAACCGAGTGGTCGCAGGGTCGCTCAACCAGCGACCCTTTCCCCAACACGCTCGTCGCGTCCAACGGGTTAAGGAGGGGACCTCCGTTACCCCCCGGAGGTCCCCTCGTAGCCCATAACTTCTCCCGTGGTTTTGTTCTCCAGGATTTCAGAGGATCTGTCCACGCAGGTCTCCATCCCGAGATCGAAACCAGTCTCAGCCCAGCCAAACCGCTGACCCCCTACCGCGGCTATCCCCGATGAGAGAGTTTGTCCGCCAGAGCGTCTCGTCTGCCCGCTTCGCTGAAGCTGTATGTCCGACATTCATTCGCGCTCAGGGGAGAGCACTTTTCGCCAAGCGTGCAGATTGTGTAGCCGATTCCGGCAAAAACTGCTATTATATGCCTCCCCGTTGGGGCCGGGACAGGCCGTAACCTGGGATGGCGAGGGATCAGAGGAATAAGGCGCAGAGCGATGAAGTTGCAGGTGATGTCGTGGATTTCGTCCCTTCAGAATAAGCGGCTTCCTCTGCTGGTGAAGCTCGCCGCTCTGATCACTCTGGCCATCTGCCTGACGACGGCGGTAATCGGTTATGTGATGCTTGGGCGGCAGACTCGGCTCCTTCGAGAGGAGTTAACCGCGAGGGGTCAGGCCTTAATCCAGCACTTGGCGGAAGGCGCCTCCACGCCGCTGTTGGAGCGGGACGAACTGGCCTTGAACGTGCTGGTGGAGGAGGCGAAAAATAGCAAGGACGTCGCGTACGCAGCGGTCGTCGATCCTCGGCAGGTCATCCTGGCACACAACGATCTCCTCCAGATCGGGAAGGCCCTTGAACCATCCGGCCCTGGCGAGAGGGGAAAGCTCCTGGAATTCGTCGCCCCGGTCCGATACCAGAAAAAGGAACTTGGTTTGGTTCGGCTCGCGATAAGCGAGGATGGGATGCGACGCAGCCTGCGCGACGGCAGGATTTTCATCTTCGCCCTGATGACTGGAATCATCGGATTGGGGATCGGCGCCTCGCTGTATCTCAGCAACATCTTCTCCCGGCCGATCCGTCTGATGGTGGACGGGACCAAGGCGCTGGGACAGGGGGACTTCCAGCACCGTCTCCCCCCTCTGAGTGTGGGACGGGGCCAGGATGAGCTGACTGACCTCGGCGCGGCCTTCAACGAGATGGCCGAGGGGCTACGGCGCAAAGAGCTGCTGCAGGACTCCTTCGGGCGGTATGTCAGCCCCGAGATCGCCGAGATGATCTTTCAGAGCTCCGCCGGTCCTTGGCTCGAAGCGACGCGTCGCGAGGTGACGGTCCTTTTCGTGGACATCCGTGGGTACACTCACTACGCAGAGCATACGCCGCCGGGGGTCGTCATTGAGATGCTGAACCAATTCTTCGGGTTGGCAACAGAGGCGATTATTCGGAACGGCGGCTTCATCAATAAATTCCTCGGTGACGCAATCATGGCGCTCTTCGGGGCGCTGGCTCTCCAGCCCGACCAGGCCCATCGCGCCGCCCTGGCGGCCCTGGAGATTCAGTCGGGCGTTGAGAAGTTCAACGAGGCGCGGTCGGCGGAAGGGAAAGACCCCATTGTGATAGGGATCGGAATCAATCGAGGCGACGTGGTTGCTGGAAGCGTGGGGTCGGCCGCGAGGATGGAGTACACCGTCGTAGGCGACGCAGTCAACGTAGCCTCCCGCCTGACGAGTGCCGCCAAGGCCGGAGAGATCCTGCTCACCCGAATGGCTCTGGAGCCCGCCGCAGAGCGGCTAGAGGTAAAGTCTCTGCCTCCCTTGCACGTGAAGGGAAAGACCGAGCCGTTAGAGGTCTTTTGTCTCGTCGGAAGAAAGGAGACCGGAACTCAGGAGGGATCCCATGGGGCATAGATTGCTACTCTTACTCGGATTGGTGCTGTTGCTCGGGGCCTGCGCCCCAGGCCTGCAGGAGGTCAGGGAGGATGCGAGAACCTCCGAGGATTTTATGGTCGTCGTGGCTCGTGAGGGCGACACGGCTGAGACGCTGGCTGCCAGATACCTGAAAGGGGCCGGTCGAGCCTGGATGATCACCGAGCTTAGAGACGCCGCGCCGATCAAGCCGGGTGATGTCGTTGTGATCCCAATCCGCCCCAGGAGGCTTGGCGGAATTGAAGCCGATGGTCATCAGGTGGTGCCGATCTTGACGTACCATGACATCGAGGAGGTCAGCAAGAACCGGTTCGCCATCACCGCAGATTTGTTTGAGCAGCAACTTCGCTATCTCAAGGAGAACGGATACGTCGGCATCACCCCGGACGATCTGGACCGCTTCCTTCGATATGAACAGCCGCTGCCGAAGAAGGCGGTGGTCATTACGATCGACGATGGGTACAAGTCGGCAAAGACATTCGCCGCGCCGCTGCTGAAGAAGTATGGGTTCACTGCCACCTTTTTCATCTACACCGACTTCATCGGAGGAGGGAAGCATTCCCTCTCCTGGGACGAGCTGCGGGAGCTGAAGGCCCAGGGCTTTGATGTGCAAGGACATTCGAAGACCCACAGCAACCTCGCGGTGCCACCTCCCAATGAAAGATCTGCAGATCGCGCTGCTCGTCTGGACGCGGAGATCGTCGCGACAAAGCAGTTGATGGAGAGTCGGGTCGGTGGCAAAGTGGATTATTTCGCGTACCCGTATGGGGGTTTTGATTCCGAGGTGGTGGCCAAGGTGAAGAGCGCCGGCTACAAAGTAGGCTTTGGGGCGAAGAAGGGATCCAACCCCTTCTTTATCGGTCGGTATCGCCTCAAGCGGTATAATGTGTTCATGGAGAAGGATCTGACCAAGTTCGTCAAGATGCTGCAGACCTTCGAGAAGGACTGAGGGATGCACACTCTCAGGAACGGTTGGGGTATCCTTTTGATCATGGTAGGTGTTCTGTCCGCCTGCGCCACGACCCAGTCTCTACAGCAGGTAGCCCAAATGAATCAAGATGAGGCTTCACGCCTCGAGAGAGCAGGCCACCTTCGGGATGCCCTGGAACGCTGGAAGATCATTATGACAATAGACCCCCAGTATCCTGGCGCCAGCCAGAAAAAGACGGAGATCGAGGCGAAAATCAAGGAACAGTCCCCTCGGCATGTCGCCGCCGGGAAGGAACTCTTGCAACGGAGAGAGAAACAGGGGGCCCAGCGGGAACTACTTGCCGCCCTCCGTCTCGACCCAATGAACCGTGAGGCGCTCGAACTCCTCTACCAGAGCGAGCAGCAACTCGGAGAGCAGACGGCCTTCGCACGACCTCTTCGAAAGGGCGGGATTGAGCCCAAGAGCGTGGATGCAAAACCATCGCCCGCTGAAGAAGCCGAGGAGGAGGAAACTGGGGAGGAGGTGAGCTTTGCAGAGGCCGCCGAAGTTTTCCGGAGGGGTGATTACCTGGCAGCCATCGATGCCTTCAGCAGGGTTCTCGCTCAGCAGCCCGGCCTGCGCGAGGCGGTTGAATACCAGAAATTAGCCTACTACAACCAGGGGGTTGCCTATGTTGGGAAGGGAAACTATGCCGAGGCCATGAAGATGTTTGAGCGGTTGAGGAGGATCCAGCCTGATTTCAAGCGGCTGGGCCACTATATGCAAGTTGTGCGGGAGAAATTGGCCGATCAGCACTACCTCGCCGGCATTCGTCACTATAAGGAGCAGAGGCTACGGGAGGCGATTGAAGAGTGGAACCAGGCTTTGGCCCTGAACCCGAGATTGGAGAGCGCAAAGCGGCACCAGGAGCAAGCGAGAAAGCTTCTGAAGCGCCTTGAGGAAATCAAGTGACCAGCAGGATCAGAGACCTCGCCACTAGAAGAAGCCAGGACCAGGAGAGAGGTACAGGGATTTGGTCACCCGCCAGGTTTAGAGTGACAGCAATGGACTAGTGTTAAACAAATGCGACTACCCGCATCCTGACTGATCGAGCTACCGTTTTCTCGCCTAATACACTGGGACACCCCCCTGATCGAATCTGAGCTTCAATAGCGCCGTTTTTCCTTGACATATGAATCTACTCTAAGATAAATTGAATTTGTACCAACCAGTCAGTTTTCTGTGGAGTAATGATGGCCAACACCAAAGACCACATCGTAGAAGTCGCCTCAGGTCTGATCAGCCTTCGCGGTTTCAATAATACCAGCGTAGATGCGGTTCTCCAGGCAAGCGGAGTCAAGAAAGGCAGCTTCTACTATTATTTCAAAAGCAAGGAAGATTTGGGCTATGCAATTATAGAAAGCCACTTGAGGCGATTCTCAGACCATGTTCTGGGAAAGGCCTTCTCAAACACAAAGAATGCCTTGATAGAGTTGGAGGACTTCCTCGATATCATCCTAGAGCTGCATCGGCAACGAAACTGTTCAGGCGGCTGCCTGATGGGCAATATGGCAATGGAGATGAGTGATATTCATGAGGGGTTCCGGAGGAAGTTTCAGGAGGTATTTGAAGATTGGCGGATTAGAGTGGCAGGCGTTTTGCAACAAGCAAAGATCTCCGGCCAGTTCAATGACCATATGGACCCAACTCGGCTTGCCCAGTTCGTCATTGCTGGCGTCGAAGGTGGCATCCTTCTCTCGAAAGTAAAAAAAGACATCAAGGTCCTAGAAAACTGCTTTAAAGAGCTGAAAACACACATCAGACTGTATATCAGCCATACATAGATTTTCCCGATTAAACTATTGTACCAATAGTACGGTCATATCGTATACAGATGTATGGAAGGGAGTCGAAGTTGCCAAAGCAGGGTGGGGGATGGAGAGCGTGGATGGTTGTATCTTACACCGGCAGATGTAGATTTTACGGGGGCGAGACACAACATGGCGACCATTGTTGAATACACTGATGCGAAGAAGCCAACCAATGCCTATCCTGATCGTATAATCTCACCGCGGGCACCAGGCCTCTGCTGCTACTCAAAGATGGAGCAGATTGGGAGTGAACAGCGTGAAGAGGGATGGAGCTTCATTTACAAGCGCTGCAAGAAGTGCGGCTTTACAGTACGCCAAGTCGTCGCACGCGATCCACGAGTGATCATTAAGAAAGGATCTCGCTTCGACTACCAGGAGATGGTTGGGGGCCAGAATTGACCCTATCTTGGTGGGCAAGGATGCGGTCTGAAGGGTTGAAACGAAATGAGACCCTCCAGCACATTCTCGCTTGACAGAATTAGCTCTTCGGGGAAGCATGTACCAATTGGTTGGTATACAAGAAGGCATTAGAAAAAAAGCGGGCCTGGAGGTTATCAACTAGTAGTTATATTCCCGCTTTTTTTTGAAATGTGAATTGTACCAACTGGTTAGTATAATCAAGTCTAATCATGCAGTGCGGTATCCCCGAACGCTTCGAGAGCTGAGACGATGGAGATGAGCTTTGAATAATCGAGTCAGAGCATCAGGAAGGTGTTCGTCTGGGCGGCACGACGAAAGGAGAAGGAGAAAGATCGATGGCAAGCATCGTGGAATATGATGAACGAAAATCGGCGATCAACGCCTACCCTGAACGGATTGTCTCTCCACCGCAGCCCAATGATTGCTGTCCCTCGGGCATGGAACAGGTGGGGGACGTCGAGGAGGACGGAAACTGGCTCTATATCTACAAGCGCTGTCGAGTCTGCGGGTATACTGTCCGTCATTTTCTCATGATGAGCCCCAAGGCACTCCGCAAGATGCGAGGCGACATCCTGAGGGTCCTCAACTGAGAGTCAGTGCGGCTGGAACGTGGCGCTAGCCCTGCTCTTGGCTCCTCTTCCGGTGGCCCAGATTCGGCGATGGGCCTTTCGTGCGGAGGCGGCCCACTTGGCAAGAGAGCAGACTCTGGTGGGCCCAGGAACAAGAATCATTCCTGATGACACGCGGACGCGACTACTTCTGAGGGTTCCCACGTCAACTCGGGGACCGACGTCGCGGCAACCCCCTGCGCCCTACGCAATTTTGTGGTATAATCTCTTCTGTCAGAACGTGTAATCCTGGAGAGGAAGAACAATGAAAGCCGACGGCGCGGTCAAAGAATATGGGCTCACTGCCCTGATGGATCTCGAGGAAGAGATTCAGCGCCTCAAGAAAGATCTGCACGCTGTGATCTTGGCGCATTACTATCAAGAGTCGGAGATTCAAGACGTGGCCGATCTCATCGGCGACAGCTTGCAACTCTCTCAGCATGCGGCCAAGACCAACGCTGACGTCATCGTCTTTGCGGGCGTGCACTTTATGGCTGAGACGGCGAAGATTCTCAACCCATCAAAGCAGGTCTTGATCCCGGACTTGAAGGCCGGGTGCTCACTGGCGGAGGGCTGCCCACCGCATCAGTTCAAGCGTTTTAGGGAGAAGTACCCGGATCACATCGTCATGAGCTATATCAATTGCAGCGCTGAAATCAAGGCGATGAGTGATATCATTTGCACCTCGAGCAATGCAGTAAAGATCCTCAGCCGTATCCCCATGGACCAGCCCATTATTTTTGCGCCGGATCAGAATCTAGGCCGTTACCTCATCAAAAAGACCGGTCGCGAGCTGGTTCTGTGGTCTGGCGTTTGCGTCGTTCACGAGATGTTCTCCGAGAGAAAACTCATCCACCTCAAAGTACGCCATCCGGGCGCAAAGGTCCTTGCGCATCCCGAGTGCGAACAGCGCGTGCTTCAGCATGCTGATTACGTTGGCTCAACGAGCGGGATATTGAATTATGTCAAGCAGAGTTCGGACGGCGAGTTCATCATCGCTACCGAGTCAGGGATCATCCATCAGATGGAGAAGGCCTGTCCGAACAAGACATTCATTCCGGCCCCACCCGAAGGCGACTGCGCCTGCAACGAGTGTCCCTATATGAAACTCAACACCCTTGAGAAGCTCTACCTGTGTATGAAAAACCGTACACCCGAGATTACATTGGATGAAGGGCTTCGGCTGCGCGCATTTAAGCCGATCCAGCGTATGCTGGAAATGAGCTGACCCTTTCTCCCACCCACCCCCTCATGTTGCAACCGATCGATCGCGCCGCCCGCCGTGAAATCCTTAGAACGTTTCTAGAAGAAGATATCGGTCGGGGTGACGTTACCACCCTCGCCATTGTTCCAGTCGAGCGGAAAGGTGTTGGATACTTTGTGGCCAAGACCCCTCTGGTGCTGGCGGGCATCGATGTCGCGATCGAAGTGCTCACGCTCCTGGATGAGGGGTTGGCCGTTGAGCGTTCGCATCGTGATGGCGATCGTCTCGGCAAGGACGAGCGACCTGCGCAAGTGCGGGGGCAAGCCCGGGCGCTGCTGACCGGGGAACGCGTGGCGACCAATCTCCTCCAGCGATTGAGCGGAATCGCAACCCTCACGAAACAGTTTGTCGATGCTGTCCATGGGACGCATGCCAGGATCCTGGACACTCGAAAGACCGCGCCGGGACTTCGGGCCTTCGACAAGTACGCTGTCACTGTGGGGGGTGGCTTCAATCACCGTCTTGGGCTTGACGACGCGATCTTGATCAAGGAGAACCATATCAAGATTGCGGGCGGCATCCACCCCGCGATCGAGGCTGCTCGATCCTTCAGGGACCGCGTCGCTTGGCTTGAAGTGGAGGTGACCACGATTGAAGAATTGCAGGAGGCGTTGAAGTGGGAGGTTGACGCGATTCTTCTCGATAATATGAATCCTGGGATGGTGCGACAAGCGGTGGAGATGGTGCATGCTCACCGCACCACCGGGAAGCCATTGGTGGAGGCGTCAGGCGGGATCGCGCTTGACAATGTTCGACGATTTGCAGAGGCTGGCGTGGACTGGATCTCCGTCGGCGCATTGACGCATTCCGCTCCGGCTGTTGACATCGGTTTCGAGATTGAGCCGGCGTGACGATCCGCCTGCCATCGGGCAAGATGTCAACCCGGTCACGCGACAGGGGGCTGGTTCGCCCTGCCCGTTGGTGGGGGCAACGTATCGATAGAAGGGCCCGGGCATGAAGACCGATATCCTGATCATCGGAAGCGGACTCGCTGGGTGCGCTGCGGCCTGGGCTGCTGCTAAACGCAACGTCGAGGTGACACTGCTGACGAGATCGTCACGGCCGGAAGAGAGCAATACGTTTTGGGCACAGGGCGGTATCATTTATCAGGGGGAGAACGATTCCCCCCAAAGGCTGGTGGCCGATATTCTGGCTGCTGGCGCGGGCTTAAGCCACCCGGAGGCCGCTTTGCTGCTCAGCCGCGAGGGCCCAAGACTCGTCAAAGACATCCTTATCGATGAGCTTGGCGTCCAGTTCGATGAGACCTCAGGGGATTCGACACGATGGGATCTTGCCTCTGAGGCAGCGCATTCGCTTCCGCGCATCCTTCATCATAAGGATCAGACGGGCTCGGCGATCGAGCGAGTGTTTGTCGAAAAGGTATCCTCTCATCCAAGGGTTAAGCTGGTATCCGCTGCCACCGCGGTCGATCTCCTCACCATGCCTCACCATTCGGTCGAGCCGCTTGATGTCTATCGCCCTCCTACGTGCTTTGGGGCATATGTGCTTGATCAGGCAAGCGGTGAGATCTTTCCCATCTTTGCGAAAGAGACCATCCTGGCGACGGGTGGGCTTGGACGCGTCTTTTTGCATACCACGAATCCCCCGGGCGCCCGAGGCGATGGCATTGCGATGGCGTACCGGGCCGGTACCCGTTGCATCAACATGCAATATGTGCAGTTCCACCCCACAACATTCTTCCACCCTAGCGGCCGCTTCCTTATCTCTGAAGCGATGCGGGGTGAAGGGGCGCGCCTGGTGAATAGCCGTGGGCGGGAGTTTCTGTCAGACTTTCACCCCGATGGGTCGCTTGCGCCACGAGACATTGTGGCGCGCGGGATTCATCAGATGATGCTGGAATCCGGTGAGCCCTGCGCGCATCTCGACATCTCCCATAAACCAGCCGATCAGATCCGTGAACGATTCCCGGGGATCTATGCCCACTGTTTGAATTATGGTGTTGATATTACAAGAGACCCGATTCCGGTTGTCCCGGCCGCGCACTACAGTTGCGGCGGAATCGCCGTTGACGAGTGGGGACGATCGAGCCTGTATCGCCTGCGCGCCGTCGGAGAGGTCTCCTGTTCTGGGTTACATGGGGCCAACCGGCTGGCGAGCACCTCGCTGTTGGAATGCTTGGTCTGGGGAACTCGGGCAGGCGCCGATGCTGCAGAGCTCATCGCGCAAGGTGGCGATTTCTATTTTCCCCGCATCGCTGAGTGGCGATATGAGCGTGAGCCCGTCGATCCAGCGCTAATCGCGCAGGATTGGCTGAGCATTCAGCAGACCATGTGGAATTACGTGGGCCTCATCCGCAGCACGAAACGGCTCAACCGTGCCCATGAGATCTTGCGGGAGCTGGATCTTGAGATCTCACGATTCTATGAAAGAGCCGAGATCAGTGATGCCATGATCGGCCTCCGAAACGGCATTCAAACTGCGCTTACCATCCTGCTTGCTGCGGTGGAATGTCGGCAGAGCCGAGGTTCTCACTACCGCATAGACTGAGTCTTTTCTTGACCCTGAGGTGTGCAGCGAGGGTGAGTGAGGTCGGGTACACACTCCTGGCGACGGCATCGCCCGGACGCCGAATGGTGTTGAGCACCATTGCCGGGAGCAGCAAATGGACCTCGGCGTGAAGGGGAAGACGGCAATCGTCGCGGCGGCGAGCGAGGGAATCGGCCGAGCCATAGCCTTTGGGTTGGCAGTCGGAGGCGCAAGGGTTGTCATTTGCGGCAGGGAGCCCGTGCCACTGGAGAAGACGGCCGAGGAGATCTGTGCCCTTACGCGCAGCGAGGTCCTGGCCATACCGGCGGATGTCAGCCGCCCTGACGATGTTCGCCGTCTGGTCGAGCTGGCCGCTATGGCCTTTGGAGAACTCCGGATTCTCGTGAACAACGCCGGAGGGTCCCCGCCTGGAGGTGTCGAGGAGACGACCGACACGCAGTGGGAAGCGGCATTCGAACAGGACCTGCTGAGCACGATTCGCCTCTCACGAGAGGTGATCCCGCATATGCGGCGGGTGCGTGGCGGACGCATCATTCATGTGATGTCCACCTCGATACAGCAGCCGATCGATGGGCCCATACTGTCCGACGCGGTCCGGGGCGCGGTGGTAGGGCTGGCCAAGACCATGGCGAATGAGTTGGGCCGGGATGGGATCACCGTGAACACCGTCTGCCCCGGGCGGATCCTGGCTGACGGGTTCAGGGAGGTGGCGGACGATCAGGCTGTCAGAGAGGGTAATTCGCTGGATGAATGCCTGAAGGCGGCTGAGCGTGAGATCCCGCTCCGTCGCTACGGGAGGCCGGAGGAAGTGGCGAGCCTCGTCGTCTTCCTCGCCTCTGAGGCAGCCAGTTACATTACTGGCACCACCATCCATGTCGATGGCGGCCTGGCAAATCGAGTGATCTGAACGAGAGCGTTCCGGGTCCCACGCGTGACCATGTCACGACCTTCTAAGGATCTGTGAGAGGACAAATCATGAAAGCGGTCCGATTTCACGAGCATGGAGGGCCCGAGGTCCTGAGGTATGAGGACGCCCCGGATCCGGTGATCGCCCCGCATGAGGTACTGGTGCGGGTGAAGGCCTGTGCCCTGAATCATTTGGATGTCTGGACCCGAAAGGGGATGCCGGGGGTCAAGGTCCCGCTGCCCCACATCTCCGGGTGCGACATCGCCGGTGAAGTGGCGGGGCTGGGAAGCATCGTGACCAGGATCAAGACCGGTCAACCCGTGGTCGTCTCACCGGGGATTAGCTGCGGGCAGTGTGCTCACTGCCTCTCGGGTCGCGATAACCTCTGCCGCTCTTACGAGATCGTCGGCGGGTACCGGATCGACGGCGGGTACGCGGAGTACGTCAAAGTGCCGGAGGTGAATATCCTGCCACTGCCGGAGGGGATGACCTTCGAGGCCGCAGCCGCGATTCCACTCACGTTCCTGACAGCGTGGAACATGCTGGTGACGCTTGCCAGGGTGAGGACCGGCGAAGACGTGCTCGTGATGGGTGCCGGAAGCGGGGTTGGAAGCGCTGCAGTACAGATCGCCAAGCTGTGTGGCGCCCGCGTCATCGCCACCGCCAGCACCGGGGACAAGCTCGGAAAGGCCAAGGGGCTCGGTGCCGATGAGGGGATCGACTACACAACTCAGGACCTCGTCGCCGAGGTACGGCGCCTGACGGCGAGGCGGGGCGTGGATGTCATCTTCGAGCATGTGGGCGGGCCCGTGTTCGAGAAGTTAATCCCCGCCCTGGCAGCGGGCGGCCGACTGGTCACCTGTGGGGCCACCGCCGGCTACCTTGTCCAGACCGATCTTCGTTACCTTTTCATGCGGCAGGTGGCGATTATGGGTGCCCACATGGGCTCCAAGGCGGACCTCTTCGAGATCCTGAGGGAGGTGGAGCGCGGAAGGCTTCGGCCGGTGGTGGACCGCGTCTTTCCGCTCAAAGAAGCCTCGGAAGCGCAACGGGTGATGGAGGACCGCAAGGTTTTCGGCAAGCTGGTGCTGGTGACCTAGGGCTGGGGTGGGCGAGTGGAGCAGGAGTGGTGGCAGCAAGTTCCGCCCTTGAGGCTGGATCGAGAGGGGCGGTGGTATGACCAGGGGGCGCGGGTCACGAACCCTCGCCTTGCGGAGTTTCTGTTGACCCACCTGAGCAAGGACGAGGACGGACGCTACCTGGTGGTGGTCGGCCGCGACAAGCGGTATGTCGATGTGGAGGACGCCCCGTATCGGGCGCTCGGCATCGAGGTCGCCGGGACCTGCGCGAGTTCCGGAGGCCTCCTCGTCCGCCTCAACGATGGGACCCTTGAACCATTCGATCCGGCTACCTTCTGGATAGCCGACGACGGGGTTCCGTACTGTCTCGTCAGAAACCGGGCCCACAAGGTGCGATACACCGCCGAGTCGTACCGACAACTCTCCGCCTTTATCACCGAAGAGGCCGACACCGGCCGCCATCTCCTGCAGATCGGATCCCAACGGATTCCTCTGCCGGCATCTGAGCCGTAAAAACAGGGCCCTGACCCCGTCCCTCTTTCGGCTCCGCCCTCGCCCTTCTATCCCCGCTGGCAAAGCTCGAGGAGATATCCGTCCGGATCCTTCGTCGTAAACGTCCGGGTACCCCACGGCGTTACATTCGGGGTGGTCAGAATCTCGGCTCCAATTCCCACCAGCCTTCTGTAAGTCTCTTCCAGATCATCGGTCAGAAAGGTGAGATAGGCGCCCCAGCCCCGTCGCTCCGGCTCTGGATCGATCTTCCAAACTGACACCTCGGCCGGTGTCAGATCCTCATGGATGGTCAGGGAGATCGGGCCGAGCTCGAAACGTGCGTGCCTCATATCCTCGGACGCCGGCGATCGTCCCAGAAGCTCCCGGTAGAAGTGAACGGAGCGCGCAAGGTTGCTGACGAGCAGGAAGGCACTCGACAGGCCGGTCACCGTCTTTCCTCCAACCCGGAGCAAGAGCGTTGAGAGACATCAGATGATGTCGGTGTCGCCATAGGTAATGTACCAGTTGTTTATGTCGCGGAAGAATGACTCCTCGGCAGAAGGGCAGCGGGCGCCGAGATACCATCTTCGCATGGTGAGAGCCTGTGGGACTTTGAGAAACCCGAATTGGGTGAGGTGGACAAGGTAAGCGGGGGGAAGCAAGGCGGTAAGGAAGGCACAGTTGCGCTCTGACGCATAGACTTGAGCGAAGCTCAGGATTTCACGGGTGATCTCAGCATCCACGATCGGGCAGGGAAAGAGATCGACCACTGCGGTGAAGGTCAGATCGAAGAGGGTCAGCACGCGGAGCACAAAATACCCTTCTAGGGAGCCAGCCACCGTCACTTCGAATGGGTGGTACTCAAAGACTTGCGCGCCCAAGTAGCGCCACTGCAGATATTTTGCGTCGCGGATCTGCACGATCCTTGTTAGCGAGCAGTGGCGGGTCCAAAGGCCATCGAACCGAATGTCGAACGCGGGAATCTCTTTGATGGTGCACCGGCGGGGTCCAGTCGGCCTGGGGGCAACAATATGGTAGAGGGTGTCGGCGACAACCCCGAGGACGTCGGCAAGAGCGCTGGACCTGACATAACGTTGGAGGACGTGGCGGCTCTGGATTGGTTTCACCCAGGTTCGGAATTCATGAACATCAAACCAGCCTAGTTTCCCTACGAAGCCCGGATGGGAGTTCGCGTTGGGAAATCCCCAGACAGTGGTGACGCCGAACCGCTCGGCCAGCTCGGTGTTGAGCTCTTGCGCCAGGGTGACGAACATCCCCTGCTTCCGATACGCTGGGTGGGTCATGGTGTCGCATGACATGGCTAGGATGGTCTCGATCCCGGGGCGCGTCGCCAGATGGAAGCGGGTGGGGATGGCCACATACTGGCCTACGATGGTCCCGGCATGGTCAGCCAACCGCTGGTAGCCAGGGCCTGCCGGATTGTCGAGAAACTGCCATTTCCAGACCTCTGGCAGCAGCCGGTGTTTATCCACCTCACCGAATGTTATGTGGCGAAGTGCGAGGATGCCCGCGAGATCCCCGGGCTGGTATCCACGGCTGGTCCATAGTCGATCAGGCATGGCAAGGCTTGGGGGAGTGGAGGTGAATGACGCCGGTAGCGGAAGAATGGTCGATCGTTATGTACCGACCAGGTTGTACAGGATCTTGCACTTGTCCCACAGAAACTGGCGCTCGCTTCCGACCAGGGAATGCCAGATGTAACCGGGTCGGAGGTAGAATCGACGGTAGGCCTTGCGCAATTGTCGCTTCAGCGTCGGCAAATCAACCGTCGCCTTGTCGTTGAACTGTGGATAGCGCTCTGGCGGCAATTCCTTCTCATCGATCCCGACCATCTCGGCCAACTTCGTCCCCGGGAACGGAACGATCAGGTGGAACGAAACGAACGTCGGGCTGAGTCGAATGGCAAAGTCGATCGTGGCGTCCATGTCCTCTATCGTCTCGCCGGGGAAGCCGAGGTTCATGAAGAGGACCGATTGCATCTCGTATTTCTTCATCAACCGCATGGCGCGCTCGGCGTCGGCCATAGTGATCTTCTTGTTGGTGGCTGCCAGGATGTGCTCCGTGCCCGCCTCGACGCCGAAGTGGATCAACTTGCAGCCGGCTCGCTTCATCAGGGACAGAACCTCATCGTTCACATCGTTGACGCGGGTCTGGCAGCACCACTGCAGACCGAGATCCCGTTTGATGAGCGCCTCACAGAACGGGATGACGAACTTCTTGTTCAGAGCGAACTCAAGGTCCATGAAGTAGATGTTGCGCAGGCCGTGGGTGCGGACCGCCCACTCGACCTCATCAACAAAGCGCTCGACGCCCTTCTGCCGGAATTGGGGACCGTACATCCCCAGGTAGCAGAAGGTGCAGCGGTAGGGACAGCCTCGGGAAGACTCGAGGAGAGCGAAATCACGTCCCATCACCTCGTAGTAGTACCGCTGCATCGGGAGGTGGTGAAACGCCGGATACGGCATGGTGTCCATGTCGTCCAAGAACTCCACCTCGGGCCCCCTGACGAGCTTGCTGTCCTCAAGCGTGGCGACGCCCTTCTGGTCGGGGTAGAGGTCGCGCTGGCAAATATCCAGGATCGTATATTCGGGCTCATGGATGATGGCCGCCCTTGCGCCCGTTGCCTTCAACGAGGTCTCGGGACGCTCGCTAACGTGAGCGCCCATGATATAGAGCTTCTCCCTGGGGATGTGGCGGATGGTGTCATAGAAGAAGCTAATGTCGAGCGCGGGACACTGCCAGCGGTCGTAGGGCGTGGAGGTCACGAAGACGCGGTCGTGTTCGCGCGCCAGCGCGCCGAGCGCCTCATGGGACACCCGCTCGACATTATTGTCCAGCAGGCGAACGACGAAGCCCCCCCGCTCGAGCAAGGCGGCAGCCTGGGCTAGGTCAAGCGGCGGCCAGGCCCGCTTAAACTGACCTTGCTTTTGTTTCTGGATCCCAGTCCAGTTCGGATTGATGAGCAGGATGCGATTCACCGTCTCGGCTCTTCTGCGAGCAGCTAACCCCGTCAAATCAGAGGCAGGCAGGGGCAGCGAGAGCAAACCTGTTTAGGGGGCGCTGTCGGCCTCCCGCGATCTCCCTGTCGATGCCGCATTTGTTCTCACCGCTAGATCCCGGAATGAGGTGACCACGATCCGCCGCTGCGCCAGCGCCTCAGGCAAGGTCGGATCAAGCAGGAGCTCAAGGTCACTCTCCCACCGGTAACGCCAGTGGCCGTACTTCCGCTCGGTTTCGGCGTCGCAGCGCCCCGGGTGGATCATGACCTCCACGATGCTCTGCCCCCGGTCCCCTCGAAGCTGGTCGAGGGTTGCCAACAGGCTGGACACTGTCAGTGCGCCGCCGGACTGCAAGAATCCAACCGTCGTGAACGGGATCATGACCAGCCCATCCGGGTCAGAAATCTTGGCCCAGTTTAACCTAGAGATCTTGTTGATGGCAAGGACGGACATCTTTCTGGCCAGAGAGCCTGCTCCGGCGACCGGATCGCCGAGTCGGGTGCGCACGAACCGGATCCCATGACCCTGCGCCAGGGCGATCACCGACGGAAAGAGCCGGGGGAGCAGGTGAAGGTGCTGATGCCCGTCGAGGTGAGACGGTTCCAGCCCGGATCCCAGCAGCCGGTTCCATTGAGCCGCGATCTCGGCCTCCGCCTCGGCGACGTCCCAACGGCCGATCGCGTAGCGGAAAAAGACGGTGCCGCGCCTCGGATAGAAGCGGCCGTCGGTAACCAGGCTGGGTATCTGTTCGGGAGGGAGCGTGGGGCGCTCCTCGATCAGCGCGATGTGCAGTCCGACGTCAAGACCGGGTCGCGCCTTGGCCCATGCAACGGCATCATCGGCCGCCTCGGCCGTCACCATCAGGGAGGCGCTCTTGAGCAAGCCGTGCTCGTACGCCTCCATGATGCCCGCGTTCACTGCTCGCGTCAAACCAAAATCATCGGCATTGAAGATGACGTTCATCAGCCGTTCCTGCCGAGCCTCGACACGCAAGCTGTCAGCGTCAGGGGCGACTGTGGCGCCGGTGGTGGATCAACCAGATAAGGAATAGGGAAGAGAATTTGTGTATGCCTTCGTGCAAGAGGTTGAACTTGCTGCGCCGAAGGTCTTCGCACGAGACAGGGATCTCCGTGATCCGCGCCCCGTCGCGTCGTCCCCATGCGACCAACTGGAGGACGTAGGCGGTGTCGTCATCCAGTCGATCGAGGTAGGGCATGATCCACGAGCGTCGATACCCCTTCGCCCCAATGGAATAGTCGGTCACCGTCGTTCCGAGGAGCAGGCGCGCACACGAGATGAAGGTCGCGCTGGCCAACCAACGCAGCCACGATCGCCGCTGTGAACCGGTCTGTTTCGACCCGACGACCAGGTCACATCCGGCCAGTAACCCGCGGGCCTTTTCGATGAACGTCAGGTCTACCGAGAGGTCCATGTCCACCGAGACGAGATGCTCGTAGTGGGCGCGCCTGGCAGCCGCCTTGAAGGCCCGTCCGACGCCTCGCCGCTCGAGGGCAATCGCCTGCACGCGGGGATCTGAGGACTGCGCCTGCTGCGCCAACTCGAGCGTCATGTCGGTCGACCCGTTGCTGACGAGAATGATCTCGAAGGGGCCTCCGATGCCGTTCAGGTACATGATCAGGCGACCGAGGTTCGCCGACAGGATCACCTCCTCGTTGTATACCGGGATGATGATGGTGAGCGAGCCTTCGGCAGGGGCAGCAGTCATCCCGGCCGCCGTCGCTCTGCTACCCATGCTACTACCAGCAGCATCAATCCCAAGCCGCTCGCCGACCTCCCGACATAGTCGGGCCAGCGATCGCCGAAGAAGAGGCGAACATGTCGCGCAGTAGGGTAGACCGCCATGAAGGACGGGGAGACCAGGTAGATGCGATCAGCGCCCTCGACCCGCCATTTCGGGTGATAAGAGATCTTGATCAGGTGCGGTCGCCCTGGACAGTCGGTCTCGAACCGAACCTCCTCATTCCCCACAGCGTCCTTGACCTGGCATCCTGGCGAAAGGGCTTGTCGAACAGGCCCCTCTCCGAGGCCGCGGAACGGCACGGTAACCGGGGGCGATGGCTCGCCGGGTCGCAGGAAGAGGAGCGGGACCTCCAGCCATTCCGGCTTCCGGAACCAGTCATAGGCCAGGCGCTTCCAGTCCCCTTGGGTGGCTAGTGCCGGCGCATAAGGAAGAGGTGTCACGTACTGCCCATTCCCTTGGCGTACGTGAAAGATCTTGTATGGCCCGATCTCGACCTCCTCCCGGTAACCAGGATTCGACGCTAGGGCAACCTTGGCCTTACCGGTGACTGCGATCACCTCCTTCACATTGAAGAGTTCGAGGTGAGCCAGTGCCTGCGTTGGGTTAAACGTCGTACAGTGGTACGGAAGGAAGGGGCAGGAGGGAATCTCGGTCAACTCAGACTGGATATAAAAGACGAACGGGGAGCTCGGGGAGGACTGCATGTAAGCCCCCTCGAGAGTAGGACGACCCGAGAAGAGCGGCAGCGCCTCGAATGCCCGGACCGTGCCGGCCTTATCGTGCAAAACCGAATGTTCGTACACGACTCGCGGGCTGTGGGGGCCCCCAGCCAGGCCGACCGTGTTTACGACAAGATAGTATCGCCACCAAGGTTTCCGCTCCATCCCCTCGTAGTTCCAGCGGATCCAGTCGGGGATAAACGACACCTGAGGCACGATCCAGATGATCATCAGTGTCCCGATCAGAAGAGGCGCCCAGAGACCCGACGCGAATTGAACCCGGGTGATGAGTCGGCCGAGGCCGACTGCGGCTAGCGGTGTGAGGAAGAACTGGGCTAAGGCCAGGAACCTCACATCCACAAGGTTCAACCTCGGGGTGATGAAATAGAGGAGGACGGACAGGACCACAGGGTAGGTCAGGTAGTGGACCCAGCGGCGCCACTCCCTATCGGCCTGCTTGTGCCACGATGCCCAGGCGATCGTAGCCGCCGCTATCGCCACGGTCGGCCACATCACGGTCGGGAAGATCTCACGCAGCGACGCGAACTTCCAGCTTATGGCGAACCCGGTCGTATAGTGGAGGTAGGCAACGAGCGGCACCAGCCAGAATCCCAGAAGGAGCCCTCCGGTGGCATAGACGCGGACCAGGTAGACAAGCGTCGCCAGGAAATCCGACTCCACCGCGAGAAAGTACACCCCAAGGCCAGCCGCAGCCACCAACCCGTAGCCATGGGCGAAACCGACCAGAGCGAAGAGCACCGCGCACCACCCGGCGCGTCGGCGCGTGCGCACTCCCTTGTAAAGGGCGCCCTGAAAGAGCATCAGAAGCGCAAAAGAGAGACTGTGAGAGAACTCCCCGGCCAGGGTGCTGGGGATGTTGCCGCCCCACATGGTGTTACCCGTGTTCAGCAGAAACGGGAGCGTCAGGATGGCGCCAAGGGCCGGGATGGGAAACCGGCATCCGATCCACCGCAGGCTGACCAGGGTGGCCAGCGGGAGGGCGAAGGTCCCGGCGACGGTTCCCAGCTTAAACGCGACAGGGAATGAGAGAAGAAGGCTCAGCCCGGCGATCACCAGGAAGGCCAGGGGGAAATAGAAGAGGAAAATCGGAAAGCCGGCAAGGTTGCCGGGCATCCATCCGATGATCCTTCCATTTGGGAGGAGGTAATCCCGCAGATATCTCGCCGTCACATAGTGGGAGAGCGTATCTCCGCCAGCCGTGATCGTCGGACTCAGCAGAAGGGAGGGCTTGAGGTACCAGAGAAGCAGTCCGTAGGTCAGCACGAATGCGGCCAGCGTGCTTGCTCCCTCGAGCCATGCCAGCCGCATTGTAGTGGAGCAGTCTCCGACCTTGCTCAAAATCGCTCGTGAGATTGCTCGAAGGGGGAAAACCTCGTTCTCCAAAAAGAAAAAACGGGGCTAAGGCCAAGCCCCGTTTTTTCTTGATCGCGAAATTTGAGTAATCGCGGACTGCCGACTACCGAAGGGACCTGCGGGCTCGCAGAAGCCAGGCCATTGCTCCCAAGAAGGCCAGCCCGAGCATCATCATCCCCCAGTTCCCGGCCGTTGGCACTACCGGAATTGTCGTCGTCGTAGTCGTAGTCGTCGTCGTCGTAGTGGTGGTCGTCGTCGTCGTGGTCGGGACGGTAGCACTCAAGACGATCTGGTCTTCCGGCGGACCGTCAGCGGTCGAGCCGGCCCCGATATTCCCGAAGACGGTTTCACCAGGTGCAAGGCTCAGCCCGCTGCTGTTGATCCCACTAATGGTAACGTTGAAGGTCTTTCCTGTCCAGGCAATGGGGTTCGGCGATGTGATCGCGCACCCTGCGCAGGTCGTTACCGATCCGGTGCCCGAAGCGCCCCCTGCCGCAATGTCAACCCTAATCCGTATAGTCCCTGAGGGCTGTTCAATCCGTATGGCGTAGTTCTCGTCGTTGCCTGCGCCCTCGTGCGGAAAGTTGGCGCAGACCCCGTTCTGGTCGGTCGCCGGATCCGAATCCGCAACGAGCTGGACCAGCTGAGGGCACCCAGCGATCGATGTTACACAGAACGCGGCTCCCGCGGCACAACCTGCTCCGGGAATAACGTCGGGGTCGGGATCACCAGATCCGTTTCTGCCAAAGGTCGTGACGGTGACGACCGCCGTGTTCGCAACATCGTCAAGAACAATCGAGGCGGAGGCGAGATCGAAGCCGTTTGAGAAGGTGTTCACAGTGGGAGCGTAGGCGGTCCGAGACGAAGTGTTGGATAGGTTGAGCGTTGTTGCTAGAGCATGTCCCCACACAAGGATCATCGGTAACAGCAAGAGAGGCAAAAGTTTGTATTTGCTACCACAGGCGATTCTGCCGAGGAATTTCATGCCGTCCTCCTTGATTCCCCTGCTAGATGTCTTGCGACGTAACCCCCCCACCTAATGTAATTTCTCATTCACTTCGCTTCGGATCGCCCCCCCTCGTCCGTACAAGAAACCGTCAAGAATCCCAACGTACATTGCACCCTCAAGTGCCGTAAACAGCCAGTTACCTGTACCATAGCCCTATCTATGCTGTCAAGTGTTTATTGGCGTCGCTGATTCTCTGTGATCTCCTCTCCGCTGGAGTTTCTGGGCCACTCCGCCTTTACAGTGCTCTGTGCCTATAGTAGTATGATGACCGTGCCACAGATGGAGCCGTCACTGGGTCGATTGCAGCGGTAGCCTTACCCGTCAGGGCTGATGCAAGCGAGTTGAGGGATTGGCCGTTAGCGCCACCCCAGTACAGTATCTGTCCTCGAAGGATCGTTCACACATGGAACGCAATCTAAAGCCTAACAGGATGTGTGAAAAACAAGAGTAGTTCGAAGCCTGAGGTTTTGCCGGGAGGCCTGGGCTCGCTAGCCTGTTCATCAGATGTCGTCCGGCTGGGGGCTAGAATCCACAATGAAGCAGGGACGTTGGTTGGGGTGGTGCGGGATCGCCTTGGCTACCCTCTTTGTGTTCGGATTGGGCTGCGAGTCGAGGCAAAAGACCGCAAAGGAACACTTCGAGCAAGGCTGGGTCTATGCGGAAGGGGGCCTGTGGGACGAGGCGGTTTTCGAGTTCATGGAAGCGGTTCGGCTCGAGCCCGGGGATGCCAGGGCACATCATAGTCTTGGCGTGGCCCTTGCGCGGAAGGGCTTTTGGGACAAAGCGCTGATCGAATTCAAAGAAGCGGTTCGGCTCGAGCCGGAGTTGCCCCAGCCGCATTACGGTCTTGGGGCCGCCTACGTTCGCAAGGGTGACCGGGGCGCGGCGTGGGAGGAGTACAAATGGCTCAAAGATCGGGCTCATGGGCTTGCCGGGCGTCTCCTGAAGCGTATCAACGGCAAGTGGTCGGATGACGGGGATGCAGGGAATCGTCCATAAAAAGCCGCATCTTCATTGCCGGAGCTCCAGGTGACACTAAATGTCGCTCACCGCGGGGCGTCAGCCTTGGCGCCTGAGAATACCATGGCGGCCTTCGAACGGGCGGTCGAGTTGGGCGCAGACGCCCTGGAACTGGACCTTCACCTCACGCGGGATAACGAGCTGATCGTGATTCACGATGACACACTCGATCGGACGACGGATGGCTCTGGCCCGGTACACCAGCGGAGCCTTGGGGAGCTCATGAGGTTGGATGCCGGCCGATGGTTCGGAGAAGGCTTTGCCGGCCAGCGAATCCCAAGACTTGCCGAGGTGCTTGATCGCTTCGCCGGGAGGGTCCCGCTGGCTCTTGAGATCAAGGCCGGTTCGACCTTCTTTCCTGGGATCGAGGAGAAGGTCGTCTCGGCCCTGCGTCAGCACGGAGCCATCGCCCAAGGGGCCGTAGCGTCCTTCGACCATTATGCGCTGCGACGGCTGAAGGAGATTGAGCCGACCATCCGCACAGCGGCCCTTCTGGTCGGAAGGCCTGTGTCGTTGTCGGCACTCGCCGGCCCCGCCAAGGCAGATGGCTTGGCGCTCGAAGCCTCGTTCGTCACGAAGACTGAGGTCGAGGCCTGTCGGGCCTCGGGGCTCCAGCTCGTCGTCTGGGTGGTCAACGACCCGGCTCAGATGCGCCACTTCATCAAGTTAGGGGTCGATGGGATCATCACGGACCGACCTGACCTCTTGCGCCTTGCCCTGAGCGAGCATCGGTAGCCAGGGCTCTCTCGCGTGGACCTCATCCGGCCCTTCCTCCTCGCCTTCATTCCCCTTTTTGTGGCGATCGATGCCTTCGGCGTCCTTCCGATCTTCCTCTCCATGACCGCGAATCTGTCGGAGCAGGAGCGGATTCGAACCTTCCGGCAGGCGATCCTGGCCGCTGGCTGCATCGGCGTCGGATTCATGTTGCTCGGCAAAGCTCTCTTCGTCTATCTTGGGATCACAGAGGCAGACTTCCAGATCGCCGGTGGCACCCTGCTGTTCTGTCTCTCCCTCACCGATCTCCTCTTTGAGGAGCGGACCCGGCGAGTTCCTTCTGAGACGATGGGTGTGGTCCCCTTGGCGATGCCGTTAATGGTCGGGCCTGCCGTCCTGACCACTTCCATGGTCCTCTTGAGCAGTCAGGGCTTCTGGCTCACCCTTGCGGCCTTCCTGGTCAATCTTGGGATCGTCGGGGTGACCCTATGGGGCTCTGATCGGATCATGGCCGTCGTCGGCGGGGGAACCCTCAACGTGCTCGCCAAGGTCGTCAACCTCCTCCTGGCGGCGATCGGCGTCATGATGATCCGGCTCGGGCTCCAGGTGCTCCTCGGGACGTCATGACGGCTCGCCGCCCGTCCTGAATGGTCTTCCCGTGCGCGCAGCGCCATTGAGATTATTCGGTGCGATGATCGGCGCCGGTATGCGTAAGTCGGCCTCTTCAAGACGGCCATCGCGGGAGAGGGGATAGCGAGCAATGGCCTTTGGCCCGGCCCCCATCGATCCGGAACGTACCTACTGGCCCTTCATTCTCGCGATCGCCGCCATTGTGACCGTGATGGTCAGCGCGCTGTTTGTATTTTTTGGTTGATTCGGGTAATCAGCCCGGCCCCAATTGTCTTTCCGGAGTCGGGTTCGGCTGACATCGCTGTCAGCTCTTGCATTCCTATTGATGGTCAAACGGGTGGGCTCTTGGCCCTGTTTTTCTTGTTGGAACCCTGGTGCCTTTACGATATGCTTTCCTGCACCTGGTCTGCGTTGAAGCCGCACCATTCCAGGTTCCGTGTGCCTATCGAAGGCAATCAGATGGCTGCGTGGCTATCGAGGCGCCGGTGTCCCGGGCACCCCGGTTGAGATCGCAATCGAGAGCACGGGAAGACGCAGTTTCAGCGTGAAGGAGTCTGCCATGAAGGACGAGCCCGCCACCATGAGGGAAAAGTTGGATCGGCCCTGGTTCGCCTTCTACGACGAGGGAGTTCCGAAACACATCGAGTACCCAGACGCCCCGCTGCAGCACTTCCTCTCGGAGTCCGCCAGGAAGCACCCGGATCGCGACGCGATCATCTTCTATGGCGCCAGGCTGACCTACCGGGCGCTGAACGAGGCCGCGGACCGCTTCGCCGCGGCCCTCTCAGCCCGAGGCCTCACCGCAGGCGATCGGGTCTCCCTGTTCCTTCCCAACTGTCCCCAGATGGTCATCGCCTATTATGGCACGCTTCGCGCCGGGGGCGTCGCCGTCTCGACCAGCCCGCTCTACTCCGCGAAGGAGCTGGAGCATCAACTGAACGACTCAGGGTCCTGGGGCATTGTGACCCTCACCAAGTTCTATCCGCTGGTCAAGGAGGTCGCGCCGAGGACAGGCCTCAAGCGGATCATCGTCACCAATATCAAGGAGTATTTTCCGAGACTGCTTCGGCTGCTCTTTACCCTGCTGAAAGAGCAGTCAGAAGGGCATCGCGTTGAGGTTGACCGGGTCGCGGGAACCGAGCTGTTCAAGGAAGTAATGCGTTCCGCCGCCGCGAAGCCCCCGGTTGTCGCATTCAGCCCGGATACCCCGGCCCTCCTCCAGTACACAGGGGGGACCACTGGTCTGGCCAAAGGGGCGGTCCTGACCCATCGGAATCTGGTGGCCAACACGCTGCAGGCCGGCGCGTGGCTGGTGACGGCCAAGGGCGGGAGCGAGATTTCTCTCGGTGCCATCCCGTTCTTTCATGTCTACGGGATGACGGCCGTGATGAACCTCTGCATTTCGTTGGGTCACACGATGATCCTCTTGCCCCACTTCAAGGTGAAGGAAGTCCTCGAAACGATCGACAAGTATCATCCGACAATCTTCCCCGGCGTCCCGACGATGTATATCGCCATCAATAATTTCCCGGAGGTTGGCAAGTACAACCTTCGCTCGATCAAGGCCTGCTTGAGCGGGGCCGCGCCATTGCCGGTCGAGGTGCAGACGAGGTTCGAGGCGTTAACCGGCGCCCGACTCGTTGAGGCCTATGGCCTGACCGAGGCCTCTCCGGCCACGCACGTCAACCCGCTCTATGGCGCAAGGAAGATCGGGACGATCGGCCTTCCGCTTCCGGATACCGACGCCAAGATCGTCGATCTGGAGACCGGCGAGCGGAGGCTGCCACCCAGAGAGACCGGCGAGTTGGCAGTCAAGGGTCCCCAGGTGATGAAAGGCTACTGGAACCGGCCGGAGGAAACCGCGAGGGTGTTGAAGGATGGATGGCTGCACACTGGAGATATCGGCTACATGGATGAGCAGGGCTACTTCTCCATCGTGGACCGAAAGAAAGACATGATCATCGCCGGTGGCTACAAGATTTACCCGCGGGACGTCGAGGAGCCGCTCTATGAGCATCCGAAGGTGCAAGAAGCGGTGGCGGTGGGCCTGCCGGACCCCTACCGGGGGGAAACGGTGAAGGTCTACATCGTCCTGAAAGAAGGGCAGTCGGCCACCGAACAGGAGATCATCGACTACTGCAGGGAGAAGATGGCAAGATACAGAGTCCCCACCCTTGTGGAGTTCCGAACGGCGCTGCCAAAGACGCTCGTTGGCAAGGTCCTCCGGCGGACCCTGCGTGAAGAGGAACTGGCCAAAAGAAAGCAATGAAAGCCTGCCGACTCGTGGTCTGTATGGTCTCTTCAACACGGCTGGCAGATCATCCCGCTTAGCCCGATGGACAGGCGACTCGTGTAATCATTGAGCGGTCTGCGGTCGGGGTGACGATTCAGGGGCCCCGCGGCGGGCTGTTGAAAGTTCAGCGCCCGTCTGTGAGGCCCCAGTCTTGTGGTGATCCGGTTTGTCGGCAGATCATGCCCCGATGCATGTGACTTCGTGGGATTAATAAGGGTGGTGCGCTCTTCGTGGGGGGCTATAGAAGAATGTCGTGGAGACAAAACGCTACGCCCAAGGCCAATGCCCTGGTATAATCCTCAGAAGCCTCTCGGTAGTGCCCCTCCTAGACGGAATGGCGGTGAGGAGCATCTACAGGAAGCAGGGGGTCATTATCCTGAGCTGATGCAACAGCTCGTGAACGTACGCTTGGGACGCCCTTTGCTTGCGGAGCCGCTTCGCGCCGTCGGGGCTCGCCCCGGGAACGAGCCGGGTAGGTGATGCGAAGCGTCCCGCCGCCGATCCGCAACCTCGAGCTTCGCAACCGCCTCAGCGAGCTGTTGGATGAGGCCTTCTCCAAGTCAGAGCGGGCTGTGCCGTTGTATGCGCTCCGCTCATTTGGGCGCCTCGTCGAGGGGCAGCAGCGAGCCGCGATCCAGTATGGCGCCCTGATTGAGGCCGTCGAGGCGGCCGTGCGCGAGGTCGTGCCACTGGTGTCCGCGAAGGAAGTCACCGATGATCTGATCAACACGGGGCTGTTGCGCCATCCGGGAGAGGTTGGCGGGGAACCCTGGGTTGCCCCGGGTGAGAGGCTCCGAAGTGAACTGAGGCCCGCGATCTCCAGGGTGGAGGCCTACTGCCGGGCGTTGGAAACGCTCTGGCGGCGCCCGATCCGGTCGGAGGGCGTGCTGGAGCGGGCGATGGAGGAGGCCGTCTGCCTCTTCAATGAAGGGCTCTTCTTCGAGGTCCACGAAGTCCTTGAAGCAGTCTGGCTGAAGGAGGAGGGTCAGGTGCGTCTGTTGTTGCAAGGGCTGATCCAGATCGCGGCCGGCTTTCATCATCTGGAGAACAACAACTTCAAGGGCGCCCTTAGCCTCCTGAAAGAAGGCCGCGAGAAGGCCGGGGAGTTCGGCGCGGTCTGCTTTGGATTGGAGATGGATCGGTTTCTTGAGAAGGTGAAGGCTTGTTACGATTCGATTGAAGCTCTCGGGAGAGACGCGTTCGACCGATTCGATCGTCGCATGATCCCACAAATGCGACTGCTCGATCCGGGAGCCATCCCAGCGAGGCCTGATCGATGAGACTGAGGAAGCTTCTGGCCTGCACGGTCCTCGCCTACCCGCGGATCACGCTGGTCTTGGCGGTTGTTCTGACCCTCCTATCGGTCCAGGTGACGATTCAGCGGCTGAGCTTCACCTCTACGCGTGCCGCACTGGCGCCGCTCCGGGGAAGGCTCGCCCAGCTTCAGGAAGAGTACCACCGGGCCTTCGGCGACCCGAGCCGAGTGGTCATTGTGGTCCAGTCCAACGAACGAGAGCAAGCCAAGCGCTTCGCGTCGGCTCTGGTGAAGCGCGTCAAGACCAACGTGCCCCAGATCGAGGAGGTGCTGTACCGGTTCGACTTGACCTCGCTCGAGGATCGTTTCCTCCTATACCTCTCGCCTCAGGAGTTGGCTGATCTGAAGAGCAAGCTCCAGGAGCATCGGACATTATTGGAGGAGCTCTCTGGAGCTCCCGGATTGAACCGGATGTTTCAACTGATCCAGCGGGAGATCAGCTCAGCGCTGGTGGGCCACCTCTTTACCGGATTTCTGGAAGAGGACGAGGGAAAACCGGAGCAACCCGTGGACCTTTCTCCGCTCACGGCGCTGCTGAAACAGCTCAATGAACGGGCAGAAGGCCCGCGGACCTACGTCTCCCCGTGGAGCCGGTTCTTCGTCCAGGACGAGGATGCGGAAGATCGGGAGGGGTACCTGTGGTCCGAAGATAAGCGGCTGCTCTTTGTGTTGGCCAGCGTGAAGGGGGACCCCGACAGCTTCATCAGGTTCCGGAAGCCGATCGAGGGGATCCGCAAAGAGATCCTGACACTGCGACGGCAGTTTCCCGGAGTCACGGCCGGCGTGACGGGAGATCCGGCCCTGGAGTATGACGAGGTCACCGCCGCTCAGCAGGACAGCGGCCTCGCCACCATCATTTCACTTGTCGGCGTCGTCCTGCTTGTGGTGGTGGTCTTCCGCGGTGTGGTCAGGCCCCTGATGGGGGCCATCGCTCTGGTCGTGGGGGTCTGCTGGGCCTTCGGATTTGCCGCCGTTACTGTCGGCCATCTGAATATGCTGTCGGTGGTCCTGGCGCCGATGTTGATCGGGATCGGAATGGACTACGGGATCCATCTCTTGGCGCGGTACGAGGAAGAGCGGGGCGCCGGCCATCCCATCCGTGAGGCGCTGGAGCGGGCTTTCGAGGGCGCGGGCCCGGGCATTCTGCATGCCGCCCTCACGACCGCCGTGGCCCTCTTTACCCTTCTACTGACCAAGGTCAGTGCTTTGCAGGAACTCGGGTTCGTCACCGGCAGTGGGCTGTTGTTGACGCTGGTCTCGACCTTCATGGTTCTGCCGCCGCTGCTCCTATTGTGGGACGAGCGACAGATTAAAGCGCCTGTTATATCACGGTCGCTATCGCTCCGCCCTCCGGCCTTTCTGGAAGCCTGGTACCGCCGACCCCGTGCCGTCCTGGCGCTCTCCGCGCTCGCCACGGCTATTGCCCTGTATGCGATGAGCGGGGTGCAGTTCGACGGCAACGTCCTGCGCCTGCAGGCGGAGGGGACCGAGTCGGTGACCTGGGAGCTGAAGATCATTAAGAACTCCGAGCGCTCGACCTCCTACGGGGTGATCTTGGCCAAGAGCCTGGAAGAGGTGAGAGAGAAGAGCCGCGCGCTAGAGGCCCTGCCCTCCATCAGCAAGGTGGAGAGCATCGCCACGGTCATGCCTGACGATCAGGAACGCAAACTTCCTTTGCTCCGCGAACTCAAACCCTTGCTGGAAGGCGTCAAGCTGGAGGGGGCCGCCCTGGCGCCGGTCGATCTGAATGGACTGGTGAACTCTCTGGATCGGATCAAGTCCAAGATGCTCACGCCCGATGACGTGGAGAAGTGGGAGCGGAAAGACAAGCCACCCTTGGAGATGATGGGGCAGGTCAGGCGACTCATCGAGAGCTTCGAGGCGCTCCTCGCGAGAGGCGACCCTGAAGAGATCCGACAGCGGCTCTCCAGCTATCAAGACGAACTGTTTCGTGACTTCCGTGACAAGATCGCGCTCCTCTCCCGGGCGGTGGCGTCCGGGCCGGTCCGAGTCAACGACCTGCCGGTCGATCTGCGAAAGCAATTCGTGGGGCGGGACGGCTCGTACCTGCTTCGGGTCTTCCCGAGCCAGAACCCCTGGGAGCTCAAATCCCAGGCCGCATTCGTCGCCGACTTGAGGAGGGCTGATCCGGACGCCATAGGGGACCCGGTTGAAGCGCATGAGGTGATCACTGCGATGAGACGGGGCTACCAGCAAGTGGCGATATACGCCTTGGTCGGGGTCGCCATCCTGATGCTCCTGAACTTCCGGGACCTGCGCTACTTCCTCCTGGCAAAAGTCCCGCTGCTTGTCGGCGCCGTCTGGACCGCCGGTCTGATGCAAGTCTTTAGCCTGAAATTCAACCTGGCGAACCTGATCATCGTACCGCTGATCGTCGCACCCGGGGTGGAGAACGGCCTGTTGATCGTCAATCGCTACCGCGAGGAGGATGAGTCCGCCGTGCTGCCACGAAGCATCGGAAAGAGCGTGGCCCTCTCTTCCCTCACGACAATGATTGGGTTCGGGAGCCTCATGATCGCTCATCACCGTGGGGCATTCAGCATCGGCCTCCTGGTGACGCTGGGGGTGGGGAGCATCCTTGTTGTTTCCTTGACCCTCTTGCCGGTCCTCCTCACGGTTGCGGCCAGGCGTTCCCTAGTCATGGGGGAGAAGCGCAACATCGTATCCGAGGGAGAATTATGACATGATGGGTCGAGAGAAGCTGTCCGGGCGAAGAAGATTGATGGCCGGGGCGATTGCCGCACTGTGGTTGGCTCTCCCGGTCTCGGTGCTGGCGGGAGAGGCGACCGATCGAGTAAGAGACGAGCTGAATCGGATTACTGCCATTGTGAAAGACCCTGCGCAGCAGGGGCCCGCCAAGGAGGCCGAACGGAAAGCGCGAATCAAGAAGCTGATCCTGCAGTTGTTCGATGTCCAGGAGATGGCGCGACGATCGCTGGCCGGCCATTGGGCGAAGCGGGCGGAAGATGAGCGCAAGGATTTTGCCGAGCTATTCGGCGATCTGTTCGTGGAATCCTACACACGGCTGGTGGTCGATCACCTGGGCGATCAGCGAGTGATCTATCTGCCGGAGTCGGCCGACGGAGGGGTCGCCACGGTCCAGACCAAGTTCCTCTCCAAGCGGGACGAGCCGAGTTTCGTTGACTTCGCCATGTTTCGTCGAGACGGCATCTGGGCCGCCCATGACGTGGTGATCGATGAAGTAAGCATCGTGAAGACCTATCGAACGCAGTTCAACAAGATCATTCAGACGCAGTCGTACGAAGCCCTCGTCAAGAAGATGCGGCTCAAGCAGGAGTCGGAGGGGTTGGGAGCGGCACCGAAAGGCTCCCGGTAGTGGGGCGGCTTTGACCTCACGGAGGGATACGACGGAGATGACGATACAGGATGCGGCGTTACATCGTGCGGTCGAATGGATGAGCGATCGGCTCAAGGAGGAGCCGAATGCGAACCGAGGAGAGCTGATCGATCAAGCCAGCCGGGAGTTTGGACTGACTCCGCTGCAAGAGGAGTTTCTGTACCGTCAGTTCGGTAAGCCGGCCTGATGCAACAGCCTTCGAGCCGTTCGCCGTCTCCTTCCCCTCACTAATACAGCAGCATGTCGTGGGCGCGGGCGGGGCCGCTCGGAAAGTCCATGAAGCTGACATTGAAGAAGGGGTCCATCTTGACCTTACCGTCAGGCCCGATGTGTGCGAGGCGAACCCAGAACCGATCGACCTGGTCCATGGTGCTGAGCAGCGAGTTGGTGATATACATCCGCTTGCCGTCGCCGGTCACGTGCATCATGTTAGGCTGAACGCCGGGCACGATGGTGTCGTGCAGCTTGATCTTTTCCGGCGTGCTCACATCCCAGACCTGGATCTCGTTCTTTAAGAAGCAGCTCACGTATAGGTACTTGTCGTCGGGCGACTGCCGAAGGTCGGCCGGCAAACACCCCTTTCCCAGGTCCGCTGCCTTCTTAGTAGTAAACTTCCCGTTGGTCCGCTTGAATAGCCAGAGGCTGTCATCCAGGGCCACATTGGTGAAGCCGTAGGCCGCCTTGGGCTTCAGCGACCACCGGACCTCCAACGGGACCGGGCCCGTCTGGAGCGTCTGGAGCAGCCTTCGCTCCTTGAAGTCCCAGACCAGCAGCGTGTTGCCGCCGTCCTTCATGTCCCATTGGCTAAGCGGCTTCGAGTAGTTCCTGTAGGGGACAAAGCTTGACGTGATCATCAGGTTCAGGTCCGGCTTGACCGCCAAATCGTACGCGTAGGGAGCCGAGCTGGGGTTCGGGATGGTCCGGATGAGTTGCCCGTCGTTCGTGAACTCCGCCATTCCCCCCGGCAGACCTCCGTCGGCCTTGGAAAGGAAGCTGATCAACATCCGGCCGGGCAGCGCGTAGTGGGTGTGGGGGCTCATCATGCCGGTCGTCTTGCCCAGGTCATCCAAGACCTTGACGATCTTGGGTCGTGCCGGATCGCTCGCCACGTCGAAGATGAAGATCTTGTTGCTAAACAGGGTGCCGGCCCAAATCCTGGTGCGATCGTCAGTGAAGCCGAAATGGTGCGGCTCGTTTCCCTTCGAGCCCACATCGATGGTGGTCAGGATCTTGCCGTACGTCGGCGAGGCCAGGTTCACGTCGATGACCGCCAGGAAATCGTTGTCTTTGGCATCGGCGTCAATCGACCAGACATACATGTACTTCTCCTGTCCGGTCCGCTGCTTGACGTAAGGCGACAGACAAACCTCCGCGAACGCCAGGGCGGCGCCCCCCAACAGGAGAATTCCGCAGAGCATCGCCTGCAACAGCAAGTCTGTTCTCGTGTATCGCGTCATGGCACATCCTCTCCTCTCATTGCATTGAGCCTTCCGTTTCATTCTCATATTAGCGTCCTGAGTCAGAAATTCGGACCATAATGTTTCCCCTCCCCCTTGGATGGGGGAGGGCTTGGGTGGGGGTGAAGAGACAGATGCCTGATACTTAGTCACCCTCCCCCACGCCCCCTCCCGTCGAGGGAGGGGGGATTTCTGAAGCGAACTTCTGATTCAGGACACTAGCGAGTGGCATACGGCAAAAGATTCTATACAGATTCCGTTCACCCTGAGCCCTGAGCATGTCGAAGGGCCTGTCCTGAGCGGAGTCGAAGGGTCGAAGAGTGTCACAGTCGCTCCATGAAGCCCGCGATCTCGTCGATCTTCACTCCGCGCACGGCTATCTCTGGGGTGTAGATCACCTCATCCGCGGCCCAGACCAGCGTTCCCTTCGCATCGTTGCCGATTGCAATGATATTGGCCAGGATATTGTGGATGTTGTCGCTGATCCGGACGGTGTTCGGTTTGAGCGGCGCGACGATCCGCCCGTCCTTGATGATATACGAGTCGCCAACCACTGTGCAGGTGAAGTCGCCGGCCCGCAACCCGTTGATCGGATAGGTGTACCAGATCCGACCGATCAACAAGCCGTCCTTGACCTCCGCGATGATCTCATCGAGCCCTCGATCGCCTCCTTCCACGATGGCGTTGGTTGGGGCGATTCCGGGTTGGGCGTTGAACTGTCGGCCTCCGCCGGCCCCGAACCGGAACCCGTTGCGAGGAACGATCGCCTTTGTCTGCTGATTCGGGTCCGCCCCCAGCTTCTCTGCGCCCTTGGGGTCTTTCAGGAGCCGCCGCTGCTCGTAGTGGTTGCTGAGCAGCCCGACCAGCTTCCCCCGCTGGATCAGCCGCGTTTTCCCGGTCGGAAGCCCCTCGCAGGTGATCCCTTTGCTGCCCATCATTCCGCGCTGGGCCCCGTGGTCGAGAAGCGTGAGCTGCTTAGAGGCGACGCGCTTTCCAAGCTTTCCCATGAATGTCGAACTGTCGCTGTAGAAGGCGCTAAGACTGAGGGAGGGAAGGATCAGGTTGTTCAGCAGGTCGGCCACCGGCTGGCGCCCGAAGATGACGGTATGCTCGCCGCTCTTGATCCGCTCCCCCCCGATCGCCGCAATGGCATTCTGCGCCGCCTCGACGCCGGCCTCGTCAGTGAAACTCTCCAGGTGGGTGCCGGTGGAGGAACCGGTCCCTTTGGAGGTCTTGGCCTCGACCATGGCGGTGATGAAGACCATGATGAGGGTGGATTCGTCGGTCTGGGCCGCCGGCATCGCGCTCGAGGCGATGGCGATCCGCTCCTGCAACATGGTCACGTCGCCGCCAAGGACCAGGCCCAGATCCCTGATTCGTTCCGGGCCGCCGGCCAGATCCCTCAGCCTGGCCGAGGTCATGAAGGTGTTCAGTCCGCCCCGCAAAACCCTCCACCCCGCCTCAACCAGCTCCGCGTCCCCAATCCGCATTAGCTTCGGGTCGTGGTAGCGGCGGAGCCTCCGCCGCTCACTTGAGGGTTGAGGGAGTGAAGAGAACTCGGGGTCGGCGACAGCGCCACGCCTGGCCTTCTCCAGGGCTCGCTTGACTCCGTCCAAGCTCAGATCGCTCGGCTCGCTGCCGAAACCGATCTTGATCCCGGCGTCGGTCCTGAAGACCGCCTGAATTCCTATGCCATTCGACTCGGTCGATTTCGCCTCCTCGACACCATTACACGGAATGTGGGACGTGTAGTTCAGCCGGCTGATCAGGTTACGGTTGCTCGACGCGAACACCTCCGCCTCGGCCACCTCCCCCGTTGAGTTCAGATATCCCAAGGCCTGCTCCACCGCCTTGGCCAGTTCTGAGGTCGCAATCATGTCTGTCCCTCACGACACGTCATACTGATGAGACACAGGCCATTCCTGATCATCTCGCTGACCTGCACCGTTTCCACCAGGCCTACCATCTTCTCTCTGCGCAAGGAAGCAGCGTAGCATCACCGTCGTTGCTTAGAAGGTCCCTCTCACAGTGGGGCGAGTTTTCCACGACTTGTCACCCTGAGCGAAGCGAAGGGTCTGGCTCTTCCGATACTCAGATTCTTCGCGGAGTCTACACTGAGCGAAGCGAATGTGCTCAGAATGACACCTCACTTAATGTGTTTGTATTAGTTGACGGCGATTCTCACTCGCCGTTTTTCGGAGCTGAGAGTTGTGGCTTTTTTCAGATGCGGCTCGTTTTGGATCACGACTGTCGGGTTGGGGCTGGGTTTGGGGACCGGCAGTCCTCTCTCTTTCAAAAGGCGAACATGCTCGACCATTCCCCACCTTGCTTTGTATAGGCAGTCCTCAATCGAGTGCCCAACGCCAGTAAACCCTTCGAGGTCCGGCGAATAGAACCCGAAAAAGCCAGGATCTTTTGTTGCCTCGATGATCAAAGAATACTTCAAATCAATCATGCTTTTGCTTCCTCATTCTCTTCAAGCCCGCCGCTTTCAGGACGGCGCTGCAGGTCCCTGTTGGAACTTCCTTGGATCCGTGAAAGTCAATTCGAATCAACTTATCTACACCCGGTTTCGCATAGTATCGGATGGAGCCTTTTTCCTTGACGATCTCGAAGCCATTTCTCTCCAGGACCCTCACAAGCTCGCTGAAGGTCATTCAGCACTCTTCCCCGAACTACCCTCGCACCATTGCGATTTACTTGCGGACTCCCGTGAGGCGGGCTCGGCTGCGCATGGTCGGCCCGCCGTTGCCGACCCGCTTGGTCTGCATCGGCTGCCCCTTGCCGCAATTGGGGATGGGGTACAGGCGGAAATCATTGCCCACCGCGTCCACCTTCATCAGGTAATCTTTCGTGTCGGCCACGATCCCGCCATTGCAGAACAACTCCCCGATCTGGCCCTGCTTGATCTCATAGACCTTCATGGCGGAGATCCTGAAGTTTTCGCGTGACTCGGCGATCGATGGGGTCCGGTGCCCGACGAGGTAATAGCCCTGTGTCACCTCCCGGATGATCTCCTGGGGATCTCGATCGCCAGGACCGAAGACGGTGTTCGACATCCTGATCAACGGAACCAGCGAGGCGTCGGTCGCCTTGTACGACCCGTTCGGTTCCACGCCAAGGACGGCCGCGGTCTGGCGACTGTTCATGAAGCCGGTGAAGACGCCATGGTCGATATGCATCACGCGTTTCACAGGCGTCCCCTCATGGTCGTATCTGTAGTGGCCGAAGCCGGGGAGGGACGGGTCGGAGAATGCAGAGACCAGCGGCGAGGCGATCGTCTTGCCGACCTGAGTGTGCTGCAGGTTCCGAAGAAGCCAGCTCCGCCCGGCATACGATGCCTCCATTTTGATGGCGCGATCCAACTCGGTCGGGTGGCCGACGATCTCGTGGGCCTTCAGCGTGTTATAGTGAGGGTCGGTCACGACCACCACCTCCTGCTCGGTGGCCTGGAGCGGGCGGGCGTTGCACAGGTTGACGGCGTCTTTGGTCAGGATCGCGCAAAAGGTCGGGAAGTCTGGAAAACGGATGAACTCCTCCTGCACCCCCCTCGTTAAGACCTCCCACCCGCGCTGGTGTCCACTATAGTTGTACAGCTCCTGGGCGCCTGATGCGCCATGTGCGACCAGATAGCATGATCCCTGGGTCACGGCAAAGCTCTGATCGATGTTGGCGCCCTCGGAGCTGCAGAATAGTTCCCGGCTCAAAAGCGTGAAAGCCGAGATGGAGGTGTACTGCACATGAGGGTCCAGCGCCGAGCAGGCCCGGGAGATCTCGGTGGTGAAAGCGACCAGCTCGACCAGCGGCACGGAACGGGGATCGACCTCGAAGACGGCAGGGACGACGTCCTGGTGGATGTCGATCGGAGCGAGGCTGCAGTCGGTGACGGCATCGGCCAGTGATCCGAACTCCGCCCCCATCGCCGCCTTTCGCTCGGCATTGGCCCGCGCTCGGTGGTGGGCGTGGCGGAGCCCTTCCTTCACGACCTGATGCAGCCGATCCAGATCGGCCGCTCCAAGCGACCGCCCGAAATAGCCTGGCGCCACCATGCCGTCACCCGACAGGGCGCGGATGCCGACCGCGAAGCCGTAGTCCCTGCTACTGTGCTTGCTCCCCCCGTTTTCTGCCGCGGCGGACTGCGCCTCATCGACCCCCACTCGAATGTCGGCATAGCGGCACCCGCGAAGGGTCTTGCGATACCGGGTGGCGAGGTCGAAGATCATCGGCTTGATTCGATCGATGACCTCCACAGTGATTGGCTGTCGTGGCATGGGCAGGCCTCCGAGTCACAGGTCGATGCACGTCATAGAGGTCACGGCGCATCATTATACTCCAGCAGACTCAGAGGAGGGAAGCCTCTTTTCCTCAGCGTTCGTCATGACCCTGGCGCATTGACTTACAGAACCCCTCACGTATAATGTGCCGCATCGTGTGTAAGGAGCGTGGATGATCAGGCTCGAGCAGGTTACAAGGGTCTATCCACTCGGCGGGGCGGACGTCCGGGCGATCGATGGCATCAGCCTGACCATCCCCACGGGCGAGTTCGTTGCACTGATGGGACCGAGCGGCTGTGGCAAGACCACCCTGATCAACTTGATCGGCGCGATTGATCGGCCGACCTCTGGCGGGGTCTGGCTTGATGAAGAGCGCCTGGATCTCCTGTCCGACGACCGCCTGACGAGGCTTCGCCGGACCAACATTGGGATCGTCTACCAGTTCTTCAATCTGTTGCCGACCTTGAGCGCCTCGGAAAATATCGGCTTGCCGCTTCTCCTGTACGGGCTGCCGGCCCGCGAGATCGCGGCTCGCGTAGCTCGACAACTCGAGCAGGTCGGCCTGGCCCATCGCGCGCACCATTGGCCCCATGAGCTGTCGGGCGGCGAGCAGCAACGGGTGGCCATTGCCCGCGCGATTGTGGCCGAGCCACGGGTCGTCCTGGCCGACGAGCCGACGGGAAATCTCGATTCGGTGGCCGGGGGTGCGGTCCTGGAGCTGCTCCAAAGGCTCAATCGGGAGGGGCGGCAGACGATCGTCCTGGCGACACACAGCGCGGAGGCAGCCCGGCGGGCCGGTCGGATCGTCCACCTCCGTGACGGGAAGGTCGAAGGGGTCGAGAGGCCCTGACCATGCGAATCTGGACGGTGTGTCGTCTGACACTCGTTCGCAACGTACGGGTGAACCCGGTCAGAGTGCTGGTGACCGTGGCGGGCGTCGCCATCGGTGTGGCTGCTTTTACCGCAGTCCGAGCAGCGAACGAGAGCGTCCTCCGATCGTTTGGGCGCGCTATCGATGTCGTGGCGGGCAAGGCCACCCTCCAGGTCTCGGCTGGTGAACTGGGATTCGACGAGAGGCTCCTGCCTGCGGTGCAGCGGGTGAACGGGGTCGTCGCGGCCGCGCCGATCATCCAGTCTGTCGCCCCGATCGCGGGTCGGCCCGGACAGGCTCTCCTCGTCCTGGGGGTCGATCTGTTCGCCGAGGATCCGTTTCGTGAGTACCGATTGGCCGGGGGTGACCGGCCGCCTCGCCTCGAGGACCTGCTT
This sequence comes from Candidatus Methylomirabilota bacterium, assembly GCA_016207095.1. Taxonomy (GTDB): domain Bacteria; phylum Methylomirabilota; class Methylomirabilia; order Methylomirabilales; family Methylomirabilaceae; genus Methylomirabilis. The sequence continues at coordinate 27,353 of JACQQF010000043.1, read as the reverse complement.
GGCCCCGAGGCGATCTTTGTGACCTCTGCGTTCGCGGGAGAGAACCGGCTTCAGCGTGGCTCCAGCCTGTGGCTCCTCGTCGGGTCAAAGCGGCAGCGCTTCGTCGTCAAGGGGTTGCTGGCTTCGCAGGGCCTCGCCCGGGCGTATGACGGCAACCTGGCGATTCTGGATATCGCGACTGCCCAGGTGGCCTTCGACAAGGTCGGACGGCTTGACCGGATCGATCTGGTCACGGGAGAACAGGGATCACTGGATGAGATCAGGGCTCGCCTTGCGACGGTCCTTCCGTCGCACCTGACCGTCCAGCGGCCCGATCGGCGGAACCAGCAGGTCGAGAAGATGCTGAGGGCGTTTCGGCTGAACCTGACGGCCTTGAGCGCGATCGCCCTTCTGGTCGCCCTCTTCCTGGTCTACAACGCCGTCTCCCTCTCGGTTCTTCAGCGGCGGCGTCAGATCGGAATCCTCCGTTCCCTCGGTCTGACGCGGGCGGGAGTGGCGGCTCTCTTCGCCGCCGAAGGGGCGGCGCTTGGGCTCGTGGGATCGCTCCTAGGGGTCGGCGGCGGGCTGCTCCTTGGCCGGGCGCTGCTCCAGAGTGTCTCGCAAACGATCTCAGCCCTTTACGCCTATCTCCGAGTAGAGGGGATCGAGGTGGCACCAGGACTTCTGTGGTTCGCGCTGGGCCTGGGGACTGCGGGCGCGTTGGCCGCCTCCCTGGCGCCGGCCTACTCGGCAAGCAGGATCGGCCCGAAGGAGGCGATGCACCTGGGCTCCTTCGAAAGAGCATGGATTCGCCGCTCGCCGCTCGCCCTCCTGCTCGGCCTGCTGCTCCTGGTCGCCTCGTTCCTGTTCACGCGCCCCGGTCCGGTCGGCGGCACTCCCCTCTTCGGCTATCTCTCTCTCGTCTGCCTCATCTTCGGCATCGCCTGTTTCACCCCCCAACTCCTTCGCTGGGCGGGAGCCGGCTTGCAGGCCCTTTGTGGCAACTGGCGGGCTCCCCTGCTACGGCTTGCCACCGGGAACCTTTCTGCTCACGTTGGGCGGAATGCCGTCGCGGTCGCCGCAATGATGGCCGCCATCGCGATGCTGGTCGGTCTCACCTTGATGATCGGCAGCTTCCGGCGGACGGTGGAGCTCTGGGTGGGCCAGACGATCAGGGCCGACCTGATCGTTTCCCCGACGGCCCGGTACATGAAGGGGAGCGGGGCGCGGCTGCCTGACACCTTTGTCGAGGGCGCATCCGGGATCGGGGGGATAGCGGCCCTCGACCCGTTCGTCGGGCGTCGAGTCGAGCTGCTGGGACAGGAGGCGCTCCTGGCGAGCGGCGACTTCGAGGTGGTGGCGCGATATGGCAACCTGCTGTTCAGGAGGGGGGACTCGGCCACGATCCTCCGGCGCGCGAAGGTCGAGAGGGGGGTGATCATCTCGGAGAGTCTGGCGCTTGCCGGAGGGTTGAGCGAGGGCGATAGACTCCCTCTGTCTGTGCCCTCAGGCCTGGTTGAGCTGCCGATCGCCGGGGTCTTCTACGATTACGCCACCGATGGCGGAAAGGTCGTGATGGATCGGACGCTCTGGGCGCAGGTCTGGGGTGATGACGGGGCCGACGTCCTCGCGATCTATCTCGCGCCGGGATCCGACGAGGCGACCGTGCGGCAGCGGCTGGAAGCCCTTGCAGGAGAGGATGCAGCGATCTCGTTCACGTCAAGCCGGGCGCTGAAGGCTAAGGTCCTGGAGATCTTCGACAGCACCTTTGTCGTGGCGCGGGCCCTGGAGCTGATCGCGATCCTGGTTGCCGTCCTCGGAGTGTTCAATGTCCTCTGGGCCTCGGTCCTCAGTCGTCGGCGGGAGATCGGGATTCTGCGGTCGGTCGGGGCGACGAGGGGGCAGGTGGCGCGCATCGTCCTCGAAGAAGCCGGCCTCCTCGGGCTATTGGTCGAGGTGCTGGGCCTGCTGGCCGGTCTCTGCCTGTCGCTCATCTTGATCCACGTCATCAACAAACAGTCATTCGGCTGGACCATCCAGTTTCAGTTCTCCTGGTGGGTGGTGATCAAGTCGTCGATCCTCGCGCTCGGCGCAGCGCTCCTGGCCAGCTATCTTCCTGCAAGACGGGCGGCACGGATGGAAATCCCTGCGGCGGTTGCGTATGAGGGGTAGGGACCTGGGGGCTCCAAGGCGAGCGTCTGTAGGTCAGCGGGTGAAGATCGGGATGGCGGTCACGCTGTCCCTTCTTGTACCCACGTCGACGCCGGCAGCCCAGGCGTTCCGGCAGGCGTTGCCTGGATACCGATTCGAGTTCCCGCGGGACCACGCCTCCCATCCCGACTTCAAGACCGAGTGGTGGTACTACTCGGGTCATCTCCGAACTGAGGATGGGCTGCGCTTCGGCTACCAGCTTACATTCTTCCGGGTCGGGGTCGATCCCTCCCTTCGGGGCGACAGCCGCTCTCGGTGGGCGGTTCGAGACCTTCACCTCGCCCACTTTGCCGTCTCAGACCTGCAGCAACGGCGGTTCATCTACTGGGAGCGGCGCGACCGCGGGGCTCTGGGTTCGGCAGGCGCCTCGAGCGAGACGCTGAAGATGTGGAACGGCGCGTGGACGGCGGATGGAAAGGGAAACACGCATCGCTTGACGGCTGCCGCCGAGGGGCATGCGATCGACCTGACCCTCACTGCGACGAAGCCGCCCTCGATCCACGGCCTGAGCGGCGTCAGCCAGAAGGCGGAGGGGGCGGGTCGCGCGTCTCACTACTATTCGCTTACCAGGATGGCCACCGAGGGCACGCTGACGGTCGCGGGGAAGCGATACGGGGTGACCGGATCGACCTGGATGGATCACGAGTTCGGGAGCAACCAACTGACCCCGTCACAGGTGGGATGGGACTGGTTCGCGCTGCAGCTTGACGATGGTACTGAGCTGATGCTCTACCAGCTCCGTCAGACAGACGGCAGCCCTGATCCTCACTCAAGCGGCAGCCTGATCCATCCCGACGGGCGGGTCGAGCATCTGTCGCTTCGTGCGTTCCGACTAGAGCCGCACGAGGTGTGGCAAAGCCCGAAGAGCGGCGGACGCTATCCGATCCGTTGGCGGGTCTGGCTTCCCGAGCGACGAATCGACCTCATCGTGCAGGCTGCGTTCTCCGACCAGGAGCTGGATACTCGCGGGAGCACTCAGGTCATCTACTGGGAGGGGTCGGTAACGGCCTCCGGGACCGCAAACGGCCGGCCGATTTCAGGCGTGGGCTATCTGGAGATGACCGGCTACGCCGAGCCCTTCCGCCAACCGCTGTGAGTGTAAGGTTGGAGCATGAAGATGAGATCGCTTGGACCACAGGCAAGCAAATTAGGAACAGGGAGGTTTCCGACCAGGACCGGCCGTGTGGGGCGAGAGTGATCTGCCCTTATCGGTGGATGGTGACGCCGACCCTGGCGCACCATCTTGCGACGGGACATCGGCTGCAGTAGGGTGAGACCGGCCGGCAGAGGTGCTGGCCGAACGGGACCAGCAGGTCGTTGTAGTAGATCCAGTGCCGCTTCGGCAGCTTCCGCCGGAGCGCCATCTCGGTCTGTTCGGGTGTCTTGGTCGTGACGTACCCCCAGCGGTTCGAGATCCGGTGGACATGCGTATCGACGCAGATTCCCGACTTTCGGTAGCCGACCGTGAGGACAAGGTTGGCGGTCTTTCGACCCACCCCCTTGAGACCGAGGAGCTCTTCGAGACTGTCGGGTACGCGCCCGGCGAAGCGGGTTAGGAGGGTCCGGCAGACTTCGCGGATGGTTTTGGCTTTGGTCCGATAGAAGCTCACCGGATAGATCGCCCGCGCAATCCGCCGTTCGCTGAGCGCGAGGATCGTCTCAGGCCGATCGGCGAGCCGGTACAGCCTGATCGAGGCTACCTCCGTGACGCCATCCTTCGTCTGCTGGCTCAGGATGCAAGAGATCAGGACCCGAAATGGGTCGTGCGACTCTTCGGCGATCTTGTTTAGCGCGGGTGGCTCCCAGGCGCTGATGCCACGTCGCACGAGTTGCAGGGCCCTGCCGATCTGTCGGTTGGTGACCATGGCGCCCCATCATATCGGAAACCACTCGTGCCCTCAAGGTAACTTCACTCCTGTGTTTTTCTACCTTATCCGTTGTTGTGACCGCTCGGACCGAGTATAATCATCTCGTCCCGATCGTCTGGTGAATCGCGCGAGGACAATGATCCAGTAGCGGAAGGAGCTGGGAGTGGACGCCTCCTGTGAACTGGTGAAGCGTGTTCTGCCGGCGACGGTCAACCTCCACGTCCAGGTCGCTCCGAACCATCCGTCTCGACTGGCCCTGGGCGATGAACGGATGGGGTCGGGGTGCCTGATCGATCCTCGCGGCTATGTCCTCACCGTCAACTATGTGGTGTTGGGCGCCAGATCGATCCGGGTGAGTCTCCACGATGGGCGCTCCTTTCGGGGGACCATCGCCGCACAGGACTTCGATGCGGGCCTCGCCGTCGTCAGAATCAACGGTTCGAAGCTCCGGGCCCTCCAGGTTGGATCATCGCGCCATCTCAGCCTGGGCCAGCCGGTCTTCATCGTCGCCAGCACCTCAGAGAAGGAACGCCGGGTGGCTGGGGGGTGTGTGACCTACCTGGGCGAGTTTGATGCTTACTGGGAGTATATGCTCGATCGCTGCATCAAGACGACCGCGTTCAATCCCGGCTTTGGGGGCGGACCACTGCTCGATCTCAAGGGCCAGGTGGTGGGCGTCGTGTCGCTGAACCTGAGCGAGATGGCGAAGTTCTCCATGGCCATTCCGGCGGAGATGTTTGAGAACCACCGTGATGAGCTGCTTCAGCATGGCAGGGTCGTCAGCCGCCGGTGTAGGGCATGGGTCGGATTCTTCCCCAATCAGACTGAGGAAGGGGTCGTCGTTTCCGGTCTCGTCCCCGAGGGTCCAGCGGCCAGTTGCGGGATCAAGGAGGGGGACGTGATCCTGGCGGTGGACTTTCAAAGCGTTGGCACTCGACAGGACCTCTACAGCTCCCTCTGGAGGAAGCGGGCGGGCGAGCGGGTCGCATTCACCATCAAGCGGGGATCGGAAAAAGAAGTCGTTGAGGTCGCAAGTGGCGATCGGGCCGAGTTTTACAAATAGGCCGTAGCAGAGTGAAGGAAGAGGCAGAAGTCATGGTGGTCCCCTTCCGGGTCCTTGAGGAGCGCCGGGTGGACGAAGAGGTCCCCGAACTTGACGTTGAGACGCTCGAGGCAGTTCGGACCTATAACGCAGGCCACTATCTCGAAGCCCACGAGCTCTTTGAGCTGATCTGGATGAGGCAAGGAGGGGCGCGAAAGATCTTCTATCAGGGGCTGGTCCATCTCGCCATGGGGTTTCACTATCTTGTCGCCGGAGACTACGACAGAGCCTCCGCAAAGCTACAGCGGGCCGCCGAGTTGCTGGAGGACTTCGCGGTCGATTTCCTTGGGTTCGACGTCTGGACGCTGAGGGGTTCTGTTGCCCTCTGTCGGCATCGCCTGGCGGAGCTTGGGGCCTCAGGCATTACGCGCTTCGACAGAACCCTCATCCCTCGTCTCACACTCCTGCCGCACGCAACCCAGGAAGCAAGATAGTCACGATTGGGACCTGGCCCTAACCGCGCCGATGACCCAAGGGCATTCGGCACGTTCCTCTGGGGCAAGCGAGATGTGCTACGGGGTCCGAGGATCGGGTAAAGAGGCGTCTTTGATGAGTTGGATGGCCTCTTCGGGACTCTGGACGATCTTTATGATGGAGAGGTCCTCTGGGCCGATCTTCCCCCGTCTCACGACCGGATCGTGCAGCCAACCCACCAAGCCATCCCAATAGTCACTCCCGACGAGGATCACCGGAAACGGTTCGATCTTTTTCGTCTGAATGAGGGTGACCGAGTCGAACAACTCGTCGAGGGTTCCGTAGCCACCGGGCAGGATCACGAAGGCGAGGGAGTGCTTGACGAACATCACCTTCCGGACGAAAAAGTGCTGAAAATTGACGAGCTTGGTGAGGTATCGGTTGGGATGTTGCTGCTGGGGAAGCTCGATATTCAGCCCCACTGACACGCCGCCGGCCTCATACGCTCCCTTGTTCGCCGCCTCCATCACGCCGGGACCCGCGCCGGTCAGCACGGCATACCCATGCTGAGCCAGCATCCGGCCGATCTGCTCTGCAACGGCGTAGGTGGGATCGTCGGCCCCGATCCGTGTCGATCCGAAGACAGAGACGGCTGGTGCGATCGGGGCGAGCGCGTCCAGCCCATCAATGAATTCCGTCATGATCCGGAAGATCAATCCGATGTTCTGCGTCGTCAGACGATCGATGGGGGGCGAGGGCTCCATGGCGTGTCCTTGCTTTGCACGGGATGTCCGCACAATTGACGCGTGCATTGTAACATGCCGACTTGGGGCAGGACAGTAGGAACGGAGCGGTTCGAGGGAGTGTTATCCATGTATGATAACTCTACTCTAACACTTTGCCCACTTCTTGACATGACCACCCCAGTATGGTACAGAAAAGCGGCAACGCCACGCCGAGGTGAAGGCCTGCCGCCTCACGTAGATCGTTACCAAGAGACACGAGAGAAAGGAGCACACCGGCGGGGCCGCTCCCAAGGCACGAAAAGGAGATTCTCATGACGCGAAGATCGTTCAAGGACCGAGTCGCCCCGGGCGGAATCATTGCGCTCATCGTTGCGTCGATCGCAACCTTTCAGATCGGCACGGCGTTCGCCAAAGCGGTTCCCCCGGTTCCTTGCGTAGAAGACGACGCAACGCCACTATCAGCGTGCATAAAAAAGCAGAATTCTCCAAAAAACCTCCTGATCGGACCGGACCATGGAGCGGAGTGCAAGAGTGTCTACGTCGATGGCTCCTACACGACGGCGAATGGTAATGCTCTCGGGACGATCCAGATTGACAAGGGGGGAGAACTGTTCGTGCCGGATCAGACGGTCGAGATCGAGACCGCCGGGATAAGCGTCGAGGGCCTGTTCCAGGTGGGCGATTCGATGTGTTCGATCGGACCCAAGAACAAGGTGACGATCACGTTTACCGGATCGCGTCCCTCCTCGGAGGACCACACAAAGGGAATCGTGGTCCAGAAGGACGGCAGTCTCAGGCTCTTTGGTGCCAGAGGAGTGCCAGGAGGCGCGCCGGACGGCGTAAGCTGGACCCATCTGAGCGAGGCTGCCGGACCCCAGGACAAGTACGGCGCGGACACCGACATGGTCAAGCTGAACATCGGCAGACCGGTGCCCGCCAACGGCGCCACGACGCTGCAACTGGCAAAGGACGTCGCGGCGGGGGCAGGCGCGTGGCAGGATGGAGACTGGATCGCGATCGCGACGACCAGTTTCAGCCCCTTCGAGACAGAGTTCGTCCAGATCAACGCGCCCGTCTCGAAAGGCGCGGCCGGCAGCACGGTCACCCTAAAGCAGTCGCTGAAGTACTACCACTTCGGCGGATCTGACCCCGGCCCTCCCTCATCTGCGAACTTCAAGGCCGGCGCGGACAAAAACTACGGCGTTGACGAGCGCGCCGAGGTCGGCCTGATCAGCCGCAACATCAAGCTGACCGCGAAGATCGAGTCCGGCGATAATAACGCCCATTGGGGCGGGGAGATCAGGATTCTCAACGGATTCAAGGAGGTCTCGATCCAGGGGGTCGAGATCGAGAAGTTCGGCAAGGCTCAGCTCGGCAGCTATCCGATCCACTTCCATCTCGATGGAGATGTCAGCGGCTCAAAGCCGCTCGTCAACGCCAACAGCATCCATCACAGCTACAACAAGTGCGTCACGGTTCACTCGACCCAGAACATCACCATCCAGAACATGGTCTGCGCGCGGATCGTCGGGCACATCTTCTACCAGGAGATCGGCGATGAGGAGAAGGTGTCGTACCTGAATAACCTCGGCCTCGGCGCGATGAGCCACTACTTTGATATCAATGCGCCAACCGACTCGATACGAACGACCCTTATCAAGAACTTCTGGTGGACCGGCGATTACCTGACCAACGACTCGACCTCGCCCAATTTCATCGGCTACGACGGCTTCCGCGTCCCGAACACCGATGGCCAGACCAATCCGACGCATGGGAGGTGCACCGTGTTTTTGGAGTCGGGCGACGGCTCGCTTAGAGTCCAGCAGGACCCCCTATGCACCGCGAACCAGTTTTACACCGAGCCCCCCAGCGGCTTCTGGATCATCAATCCGGGGACCGAGCTCAGCGGCAACTCGATCGGCGGCTGTCAGGGGACGGGCCGCGGCTACTGGTACGTGCCGCCCACGGTCCAGATCTGCCCAATAGGCAAGACCTGCCCTCCCGGCGCTCTCGTCGATCTCCACATAAAGGAATTGGGCAATTTCGACAACAACCGGGTCCACGGCTGCTGGGGCGGCCTATTGGGCGAAACAGACGGCAAGGTCATTCTGCAGCAATCGCTCTTCCCGGTTAAGGGCGGAGTCGCCGGTAATCCACCGGTCATCGTGAAGTTCAATGGCATAACGGTGACGCGCAACCGGGGCCGCGGCATCTGGTTGCGGCCGACTTGGTACGCCGTCACGAATGCCCGGCTGGCCACCAATCGGCTGAACGTCACGCTCGTCAGCTCCGGCGGTCTCGATGGCAATTCTCCCGGGGTTTGGGACCTGCTCCAGGACTCGGTCGTCGTCGGTCAAAGCACCAACAACGTCGATCGCTTCGGCCCGTGTCCGACGGAGACGCCGTCAGACCAGCCCTTAACGAACGGTGTCGGTGGTAAATACGGCTGCATCGACCAGACTCCGGGCCCACAACACACCCTCCCGGTGGCGCAGCTTCACGGCGGGGACATCATCGAGGACTGCTGCGGGGGCGGGTACCCAACCCCAGACTGGAACTTCTTCGGCTATATGATCTACGACGGGCCGGTCCGGATCTTCAACAACCACTTCGTCAACTTCCGGGTGGATCCGGCGGATTCGGCGGGTCCGGGGGGTTCGCTCTGGACGACCGCCGATCAGAATTTCTTCAAGACCTACGCCAAGGTGCACCCGTTCACGGGCACAGACCCTCTACAGAACTTCATCTATGAAGGGGACGCGGCGTTGGGCTGGTTCGACTCGAACCAGAGCGCCTACCCGACCTCGACCGTCGGCAAGGGGTTCACTTGGACGAACGTGGATCTCCGCCACCAAGTCTTTACGGAGAATGTCAGCCGGGGGGGGTCCGGCGCTCAAGCGGCCACGCAGTTCAACGACGGCGACAAGAACACCGCCATCATCGACCTTGACGGCTCGCTCACCGGTCTCAGGGTCGTGAATAGCAGCAAACAGTCGGTCAAAGGGCTGGAGCCGATCTCGCTGAACAACCTGCCCTTCAACGCCTCGTCGAACTCGGTGGACGAGTGCCGTGCGGAGGGCGCGCAGGACACGTTCTTCGAAGCACGGCCGACCTCCCTGATCTCCCCAGGCAGCATGGCGACGCTGGAGTTCGGAGCGCTCTTGCCGAATCTCCTCGACCCGCCAAACTGCCAGGACACCGGCAAAAACCCGGCATTCCTATGCAACCACACCCAGATCATGACCTTCAGCAAAGACTCGCTGGACTTCGGCAAGCACCAGACCATGGCACTGCACAGCCGCGACCGGCGGGGCGTCTGGGAACCCAAGGTCACCAGCGGCTACGGCTACACGGTCAGCGCGTGCGCGTCCAAGGATCCGGTGAACCGGCCGACAGATGTGACATGCAATGACGATGACAAGAGCACGAACTTCCACAACACAGGTATTCCGAGCTATATGTCAGTTGGGATCACCGACGCAGTGAAGCCGGGCATCGACCCCCACCCCGCCAAAGCCGACACATGGTTCCACGTTCGCCTTGGAATCTGCTACACCGATAAGGATGGCAAGCATCCCTCAGACGCGAGCAAGTTCAGCATCACCCGTGGCTTCAAGTCGTACGGCGGGGGTGAGACCAAATTTGATGATCCCAAACTGCAGAAGTTCTTCAACAAGCTCGATCACCGTTACAACGGCGAATTCTGCGACGCGTTGGATCAGCAGGATCCAACCTCAAGAAATCTCTGTCCGGACGACGCGCCGGGTTGCACGGACGGGCCAAACAAAGGCGTGAAAGGTTGTCCGGCACACGGCGTGACCGCGATCCCCACGGATGGGTGTGCGTTCCCCTCGACGAAGGACACGGGAACAAACGCCTGCATCTATGGGAAGACCAAACTGACTTCGGCGAGCTCGATAGGAGAACTGACGAAGGATGGCAAGCCGGTGCTCGACGAGTACTTCTACGACTCCAGCACCGGGATGCTGTTCTTCAACGTCGTGCAGGACCTCCCGAACGCCTTCGGGCCGTCGCCACTCGGGAGCTGCAATGAAGATGGCACCGGCGACGCTTTATGTCCGAAGCTCAAGGACGACGAGAGCTACTATGCCTGCCCGGCCGCGGGATGTCCTCACTACGTGGTGCTCTTGAACGACCCGACCTACCAGCCGGGGCGGTCAACGTGCCAACCCTATGAGACCTATGCGCAGAATCCTCCCGCCAACGAGAACGTGCTCGTGCTCGTTGGCGACACAACGAACACCCCGATCCTGACCAAGGAGGAGCTCGGAAAGGATAACAAGTTCCCGCATCACGCGCCTAACGCAGCCAAGGACACCCCGGTGTGCCCGATTACGACATCGCCATAGACGCCTAGACGACTCGTCGCCTCCTCATCATCCAGGCCAACTGCGCGACGAACAGGAGCGCCAGGAGGATGAGTCCCCCTTCGGACACGGACGGGATGATCGGAATCTCACATGCGTTCTGGAATGCCAGGGCCCCGAGGCTGGCATCCGGCACTGCCTTCCCCACGGTGGAAAAGAATCCCGGGGTTCCCGTGGTGAGGATCTTGATGAGGTTCCCGCCATCGGTGGCTGGCGGGACTGCAAACGCGGTCCCTCCATAGAGCGTCCCATCACAAGCGAACTGGAGACTCACGACGCCGCCCGACGGCGAGCTGCCCGAGGCATCCAGAAACGGTGCCACGAAGGTCGCCGCCCCCGTCGCCACGTCAATCCGATAGAGCCCTGGCAGTCCCGCCGCCCCCACTCGATGCGATCCCCACAGCTTGCCGAACGGGTCAAAGGCGATGCCCTCCATCCCTTCGATGGTACAGGACCCCCCGCCGGTGCTGGGGATGGTCACGCCCGTGCACGATCCGAAGGGCCCGACGACCGTGGCCGCGCCCGTTGTCTTGTTAATGATTGCGAGGTGATCCGCCCCGGTTCCGCCGGCCCCCGCGATGTTGACAGACGCATACAGGGTGCCCGTTGCGTTGTGGAAGTCAAGCCCGCTCACGGCGGCGACTCCGAGACCGGTATCCCCGAGCAGAGTCGCGGCCCCCGTCGTAGGGTTCACGGTGTAAATGCGTGGAAACCCTCCGCCCCCGCCGGCATACATGGTGCCGCTTATGCCCAAGGGGTCCACTGCGAGGGAGGGGATAGAGCTCACCCCCAGGGGTCCGACCACACTCCCCACACCGGTGGACGGATTAATGGTAATGAGATTGCCATTGAATGCATCAGTCCCAAACAACGTGCCGGTCCCCGGAGCCGCCTTCAGCTCCGGTGTTGACAGGGCGCAGAGCGTCGCGAACACGACTGCGGGCAGGACCAACCGTCTGACGGTCTTCATCGCCTGGACCTCCGCTCTTCGAGAGTTGTCAGTTGCATGTCCCCGCGATCACGGCCACCTCGGGGCCATCGGGATCACCGAACCGATCAGCAATGTGTCACAGGCTCAAAAGGATGTCAAACACAAGCCACCCTTGCGAGCCCGTTGACTTTTCGGGACTCTCTGGATAACGTAGCGCTACAGTGCCCTCCGCCCGTAGCGGTTTGATGATCTTCTCCCGAATGCGAGCCCGGTTGTCCGGATGGTCGTTCTCCGGCCTGTCGGGCGCGTTTTGGGTTTTCCTCGTCGCGTCCTGCCTCTTCACGTTCGGGGTGTTCGTCTTCGTGCTGCTCTACAATCTCTACCTGCTCGACCGGGGCTTCCGCGAGGATTTTCTGGGGCTCGTTACCAGCGCCATGACCGCCGGCAACATCGTCGGCACCCTGTTCGTCGTGGCGGCGACCCGGCGCCTGGGCCTCAAGCGCCTGCTCCTGCTGTGCTTCGCCGGCATGGCGGCGGTGTCGGCCGGTCGCGCGCTCGTGGTCGGCCAGGCAGCCCTGCTGGGCTGGGCCTTCCTCTGGGGTGTCACCTTCGCGTTCTGGGCCATCTCCATCCCGGTCATCGTGGCCCAACTGACCTCGGCCGAGCTACGGCCCGTTGGATTCAGCGCCTACCTGGCCTCGGTCATCGGGATCGGCATTCTCGCCGATGCGGTCGGCGGCTGGCTGCCCGGCTGGCTGGCGCCCGTCATCCGGACCACCGCCTCGGTGGAGACGAAGCGGGCCGCCCTGCTGGTGGGCTGCGCGATCGCCGCGCTGGCCCTGTGGCCGGCCGCGCACCTGCGCTTCGGCCACGTTCCCCGGCCCGAGCGGGTCTCCTACCCGCGAGGCGCGTTTATCGCGCGCTTCCTCGCCGCGCTCGCCCTGATGAATCTCGGCACCGGGGCCTTCAACCCGTTCTCCAACGCGTACTTCGCCCAGTACCTGAAGATGCCGGTCCACGACATCGGCGTCGTGTTCTCGGCCGGGCAGCTGGCCCAGGTGTGCGCGATCCTGTTCGCTCCGCTCATCGTGCGACGCGTCGGTGCAGTCCGCGGGATCATGGGTGTCGAGGTGTTCACCGGGCTGTCGCTGGCGTTCCTCGCCACCGGCTCGCCGGGCTGGATGGCGGCGCTGGGCTTCGGCGGCTACCTGGCCTTCCAGTGGATGGACGAGCCGGCCATGGAGAGCCTTCTGATGACCCAGGTGCCGCTCGCCCAACGGAGCGGCGCCTCGTCGCTGATGTATCTGGTGATCTTCTCGGCCAATGCGGTCGCGGCGCCGGTGGCGGGGACGGGGATCGCGCGCTTCGGCTATCCGGTGGTCATGATCGCGGCGGCCGCGTTCCTGGTGGCGGGGGGGCTGGCGTTCGGGTTCCTGCTGCGGCGGTTCGAGCCGCGCTCGCGCTAGGGTCTGGCGCCTGTCGAGCCGGCGCCGGATGGCCGTCGCTGGGAGCGGACTGGCGTAGAACATCCGCGAGGCGCATTTGTCAACACGTCGCCGTTGCGAACGCTCCCGCGCCGTTCGGAGACCGACGGCGGCTCGGGGACGTGCTCAGAGGCCGTCGCGCTCGGGCTGGCGGAGAGGGATCAGCCGCCGGGCGAGGCGGAGCTCCCATGGGTGGCGGTAGCGAGCAGTCGCGTATCGCCAGCCGGCAAGCTGCCGGAGGAAGAGCTTGCTCCACCGCGGGGTCCGGTGATCTTGCACCGTCGGGAACCGGCAGGCCAGCACCGTGGTGAAATCGGCGACACGCCGCCGGAGCTTCGGCGACAGCCAGGGCGCGTCCTGGTGGCAGACGTAGCTCACCCACCGGGGCTCGGTCCATTCGTCCGGCGTCGTGGGCAAGGCGGGGCCCGACGGTCCGTAGGTCGCCAGGACGGGAAGCCGCGCCTCGTCACGCCTCGACCGCTGCACCGACGCCGGGTCGCGTTGCGGCGTCGGGCTGTAGAAGTACAGGATCACCTCGCACTCCGGGTGCAGCCGCTTCAGCCGCCTGATGAACGCGAACGTCCGCTCGATCTCGCCCTCCGGATCCTCGGGTCCGCCGAGGATGAAGGAGAACTCGGGGATGACGCCGTACTCCCGGCACCGGCGGGCGACCGCCAAGGTGTGCTCGACGGTGGTGCCCTTCTTCATCCGCCGGAGCACCTCGTCGCTGGCGGCCTCGGCGCCGATGTACGCCATTCGGAGGCGGCTCCGACGGATCAACTCCCAGGTCGTCGTGGAAAACTTCGCCAGCGTATCGGCCCGCGCGTAGCACCACCAGGGCAATTCCAGCCGAGCCAGCTCCTCGAGGATCGGTACGCTGGTCTCTTCCCGATCGAAGAAGTTGTGATCGAAGAACTGGACGGCCGTCGCACCGTGGCGGTCGCGGAGCGTCGTGAGGGCGTCCCGCAGGGGGCTTGTGGACTGGAGCTGGGTGTGGCCGTTGAACATGGAGACCACGCCGCAGAACGTGCACCGGTAGCGACAGCCGATGGCCGCCTGATGGGCGCCGGTGCGGCTCCCCAAGAACGTGGGCCGGAGATACTGCCGGACATCGCCGAGGCGGTCATAAGGCAGAGGCGGAAACTCGTCCGGCGGCCGGAAGGGCCGCTCCGGGTTGTGGACGATTCGACCGGCGTCCTTCCACGTCAGGCCCGGCAGCCCTTTGAGGGAGCCCGGGTCGCGGGCGGAGCTCGCCGGGCCGGGCGGGCCGGCGTCTGGCAGCCTCGCCAGGAGGTCGCACAACGTGTCTTCGCCCTGCCCCCGGACGACATAGTCCACGTAAGGCGCATTGATCGCCGCGTTCGCGTAGAGGGTCGGGAAGTAGCCTCCCCACGCGATCGGCACCTCCGGGTAGGCCGCGCGGACGGCGGCGGAGATCTCGATCGCCGGTGCGACCTGCGGTCCCGGCATGACGGTCACCCCGACGAGCGCGCAGGATCCGCTCCCCACCGCCTCGAGCACCGTGCCCACGGCATCCCGCTCCACGTTGCCGTCGACGATCCGATAGTCGTAGCGGCGCTCCAGCACGGCCCCGAGCGCCAGCACCGACAGCGGCAGCCGGATGTTCTGGCGCGCGCACATTTGCGGATTGACGAGGACGACCCGCCGCGTCGTCATCCCCACCCTACTCCTCCCGCCGCGACACCGCATAGATGGTCATGATCTCGTTTCCGTAGTCGCGCCGCGTGGCGACCGCCACGGCAAGACCCTGTTCCCTCAGCGCCCGCAGCATCGCTTCAGCGTCCCCGTCGGTAGACAGAACGATCAGTGCACGGCCTTCCGGCGCGAGCGCGCCGGGCAGGCCGGCGGCGAATCGCTCCATGACATCCGTCCCCCGCCAGGCCGCGTCGAGGGCGTGCCGGGGAGCGCCGCGGAAGAACGGGGGATTGAACAAGACCAACTGAAAATGCTCACCCTTGACGGGATCGAAGAGGTTTCCCTGCCGGAACTCGACGCGGTCCTCTACGTGGTTGACGAGGGCATTGATGCGGGCGCAGCGCACGGCCTCGGGGTTGATGTCCACGCCGACGGTGTGGAATCCCCGTCTGGCGGCGAAGATCGCCACCACCCCGGTCCCCGTGCCCATGTCGAGGGCGCGGGCTTCCCCTTCGCCCGGTGCAGCAGACCGGCCGTCCGTCGGGGCGGCCAGCGGCGATGTCGCGACGGTGTGCGCAAGGAGGGCGCTGGAGCGAAAGATCACCGGGTTGAACACCTCGGGCAAGACCACCAGCCCCACACCATCGATGCGCTCGAGGACGAGCCGTCCGACCCGGCGGCGCAGTATCGGCCGCTGGAGGCTCAACCACAGGCGCGCCAGTCCCTGTCTGAAACGATTCATGGGCAAAGGAGAGTCCGCTCACTCTCTCATACGTGCTTGACAATCCCCAAGACCGGACGCTAACATGGATCGCATTCGGGAGGGCCGATGATCGACGTTCTGCTGGCGCACTCCTATTTTTTGAAGCACGACCCGAAGCAGGTCGACAAGATGCGGCCCTACCCGCCGCTGGCCACGCTCTACGCGGCGTCCTCCCTGCGGGGGGCCGGCTATTCGGTCGCCCTCTTCGACGCGATGCTGTCCGACGGCGAGCATGAGTTCGAGGAGGCCGTGCGCCGCCACCAGCCGCGCTTCGTGGCCCTCTACGAGGACAGCTTCAACTTCTTGGTCAAGATGTGCCTGAGCCGGATGCGCGACGCGGCCCACCGCATGAGCGAGGCCGCTCGCCGGGCCGACGCTCTCGTGATCGCGGCCGGCCCGGACGTGACCGACCACCCGGAGCTCTACTTCCCCCACGGTGTGCAGTATGCGCTGATCGGCGAGGCCGATCACACCCTGCGCGACCTCCTCGACAGGCTCAGCGGGCGGATCGCCGGGCCGGTGGACGAGGTGGACGGCGTGGCGCTGCCGGACCCGGCCGCCCCGCACGGCGTCCGGAGGACGCGCGCCCGCGCTCTGGAGCGCCACCCCGACGTCTTCCCGTTCCCCGCCTGGGACCTGGCGGAGGTCGAGCGGTACCGCGCCGCGTGGGTCCGCGTCCACGGCTACTTCAGCCTCAACATGGTCAGCACGCGCGGCTGTCCGTTTCACTGTAACTGGTGCGCCAAGCCGATCTGGGGCCAGCGGTACGCCATGCGCTCGGCCGCCAACGTGGCCGAGGAGCTGGCCTTCGTCAAGCGCACGCTCGCGCCCGACCACATCTGGTTCGCCGACGACATCTTCGGGCTCAGACCCCAGTGGGTGACCGAGTTCGCCCGGGAGGTAACGGCCCGGGGCGCCGCCGTCCCGTTCATGATCCAGTCGCGCGCCGATCTGATGACCGAGCAGGCGGTCACGGGCCTGGCCCAGGCCGGATGCGTCGAGGTGTGGGTGGGCGCCGAAAGCGGCAGCCAGAGGATCCTGGACGCGATGGACAAGGGCATCACCGTCGAACAGATCGTCACGGCGCGCGCCCGGCTCAAGGCGGCGGGAATCAAGGTCGGCTTCTTCCTCCAGTTCGGCTACCCGAGCGAGAGTTTCCAGGACATCCTCGCCACGGTGCGGATGGTCCGCGACACCCTGCCCGACACCATCGGCGTCAGCGTCAGCTATCCGCTGCCCGGCACCAAGTTTTACCGGATGGTGGAGGACCAGCTTGGCTCCAAGACCAACTGGGTGGACAGCAACGACTTGGCGATGATGTTTGAGGGCACGTATCAGTCGCCGTTCTACCGCCAGTTGCACCGCTTGCTCCACGCCGACCTCGATCTCCGCCAGCGGCTGGCGGCCCTCCAGGCGCCTCCCGACCTCGCCGCGCGGACAGCACTGAACCGCCTCGACGAGGAGTGGGCGGAACTCACTCGCACCGAAGCCCAATACCGCAGCGCCGCTCCCACTCCTATCCCCCACGCGACCCCCATGCCGGCCGCGCCCGACCTGAGCCGGGAATGGAACTGACCGGCGTCGATTCCCGACTGCTCGACACGCGACGGGCCTTCGACAGCGTGGCCGCCGAGTACGATGGCCCCCGAGGCAACAACGCCCTCATCCAGCGGATGCGGCAACAGATGTGGCGGACGCTGACCGACCTCTTTCCGCGCGGGGCCAGACTCCTCGATCTGGGCTGCGGTCCCGGCCTCGACGCCGTCTATCTGGCGGCGAACGGGTACGAGGTCGTCGCCACCGACTGGTCCCCTCGGATGGTAGAAGTCGCGCGGTCCCGGGCTGCCGCGGCCGGCCTGCACATCAGAGCCGAGGGGCTGGGCATCCACGAGCTCGCTCGGCTCGAGGGCGAGCGCTTCGACGGCATCTACTCCAACCTGGGGCCCATGAACTGCGCTCCCGACTTGACCGCGGTCGCCCGCGCCTGCGCCGCCTTGCTCGAGCCGGGAGGTCACCTGGTGGTGTCGGTCATGGGGCGCATCTGCCCCTGGGAGTTCGTGTACTACGCCCTGCGCGGTAGGTGGGCGCGCGCACGGATCCGGAGTGCGCGCGGCATCGTGCCGGTCAATCTGAACCGCCACACGGTGTGGACCGCCTACCACACGCCTCGCGAGTTCTTTCGCGCGTTCGCCGGTGAGTTCGAACTGACGACCTACCGTGCGCTCGGTCTCTTCCTCCCGCCGCCCTACCTGATCCGAGTCTACGAACGACGCCCCCGGCTGTGCGCCCTCCTGGGATGGCTCGACGATCGACTGGGCGGCCTCCCGCTCGTGCGCGACGGCGGAGATCACTTCCTGGCGGTTCTCACCAGGCGCCCACGGCGCGTGGCATCGGACCAACCGGGGTCACCGCGCAGTCCGTCACGAGAGCGACTGCCAGTCTCCTGACCTAGTGCTTGTGCTGGGCCAGGTTGCGGCGACCAGCTACGGCCGGCGAACCATGTCGGTCCTGTATCTCGAGCCGCTGCATCATGCCGATGTCCTCGTGATTGAGGACGTGGCAGTGCATCACGAAGCTCCCGACGGTGTCCGGGTCGAAGTGAGTCCGAAACGTGAGGGACCCGAACATCGCCTCGTTGATGTTCACAGGATTCGCTCCCGGTTGGGGCTGGGCAGCGGGTACGATCATCGTGTCGTTCCACTCAGGGACAGGGAGAGGCTTTCCGTTGACGTGGGTGACCAGAAAGGGGTTTTGATGGATGTGGAAGGTGTGATCCGAGAAGGAGCGGTTGACGACGGTCCACTCCTCGAAGTTTCCGACAAACATGTCGTCGAACAGCGGCTTGTCGTGAGTAAATAGGGCTTCCTTCTGGAAGTCGACCAGGGGCTCCGCTGGGTCCGGCGACGGCGTACCTGCATCATCACCGTCCCTCATCATATTCAGCGAAGTGAAGTTTGTCCCTCCCCAGTAGTTTACGTCATATCGGTCAAAGTAGAAGCCGCAGGTGGGCAATCGAGATGCCAGCGGTTGCATGAAAACTCTTTGCCCACAGATCTCGAAGGCAATCTTGCGCACGACGTTCGGGGGTGTGCTCAGCATGGTTTCGATGCTCGGAAGCGCCGTGGGCACAGGCAACGGACCCGCCGGCAGCGGCATGTCGCGGGGACGTCCCGAGACGACTATGGTGGCCAGGGTTACGGGAAACGTGGGAGTGGGAAGGTCGAGGCTGAAACGGACGTTCCTCGGCGCCGGATCGATGCCTGAGGCCGAAACAACCGACCATCCCGGGGAGGCGGCGGGGTCGAGGGCCTGCAACCGGTACACCCCTGGTGCTCCGGCCTTCACGAGCACGTCCGCACGCTGGCCTGTGCCTAACACGTACGGCTGCCCCGGCGCCAGGGTCTGCATGTTGGGGACCGTGATCCCGTCATTGGCGATGATGTGCAAGCCGTGGTCTTCCAGGGCAACCACGAGCGTGGCGCCCGAGGCGGCGTTGAGGAGCCTCCACCGCTGCACCTCGCCAGGACTCATACGGAGAGTGGGATTTGTGATCCCGTTTGTCGTGATATAGAAGTTACCGTTCGCTAACGTAGTCCACAGTCCAGGATTATTGCCATCCGTCCCCAACTGGGTGGCCGCGGGATTGACGAAGGGAAGCCGGCCATTCTTGTCCGTGCGTATCTCCTGAAAGGCCATCAGGACTTCCCGGGCGCTCTTCACCTCAGGGACGCTGTCGAGTGTTCCGGGCCCGCCGCCTATGATCAGGAAGCCGGCCATGCCACCGAACAACTGAAAGCTCACCGATCCGTGCTTGTGGGGGTGGTACCAGAATGTGCCGCTCGGATGGTCAGGGGGAATCTCGACCCGTACGGGGTTACTGGTCCCCGGCTCCATCAGGCGGAGTACGTTATCCGAGATGCCTTGTGGCGAAACCGTCAATCCATGAGTGTGTAGATTTGTTGAGTATGGGTCGTGTGGGAAGCCTCCCATGCGCTGCCCGAGGGGGTTCGAGGGGAGGTCGTTGATAAGAAGAATCTCCAGGCTGTCTCCCGGTTTGGCACGAAGGGTGGGACCTGGAATCGTACCGTTGTAGGTCGGGGTCTCTATGAGTCGGGTTTCACCAGTAGTCGGATCTCGAACGAGGTTGCGAGCGATGGTGGCCTGGAGGGTGAGACTCAGGACTCCTGACGACGACTGGTGGACCTGTGGCTGCGGAAATCCCGCAAGGCTCTTGGCATCGGAGCCACTGACTAAGACAGCCAGAATCAACATGGTTGCAACGCCGAATGCTATTACCAAATTGCGTTGGAACATGGCGATTCCCTCCTAAAAAGGGGTTTGATTCGGCGGGTAGGCCCTTTGAGCTAGTGCCGTTCCAACTTGTTGCGGCTAATCGCCGACAGGTGTCCCGCTAAGAACTATCCCTTGCCCTAGCCTCAGTGTTTCGGCGCAAATAGTTGGAACGGCACTAGAACGCCCCTCGGGAGGCGTCTTGGGGCCAGGCACTGGGACACTTGGGGGGGGCCGTCGCGAGGCCGGCCGGCACTCATCCGCGTCCCCGACTCCTGTGTCGGACACCCCCGCACCAAGAATAGCAGAGCCAGGGTTAGTGTCAAGACTTCTATGGGGCGCGTGCACTGCCACCTGGTCTCGCTAGGTCTCAAACTCGTTCGCGACCGACGTGGTGGCGAACATCAGCAACTGCACATCCCCTACGAGAATGGCGTAGGGCTCAGTGTGATCCTGGCAGGTTGCGGGCGATGGGCAAGGATTCAATCAGCGACTGTCTGCGCCCTCATGGTGCCCGGATGCTGGCTGGCTACGCTCGGCTCGACCGCGCCACACGCGCTCCCTCAGGCCCTCGATGACCACATAGAAGACCGGGACGATCAGCAGAGTCAGCAGCGTGGAGACGATCATGCCGCCGAACACGGCGGTGCCAAGGGAGTGGCGGCTGTTGGCGCCCGCGCCACCGGCCAGCACCAGCGGGACCACGCCCAGAATAAATGCGAACGCCGTCATGAGAATGGGCCGCAAGCGGATGTGAGCGGCCTCCATCGCTGCCTCTTGAGCGGAGAGGCCTTCCTTGCGGCGACGCTTCGCGAACTCCACGATGAGGATCGCGTTCTTACTCGCCAGACCGATCAGCATCACCAGCCCGATCTGACAGTAGACATCGTTGGCGAGGCCGCGCAGCCACTGGGCCCCCAGCGCGCCCAGCAGGGCCAAGGGCACGGCCAACATCACTGTCAACGGCATCAACCAGCTCTCGTACTGGGCAGCTAGGAATAGGAAGACGCATGCGAGCGCCAACGCGAAGATGATCGGAGCCTGGTGTCCGGCCTTGAGCTCCTGGTAGGCGAGGCCGGTCCACTCGTAGCCCATGCCCTCCGGAAGGACTTCCTTGGCAATTCGCTGCATCGCCTCGATCGCCTGCCCGGAGCTGAAACCAAGGGCGGCGGCCCCATCGATCTCGGCCGTGCGGAAGAGGTTGTAGTGCGTGATGGTCTGGGGCCCGACCGCCGGCCGGACCTTCACGAGCGTGCTGAGTGGAACCATGGCGCCCCCACCAGTCCGAACGTAGAGTCGGGTGATGTCCTCCGGGCGCGCACGAGAGGCGTCTTCCGCCTGGAGGAACACCCGGTAGACCCGCCCGAACTTATTGAAGTCGTTGACGTAGAGGGCGCCGAGGTAAGTTTGCAGGGTGCTGAACACGTCAGTGATCGGGATGCCCAGGGTCTTGGCCTTCGTGCGGTCGAGCTCAACGTAGAGTTGCGGGGTGCTGGCCCTGAAGCTGCTGAACAGTCCCGAGAGTTCCGGTTGTTGATTGCCCCTCCCCACCATTTCCTGTGTCAGCTTGGCGAGGGTCTGGAGACTCTCACCGCCAAGCTCTTGTAGCTCGAACTGGAAGCCACCGGTCGAGCCCACACCCTGGACTGATGGGGGATTAAAGGCCGCCACGGTCGCACCGGAGATGGCGGCGAGCCTTGGGCGTATATTGGCCAGGATGGCCTCCAGCTTCAGGTCGGACGATCTCCGCCTCGACCACGGTTCGAAAATCGGCAAGACCGTCGCTTCATTGGACGCAGTGGTTCCGGTAACGAAACTCACGCCGCCGAACGTCAGCAGGCTGGCGACACCCGGCGTGGCGCGGAGGATCGTCTCTACCTGATCGACCACCTCGGTCGTGCGCTCGAGGGACGAGCCCTCGGGCCCCTGAATGTTGACAATGACGTAGCCCTGGTCCTCGTCCGGGACGAAGGCCGTGGGAACCACCCTGAACGACGCGTAGGTCACGCCAAGTAGTCCGACGAAGACGGCAACAACGGCCTTCCATCGCGTGGTCAGCAGCTTGACCCACCGTTCGTAGGCCACCCCGGTCCGGTCGAAGGCCCGGTTGAACCTTGTGAAGAACCAACCCTGCCGTCCGGCTTCTGCGCGCAACAACACGGCGCACAGCGCTGGGTTCAAGGTAAGCGCGTTCAGGGTGGAGATCCCGACCGAGCAGGCGATGGTCAGGGCGAACTGTTTGTAAAGCTGACCGCTGATTCCGGGCATGAAGGCGACAGGGACGAAGACGGCCATCAACACAAGGGACGTGGCGACGACGGGGCCGGTGACCTCGCCCATCGCGGCCCTGGCCGCCTCCCTAGGTCGCATCCCCTTCTCCTTGATGAAGCGGGTGACGTTCTCCACGACGACGATCGCGTCGTCCACCACGAGGCCGATGGCCAGGACCACGCCAAAAAGGGTCAGGAGGTTCGCGGAGAACCCGAGCGCCTTGAGGAAGGCGAACGTCCCGATCAGGGACACCGGGATGGTGATAGCTGGGATCAGCGTGGCACGCCAGCTCTGGAGGAAGACGTAGACCACCAGGAACACCAACGCGATGGCCTCGAGCAGCGTGATCAGAACCTCCTTGATCGATTCGGTCAAGAACATCGTGGTGTCGTAGATGATCGTATACTTGACGCCCTCTGGAAAGCGCGGGGCGAGGCGCTCCATCTCGGCCCTGACCCGGCGGGCCACATCGAGGGCGTTCCCGCCCGGGAGCTGGAAGACGCCGATATTGGCGGTGGGGGTCCCGTTCAGCCGGACGTAGCTGCCGTAGTCCTGAGCCCCGAGTTCCACACGGGCGATGTCCTTCACCCGGACTATGGAACCGTCGGCGCGGGTCCGGATGATGATGTTTTCAAACTCGGAGGCCTCCGAGAGGCGACCGAGTGTAGTGATCGAGTACTGAAACTGCTGTCCAGGCGGAACAGGAGGCTGACCGATCTGGCCGGCGGCGACCTGGGCGTTCTGCTCACGGACCGCCTGCGCCACGTCCAGCGCCGTCAGGCCCATGCTCGCCAGCTTGTCAGGGCGAAGCCAAAGACGCATCGAGTACGTGCGCGCCCCGTAGATGATCACTTGGCCGACGCCGGGGATCCGTTTCAGCACATCGCTGACGTGGATGTCGGCATAGTTGCTGAGGAAGACGTCGTCATGCCTTCCGTCCGGGGAGATCAGGTTCACCGCCAGGGTGAAGTCCGTGGACTGCTTCGTGACGGTGATGCCATACCGGCTGACGTCTTCCGGCAGCTGCGCTTGGGCAATCGCGACGCGGTTCTGCACGTCCACCGCGGCGATGTCCAGGTCGTAGCCGATCTCGAAGGTCACGGTGAGGGTCATACTTCCGTCGTTGGAGCTCCGGGAGGACATGTACATCATGCCCTTCACACCATTGAGCTGCTCCTCGATGGGCGTGGTAACGGTGCGTTCTACGACCTCCGCGCTCGCGCCTGTATAGGTGGCGCTGACCTGGACCGTGGGCGGCGCGATTGGGGGAAATTGCGTGACGGGAAGCGTGGGGATCGAGACGGCACCGGCCAGCACGACGACGATCGCGATGACGGAAGCGAAGATGGGGCGCTGGATGAAGAAGTTAACCACGATGGCTCTCCCCTACTCCGTTCTGGTGCCGCTCCCTTAATTCAGCGGTGGCGCGTTCGGTCGATCGGGCTGCCCGGGATCGCCGTGCGCTCCTTGGTGGGGCGAGCGCTATCTATCCATCCTCGTCCGGCGCGGCCGTCAGTATCGGTCCGGGTGCGTCCTAATTCGACGACCCCGGCGGCAGCCGCGGGGACGCCGGCGTGAGGGTCGAGGCCTGCCCCGGGGAGGTGAGCTTGGGCTGTACTTCCATACCCGGCCGAACCTTCTGCAGACCCTCTATGATCACCCGCTCGCCGAGCGTGACGCCCCTCTCGATGACTCGCATGCCCTGGTGTGCGGCGCCCACGACCACGCCCCGACCTTGAACCCTGTTGTCCTGGCTGACGACGAAGACGGAGGCGCCTCCCTGATCCTGCTGAATCGCCCGCTCTGGAATGAGGAGCGCGTCGGGTTTGTTGCCTAGAAGCAGGCGGACCCTGGCGTACTGCCCTGGCAGCAGCGTCTTCCCGGGGTTCGGGACTACGGCGCGCAGCTTAATGGTGGCCGTCAAAGGATCCACGGTGTTACTGAAGAAGTCCACCCTTCCCCGGTGTGGGTGTGTGCTCTCATCGGGAAGCGCCGCCGTTACCAGGAGCTCTGCCCGCTCCTGCTGCTTCCGCATCTGAGGAAGCTCACGCTCGCTGGCGCTGAAATAGACGTAGATCGGATCGAGTTGGACAATCCTGGCCAGCACCGTGTTCTGACCCGGGCCGACGAGGTTACCGACCTTTACGACCGCCTCTCCGATGCGCCCGTTGAGCGGGGCGCGCATCGTGCAGTAGCTCAAGTTCAGACCGGCCTGTTTGACGGCCGCGCGATCGCCCGCTACCGCCGCCGCCGCCTCCTCCGCCTTGGTGCGAAACTGCTCGAAGGCTTCTCGCGTCACGAACTCCTTGTCCAAGAGAGGCCGGTAGCGCTCTACCTGCTTTTGGGCGTAGGCCAACGCGGCCTCGTCCTTGGCAAGCTGCGCCAGGGCGCTTTCAAGCTGGGCCTGGTACGGGCTGGGATCGATGATGAAGAGCAGATCGCCCTCCTTCACGTCGGCGCCCTCAGTAAACGCCCGCCGCTGAAGAAAGCCCTCTACCCGTGCGCGGATGTCTACCGACCTTACGGCCTCGGTCGTCCCCACGTACTCGAGGTATACCGGGATCGTCTGTTGGGTCACTTCGGCCACCGTGACGGCCGGGACAGGCGGAGGGCCTTCCCGCTTGCGGTCGCAGCCTGCCAGCGCGGCACACGTGAACCCAAAGGCCAACACAACGGCTCCCCAATGGTCAGAGAGGCCGCGTCGCTCAGTTCTTTTCACGTAGCGCGTTCCTCCCTTCACGGCTGGGCGCGACGCCACCGCCAGGTGATCCGACCCGAAGCTCCGCTCCAATGGCGCGGACGAGCTGCGCGTAGGACGTATAGAGGCCCGTCCTGGCTTGGATACGCTGGGCGCGTCCTCCAGTGAGCATGCGCTGAGCATTGAGCAGCTCCACGAGGTCCGCAACTCCCGCGCGGTAGCGAGCCAGCGACGCCTGATGGGCCTGCGCCGCGCTCGCCAGGAGGGCCTCGCTCGCCTCGAGTTGGAGCGCTGCGGTGCGGAAGTTGAAGTATGCCGTCCAGACGTCCCCGATGACTGCTTGCTCCTGGAGCTGGAGGGCTGACCGGGCAGCCTCCAGGTTGGCGCGGGCCGCACGCACCGCGTTTTCCAGCGCGAACCCCTGGAAGATCGGGATCTGGAGCTCGACCCCTACGGCGTAACCGGGGTTGCTGCCCGCGCCGTTGCCCCAGACGATCTCCCCCTCCACGAAGGCGCTCCCGACGAGCTGGGGCCAGAGGGCGGACTCAGCTCGACGCAATTCGGCTTCTTTCCGGAGCACCGAGGCCCGGACGGCTGCGAGATCAGGGCGATTACGCCGTGCCTGCTCGATCAGCGCCTCCACGTTCTGGCCGAGGGCGTCGAGGGGGGGATCCTTGGGTTCCTGTGCGACGTCGAAGGCGGTGTTAGCGGGCCACCCGACGGCCGTGGCCAGAGCCCCTCGGGAGGTCTCCACGGCGCCTCGGGCGCCTTCGAGACTGACCCGCACCTGCTGCAGGGTCGCCCGGGCCTGCAGCACGTCGGCGATCGTGGTCACTCCCGCTTGTAGCCTTGCCTCGGCGGCCAGGAGGCTCGTCTGAGCCTCGGCGACGCTTGCCGTTGCGGCCTCCGTTTGCGCCTTGTAGCCCAGGAGCGTGTGGTAGGCCTGCACCACGTTGCGAAGCAGATCAAGGATCGCCTGATTGTGGTTCCAGTTGGCAGCCAAGAGCGCCTGGCGGGCTCGCTCCACGGTGGCATTGCGGCCGCCGAAGTCGAGGAGGAGATAGCTCAGCGTCAGACTCGCCTCGCCGATCGTCGTCGTCGAGGAGGCCAACCCCTCTGTGAAGGACGACGCCCCCTGAGTCTGCCCACCCCTTCCGTATTGACCGGACAGGCTGCCGCTGATGGCGGGATAGTAGCTGCCGCGGGCCTCGGCCCAGGCCGCCGCGGCCGCGCGCGCCTGCTCCCAGGCCTGCTGCGTGGTCGGACTATTGCGGAGGGCGACATCGACAAGCTGAGAGAGAGTCAGCTCGCTGGCAAACGGTTTGAGCGCGGGCGGGATGCCCGGCAGTTGCTTGGCGGGCAGCCAGGCAGGCACCTGGTCTGGCCGAGGTTTCCAGGAGTGACCTGCAGCGGTCGAAACGTGATTCATGGGGCTCCATTCGGGCAGACTTCGTAGACATGCGGTGCAGGTCGCGACGACCGCCAAGGGCAGGAGGAGTGCTCGAGCGCCACGCGAGTGCTGTCGCTCCACAAGCGATTTCGGCATGCTGTTCTCCGTATGCGAAACGAAAGACCCGGCCCACCGGCTGTCGGCGGGCTTCACGGTAGCAAGTGAGATAGTCGGGCATCAGCACCTCCGCCGCTAAGAGGAAGGGCGTGTGCCTTCTGCGTGATCCCGTACCGGTTCTGGTCAGAGCCATTCTTGAGACGCTTCGCTTGCCGCACCTGATGCTAAACTCGTGCTCAGGGCGTGCTGGATGTCGTGCTGCGCTGTCGTCAGGCATGCACGGCGGCCTAGGCCGCGCCGGTCCCGTCGGGGATGCACTTGGCCGAGGCCAGGTCTGCCGCGACGACTCAGCTCACGGGAGGCTGCACGGCGACGACGCGGCCCACGCGCGGCAAGGCGAAAAAGCCCGCGCCGACCTCGGGGTTGGTGTTGTGCATAGCGACCACGGTAATCTCCTTCGGCAAAGTCGTGATCTTTACTGCTTGGACGAGGTCACATGATGGTCGCTTAACCGCGACCCCCTGGGGATGTTACGACGAGGAAACCTAACATACGATCGACGATGTTGCAAGCAGAACGGGACCACCCAAAAACAGAGATAGACACCGCTGAGACGTGGCTATGGTCTGGTCACCGCGGTTGTAAGGATCTGTGACCAGCGTGGGTCGGCGAGGGGCGAGGGTCTTTGCAGGAGTTTACCTGCTCCTGCGGCCGCCCGCAGCCCGGATCACCCGAGCCGAGACAGACTGTTACTCGCTCGTCCTCGCGCGCCAGCTCCCGCAGGTCTTCGAGGGTCCGCCCGCCGGCCTGCAAAGGGCGAACGGTCCTGTGCATCTTCGACGCTGTTTCGATGTCAGCCTGATAGCTTCGCCCTAATACACACGCGTTAAATGAGGTGTCATTGTGGGAATAATGTCCAAAAAGTGTTGGTCATTTTTATCTCGGGCACAGATGCAAATACCATCGAAAGTAAGCTTGGCGATGACGTTGCGCCAGACCTCGGTGCTGTCGGTACCTTTGTTTCAGTCGAGCGAAGTATCCTTCG
>JACQQF010000007.1 GCA_016207095.1 Candidatus Methylomirabilota bacterium | reverse complement strand
TGCTCCGGCCTCTCCTACCAGCTCGAGTTCGACCAGCCCCAGCCGGCCGACCAGGTCTTCGAGGCCCACGGCGCCAAGGTCCTCGTGGACCCGAAGAGCTACCTCTACCTCGCCGGGACGGAGCTCGACTACATCGACGGCCTGCAAGGGGCCGGCTTCAGCCTGAAGAACCCCAACGCGAAGGGCGGCTGCGGCTGTGGGTCGTCCTTCACGGCGTAGGGGCTGACCCCAGCCTCGACCCACCACTGACATGGCTCAGGCAATGCCGACTGCACTTCGTCGAGGACGAACCCGGCGGCTAGCCGATGGCCGTTAACCTTTCATCCGTTCAACAGCATCAGTACACGGACCAGACGCAGGGGCCGCCCCTGAGGGTCGTGGTCCGCGCTCCAACACTCGACTTGTCATGATGCGTGCCGCCTCCGCACCAACAGGGCTGGTGCCTGCCGCGCGCGTAGGGGAGGGGAGTTTATGGCGCTGATGAGCACGGAGGGGCTGCTCTTCCTATTGCGGTGGATCCATTTTCTTGCGGGCATTACGTGGATCGGGCTCCTTTACTACTTCAATTTCGTCCAGACGCCGTTCTTCGCCGAGACCGAGCCGCCCGTCCGCAGCGGCGCGATTCAGAAGCTGGTGCCGCGCGCCCTCTGGTGGTTCCGCTGGGGCGCCATGGTCACATTCCTGAGTGGCTTGGTGATCATTCTCCACAGGATGGGGGTGCTCGGGATTCGGGGGTTCTTCAATACCTCCTATGGCTGGGCGATCTTCCTGGGCGGGACGCTGGGGACCTTCATGTGGGCCAATGTCTGGTTCGTGATCTGGCCGAATCAGAAAGTGGTGATCGCGTCGGCCACGCAGGTGGCGCAGGGCGGTCAGGCGATCCCGGAGGCCGCTGCGTTGGGCCAGCGTGCGGGCTTCGCCTCCCGGACCAACACCCTGTTTTCGATCCCGATGCTCTTCTACATGGGGGCGGCCAGCCACCTGTCGCTTGTCGGCTCGGTGACCCGTGGGCAGAAGGTCACGATGGCGGTCCTCTGCGCGGCCATCACCGTGGCGGTCGAGCTGAACGCTCTGTGCGGCACGTCGGGCCCGACCAAGAAACCGCTCAGCACGATCAAAGGCACTATCCATGCGGGATTCATCCTTGCGGTGGTCTTCTACTTGCTGTTCGAGACCGTCATGAGGGGGTAACGCGGATCAGCGCAGGAAGGCCGCCAAGTCGGGGATCTTCGGCGCGAGCTTTGGTATCGGGGGCATCAGAGCGGTGGCCCGTTTTGGGGTGTAGCCCGGCGGGTAGGCCCCGCGGAGGACCTTCGCTTCCAGCAGTTCTCGTGAAGCGCCCTTGATCGCCGGCCCGAGCACCCCGTCCCGTGCCGGGTCAGGGTTGTGGCACGCGATGCACTCCGTCAGATAGACCTGCTTCCCTCGGCTTGCCGCGTCGTTCCCGTTCTGGCCGCACCCGGCTACCACCAGAGCCAAGACTGCAATCAAGGAAGCTCTCCAGCGCATCTCGCCGCGCAACCTACCATGTAAGGTTGCCACTGTCAAATTCATAAAAACCGTTCTCCTCTCTTGACATACCTTATTAGATATAGGTAGTATTCCCTCCATGTGGGGGGTCTACGAACATCGCCGGGTGGCGAAGCAACTGGACGTGCTCCCTGTGGAGGTCCTCAAACGATATGAGAAATGGAAGGATGTCGCGATGGTTTCAGGCCCCCTGGGTCTTGGCGTAATCAGGGGCTTTCACGACGAAGCCTTGCGAGGAGAATGGCGGGGGTATCGTTCTTCGCGCCTTGGATCGCAGTATCGCGTGATCTACAGGGCGATTGCCAGCGAGGCCATTTTCCAGGTCGTCAGCGTTACCCCGCACGAGTATCGGAGGCAGTAGGATGAGGAATTTCAGGCGTGCCAAGAAGACTATCGACGTGTCGGTCGGAGAGTCGGTGCGAATCATCCGAGAGTTGCAGGGGTACAGCCAGAATGAGCTGGCAAGACTGACCGGTATCGCGCAAGCAACGATCTCGGCGATTGAGAATGATCGAGTCCGGCTCGGAGTTGAGCGAGCTAAGGTGATTGCCGCCGCGCTCAGGTGTCATCCTGCCGTCCTGGTCTTTCCCGGATGGCAGGTCAGGGAGCACTCAGCCGCCTAACCCTGGGTTGTGGCCGACCCGCCTGAAACGTAGCCGGTGGGAGCCACGCCCGCCCCCGCACCTTAGACAGACGTCTTGACACTACCGGGTTCTGGGTAATGTCCTAATTT